>CAYZDF010000003.1:0-94091 GCA_964477085.1 uncultured Gracilibacteraceae bacterium | reverse complement strand
GTATCTATAAGATATTTAAAAATATAAGTTTTCCAAGTGGGAAAGTTGAGTTATATACTTAAATTTTTGCTACTTACTTTTCGATCTTTATTTTTTTAGGATACAGCGTTTAAATTGTTTAATCAATTAACTTGATGACTTCAATCACATCATCAGCAAGCCTCTGCAGTTCTTCCTGGTCTGGTCCCTCCAGCATCACCCGAACGAGCGGTTCTGTCCCGGAAGGTCTGACCAATATTCGGCCATCTTCACCCAGACTAGCTTGAACTTCCTGAATCTTAGAATTGACGTCCTCATTACTCATCACTCTGTCTTTATCGTTAACCCTGCAGTTCACTAAGACCTGAGGGAATCTCTGCATCTGAGCTGCAAGTGCTGAGAGGTTCTGATCTTTTTCTTTTAATACCGTTAATAGTTGAATACCGGATAACAGACCATCTCCGGTGGTATTGTGTTCCAGAAAGATAATATGTCCGGATTGTTCTCCACCGAGAACTGTACCTGATTCCATAAGCTTTTCCATGACATAACGGTCGCCGACCTTGGTCTCATAGATTTTGATCCCTGCACCTTTAAGTGCTTTATGCAGTCCCATATTGCTCATGACGGTCACAGTAATGGCGTCATTCTTCAATTTACCTTTCTCTTTCAGGGCTAACGCACAGATCACCATGATAAAGTCTCCATCGACGATATTTCCGTTTTCATCAACAGCCATAATTCGATCGGCATCCCCGTCGCAAGCTAAGCCAATGTCCGCACCATGTTCCAATACCGCTCTCGCTAAAGTGTCGGGATGGGTGGAACCGCAATTCACGTTGATATTGATGCCATCCGGTTGATTGAATAAGGGGATAACCTCAGCCCCAAGTTCGGTAAGAACTTTCGGGCCTACTTCCGAAACTGCACCGTTGGCACAGTCCAAAACCACTTTAAGGCCATTAAGAGGTACTGCTGTCTTCTTCAGGAATTCTGCGTAATGGCCAACAGCGTTTTCAACTTCAATGATTCGGCCAATTTCACAACCTGAAGGCAACTCCAAATGATCTAATACCTCAAGAGTCTTTTCGATTTGCTCTTCCATCTCGTCAGGAAGTTTAAATCCGCTGCCCGCGAAGAATTTAATTCCGTTATCCTGATAAGGATTATGAGAGGCAGATATGACAACACCAGCACTAGCACTCATCGTCCGGGTCAAATAGGCGATGCCCGGCGTAGGAAGGATACCCACTTTAAGTACATCTGCTCCCATCGAGCAAATTCCTGCTATCAGGGCAGCTTCCAACATATCTCCCGAGATACGGGTATCTTTTCCGATGACAATCTTTGCTTTCTCATGACCCTTGCCTAAGACATAAGCTCCGGCTTTACCCAGGCGAAAAGCCAATTCTGGGGTAAGCTCCTTATTTGCTTCTCCTCTTACTCCATCTGTACCAAAAAGTCTAGCCAATGCTTCGTTCTCCCTTCCAATCTAATCTGACTTTCTATTCAGCAGGTGCATACTGCTGCATTACTTTCTCGGCTGCCCGTAGCCCATCCACTGCTGAGCTGGTGATCCCACCTGCATAGCCTGCTCCTTCACCCGCTGGATAAAGCCCTCGCAGTGTCAGGGACTGGCCGGTATCATCGCGCAATATCCTGACCGGAGCACTTGTTCTCGATTCAACACCGCTCAGAGTTGCGTCTTCCCCGGCAAACCCTTTCAATTTACCATCAAATGCCTGTAATGCTCTCTCCAAAACTGTTCCGATTTCTGTCGGAAGTATGGTATGTAGATCAACAGGAGCAAACCCAGGCTTATAAGTTGGAAGGAGTTCAAATTGGGACGTGAGCTTACCACTCAGAAAATCATGCACAGATTGAACTGGAACATGGTAGTTGCTCCCACCGGCGACAAAAGCTTTTTGTTCCCACTCTCTTTGAAACTCCACCCCAGCCAAGGCATCCCTTGTAGCAAAATCAGTGGTTCGCACCGTGACGACGATAGCACTGTTGGCAACTCCACTGTCTCTGGCAAAGTTACTCATGCCGTTAGTCACCACCCCATTCTCTTCCGAAGAAGAGGCCACCACTAACCCTCCGGGACACATACAAAAAGAGTAAGCACCTCGTCCTGTCATCTCATCCTTATAGGTTAACTGGTAATCAGCAGCTCCCAGGAAGGGATGATGAGAAGTTCCGTATTGTAATCTATTGATTAAATCCTGATTGTGTTCCACCCGTAATCCGATGGCAAAAGGTTTAGGTTCCAATGCAACCCCCAGCCGCTGCAAAAACTCATAGACATCACGTGCGCTGTGTCCTACAGCCAGTATCACTGCTTCAGCTGAGATCATCTCTTTGTGGTTAATCTCTATCGCTTGAACCTTCTGATCCTTAGTCATAAGCCCTGTTAACTGCGTTCTGAAAAGGATCTCACCACCTAGTGATTCGATCCTTGTCCGCATACTAGCCACTACTTTTTTAAGTACATCCGTACCAATATGAGGTTTGGCAACGTAGAGAATTTCAGGGTAGGCCCCACATTCCACAAATGTTTCTAAAACATCTCTGACTCGATGATCGTCGATCCGAGTCGTCAGCTTACCATCAGAGAAAGTCCCCGCTCCGCCCTCACCAAACTGTACATTGGACTTAGTATCAAGTACCCCTTTTTCCCAAAACTGATTGACAGCCCTGGTTCGTTCTTCGACCTTATCCCCTCTTTCCAGGACAAGGGGCCGATATCCCTTTTTCGCTAAAGCTAAAGCGGCGAAATAGCCCGCCGGTCCGGTTCCCACCACAACAGGTCTGGTGGAGAGCCTTTTTTCGGGCTTGGATGGAATGACGTATTCCTGGACCGGGAGCTTTTCCTTTAACTGTGGAAATCGGGTCATGGTTTTTCTAAATACTTTCGGTGGGATATCCAAAGTAAACTCAAGGGTATAGACGTAAAAAATCTCCGGCTTCTTACGGGCATCGATGGAGCGACGAATAATGCGCCAATTTTTGATACTTTCTGGGGGAACTTTCATCCTAGTGGCCAAAAGATGAGGCAAATATGCCTCATCCTGGTTTACAGGTATTTTGAGATCGGACCAAATTAGATTCACACGAATTCTCTCCTATAAGCTGTCAAATCAGTTTCCTAGGGTTATTAAGGCTTTTTATCAGTGGTATCATCTACACTCTTTTGGTTGCCACCACCCTCAATAATATTGATGACCTGAACAGGTAAAGAAATACCTGGTGTTCCTCCAACTTCTTGACCACCTTCCCCTGATGTATCTCCTGGAGTAGGGGTAGTATCCTTAAGGACAAGTTCGACTTTTGGTACTTTGACCATTGCTACTCCAGAAGGTACTTTCCAAAGGACGGTCATCTCAGAGTGAGTCCCTGCAATCAAATTGGTCGCATCTACCCAGGCTGATATATCACCTGATTTCAACGTATCCAGAATATCAGGGTAGCCATTGACAACAATATCGATAGAAGGAATAGTATCTGCTTTAAGTCCTTGCGGAATATTCTTTATTCCCACCGGTATAGCCTGAATGGTACGGTTGACAGAGCTTGGCCCAATATAGACCATAACGCTGAGCTTTGTTCCTTCAGCGAAGGATACACCTTCCGGCAGAGTAACCGTTTTGAGAGGAATATCCAATACTCGATTGGCGCTAAGTCCGGTGACATTGACAGGATTCAAGGTCACTGCCTCAATACTTTTAAGAATCTCTTCGTCTCCTAATAATTCAACCTGAGAGGGAACAGGGGTCACGAGTCTTACTGTCATACCGCTTTCAGGAGTTCCCCGTTTCGAGACACGAATTGGAACGGTCTTACTCGCAGTACCTTTCGGATAGATCGGGATGACAACTTCTACATTATCGGGATAAGCATGCAAAGATTTAAGATTAGGATCGGGGGCAAAAATGCCCTTGCCTTCCAGATCTCTGAACGAAACGGGCCTTGAACCTCGCATACTTTCTGTCATCCCGGTAACATTGGCTTCAACAACCACACTATCCAACTTTTCCAGGATCGATGTTGGTCCCCTGACATTGACGACCGGTGGAGTGACAAGCGGCTGTCCAGCGACAAATCCGGCTGCAGGAGTACCTTCAACCTGGGCGATGACAGGCACTATCTTATCTTTAACCATATCCAATCGAATGATCACATTACTGGGGTTAGTGTTCTCAATCTTTACACCTTCAGGGTGATCTATCTGAACCTTATATGAGTGTTCACCGGCAACGGCATCTTTCAAGTCTACAAAAGCGAATAGCTCTTCGGTATTGATCCCTTCATTATTATTGTCTAAACGTACAGAGACTGAGGGTATGTTGGACATAACCACCAGGTTAGGAGGCTGGTTATATATAACCAACGGCACATTCAACGTATGTTTGCCAAATAAGCCTGTGGTTTCATTTTGACTGAGAATCCATAACCATAGAATTATGGCCAGGAGGAGGGATACTACTTTATATCCAAGATTTCGTTTGATTATATCACGCATCGGTTCCCCTCCTAAACGGGTTATAACCCGAAGCTTTTTCTACGAGGATTTCATTCTTTAAGAGGTCACGCAGGCTCTTTTCATCAAGGAAGCGGATCAGCTCACCATTCTTGGCTGCAGAAATAACACCAGTTTCCTCAGAAATAATGATGACCAGAGCATCGGATACTTCCGATAATCCTAAAGCCGCACGATGTCTGGTACCGAGATCCTTCTCCAATCTGGTATCCTGAGTAAGAGGTAAGAAGCATCCTGCTGCTGCTACTCTGTCTCCCCGAATAATAACAGCTCCATCATGCAAAGGTGATTTAGGGATAAAGAGATTGATCAGGAATTCGGATGATACCACACCATCAATCTTAACCCCAGTATCGATAAACTCCTGAATACCTGTATTCTTCTCGATGACGATCAGCCCGCCAATACGGCTTTGGGCAAGAACCTGTCCGCACCTGACCAATTCATCGATCAGTTTCTTATATTCTTCTGGTCCCGTTGTGGATGAATGCATGATTATAAATTTCCCCCTGCCAAGCTGTTCCAAAGCTCTCCGAAGTTCAGGCTGGAAAACAACGGGCAAAGCTACGAGCAACATAGTCCAGACATTATCCAGCATCCAGTTTAAGGTTGTCAGTCCCAATTTACTAGAAAAAAGGGAAACTATAAGCAGAATGAAAAGACCTTTAAGAAGTTGAACTGCCCTCGTGCCCTTGATCAGCATAAGGAGTTGGTAGATAATAACCGCAACGACAGCAATGTCAAGCATGTCTAGTATAACCTGCCAATTAGAAGCGCGGAATTGCATCAAAATGTCAGTCACGGTCTCACCCCTTGTAAAGATAAATCAATAGAATATGATTCTACGAAGATTTTCAAATCCCTTGCCCTCTAAAAAAAAATCCTTTAAAATTATCCCTGTCATACCATATGCAAGGAGTTATTGATATATGGATATCAAAGGTTGGCAAAAAGAAGTCGATCAATGGATCTCCCAGTTTGAGGAAGGCTACTGGCAGCCCTCATCCATGATGCTTAGACTTATCGAAGAAGTCGGCGAATTAGCCAGGGAAGTCAACCATCGTTACGGACAAAAACCGAAAAAACTATCGGAACCGGAAGGCAATCTGGCTTTAGAAATGGCTGATATCCTCTTCATTATCGTATGTATGGCAAACTCACTGCATATTGACCTGGAAGAAGCTTTTGAAGCCATGATGGAAAAATATCGTTTAAGGGATAGTGAGCGTTGGACGCGGAAGCTACCGGAACAGGAGTCTGCCAATTAAAGGCTTACTGATGTTAACCGCCTTCTTCGGACATAGTTCCTGACAGCAAAAACAGCGGATGCAAGACTGCAGGTCAACCTGCGGTTTTTTCTTCTGGTCAAAGACAATAGCTTTTGGGGGACAATGTCCAAGGCAGTCCCCGCAACTTACGCACATTTCTTCACTGAAAACAGGAAAAGGTCTAAGTTGTTTGACAAGAAGGCGATTAAAGGATTCCGGTATGGGAAGGTGGTCAAGAAAATTAACCGCCATACTCCTCGGTAAGGTGAAGTTCTTAATATTCCATATCGATCGGCTATCGCCTCTGTAAATAATCTCTTCCGTACTGGAAATGAAACCCCTTTGCTGCGCAGCTTTTATCGTTGGAACGTAATGGGGCTTAAGCCCGATCAATGAACAGGCCGCTACATCAAGCGCATAGGGATCCTGACTGATTAAAAGTGCACCAATATGACGTGGCTTCCCGCTGGATGGACCATCACCTTCCATACCGACGATACCATCCATAATATGAATTGTAGGTTTAGCCCATTCACAGATATCAACAAGCAGATTAGCAAAATCGTCGACATTGGCCAGTTTCAAATGATATTCAGCCTTGATCATCCCGGGGACGATACCAAAGAGAACCTTAACTGCACCGGTAAACGTCATCATGGCATGCGTTTTTAGTTTGGAGATTGGTATGATCACGTCTGCATTAAGGATGCTTTTGGTGACGGTCAGACTCTTGATAACCTTACCTTCCGGGTAAGATACGGTCACTTGTTCGACGTTCTCATTTAGAATTGCTCCCGTTCTCTCCGCAACATCCTGAAGACCAGAGCGGTTATAAATACCTCTTAGTGCTTTTACGGTATAGGGTCCACCCGGACTATCTCCGATAATGGGTACTCCCCCAGCTTCCTGAACAAGCCTGACAACAGCTTCCACCACCTCAGGATGAGTGGTCACCGCTTCCTGCGGTGTT
Source organism: uncultured Gracilibacteraceae bacterium (assembly GCA_964477085.1). Taxonomy (GTDB): domain Bacteria; phylum Bacillota; class Desulfitobacteriia; order Desulfitobacteriales; family Syntrophobotulaceae; genus Dichloromethanomonas. Next base: position 87,334 of record CAYZDF010000003.1, on the reverse strand, counting down.
TTCTTCATGAGCAGATTAACTTTTAAAAATACTTTTTGCCCTGGGTTAACAAATCGCTTGATACCACCTATCTCGTCAATACCATTTTTAAGGTGACTTTGGAGATCTGCGCTATATTCAGGGCAATACTTTAATACAACATCTGCTGACATATATACACTCTTCCGTGCTAAATATTGTGTTACATGTGCTATCATATTACAAAATCGAGTTTATATATTCCTATTCTATAACTTTTACTAATAATAGTAAAATTATTTACTTCCAAATATAGTATAATAACCATTTTTTATCTAAACACAAAATATGACTACAACTTGTCTTGCAGCTTCTTTATACAAAGTCCTATTGACCTCCGATATTTCGTCATGCTAAAGTATTCTGAGAATACATAAATTTTAGACATAGTGCGCAATTATGCTATCCCTGGACGCAGGGTATTTTTTTTTGTTTCAACCCCTAGCTGGAGGTACATTCTCAATTCCTTCTTATCCATAAGAGGGTGAAAATAAAAACCTAACCTCTCCCAGAAAGTCGCAGCTCTAACGTTCATGGCCTGCAAGATGATGGTATCGATATCGAAGGTCAGTAACTGTGTTAAATGCGTAATGAATTTAGTGCCATAACCCTTGTTCTGGGGGGAAACACAAAAATGACGAATTTCCAATACAGGACCATCTACAAAAGACCAAGGATCTTCACAATTAACAGTATATAGTGTAAATCTCAACTTTACCCGCCGTGTTCGACCATGGTAATCGATGATACTCTCATAATCTGCAATCCTTTCCAAAGTAACGATAACATTATCTTGAGGGATACCAATAATACTCTCTAAATTTTGTTCTAATAATGTAGCTTCAATTCTATCCATGCGTGTATTCATGTTATCCTCTCATTTCTCTCCACCTCATGACGGTAGGGTGGTCAGTCCAAGCAAAAGAAAAATTCATACCCTATATCTTATTAAGAGGATTTTTCGATGATTACAGCTATGATTAAAGCTTTTGGTTAGATTAATTAAAGCTATGTTTGATCCAGAACTTTATAACCTTATAGTAATTATTTAACACCATAAGGATTTATCCTGCTATCGTAAGAAAATTTAGAATATTTTTTACAAGAAAAAGGGACGCATGCAGATTGTACTGGAAATCTTCATGTCATCCCTTTGTTACTTCTTTATCCCTAACGTTGTTTTTTCCCTTATATCTATCGCTCTGTCAGCATCGCATTGTTGATTTTTGAGTTATTGCAGAGCAAATCGTGGTGAAGCGCCAGGCATGTTAAATATTTTCTATGATTCCATCAAGTGTTCCATCACCAGATACCGAACACATGGCTGTTGGATCTATGGTTAGCTCGATCAAATAAGGTTTGTTTGCAGCAAGAGCTCTTTCTAAAGCGGGACCGATTTCTTTAGGATCCTGAATAAGTTCTGCTCCTAAGCCCAACCCCTTAGCCGTTGTCACAAAGTCAATACCCTTATAGTGACTGGATTCACTATTATTGTAATGGAGGTCAGTAGATATCCACCGTTTGTCATAAAACATATTCTGCTGCTGTCTGATCAATCCAAACAAAGAATTGTTCAACAGATAGATAATGACTGGAATATTATGCTTAGCTGCAGTAGCCAGATCAGCCAGTGACATACCCAGGCTTCCATCTCCAACCAAATTGACACATTGCCTTTCAGGGTAAGCCAGTTTGGCTGCCATCGCTGCACCTAACCCCCAGCCCATGGTTCCAGCTCGCCCTGTGATAAGGTACGTTCTCGGATCATACGCTTCATACAGTTGGGATGACAAAATCTGACTTATACCACAATCATGGGTGACTATCGCATCTCGTTGAAGATGATTGCGCAACTCAGCGATAGCTCTCTGAGGTTTCATGGGAAAGGTGTCAAAGTCTGTTTGACGGGAGTATCTTGACTTTTCCACATTCAGATTATCTATATCCCACGGATAACTGAACTTAGCTTTGGAGTCAGGTTCACAGCTATCCTCTTTGAGTCTTGCACATAATCTCTGTAGGAACTCTTTCAAATCGGAATGAATAGCTAACTCCGTTTTGACTTGACGATTAAGCTCATTAGCGTCGATATTGACGTGAATAAATTGACGGCCGTCAGTAAATGCAGTCAAATCGCCTGTGGTCCTATCCGAGAAACGGCCTCCGAGATTGATTACCAGATCGGATTCCAGTAGTATCTTATTCCCCAGTGGTGTATGACAGATTGTGCCGATCATCCCTGCATAGAGGGGATGGTCATTTGGGAAAGCATCTTTGCCCATCAGGGTTGAGACAACCGGGATCCCTAACATTTCAGCCAATTCGTAGAGTTCCTTCCAGGCCTCTGCCAGTTGGATCCCTCCACCAACCAATAAAATAGGCATTCGGGCTTTCTTTAATTGCTCCAGCACTTGCTCGATCTCCTTATGACTAGGAGCAGGAACATCTTGGAAGGGTATTTCTTGCTTGAGCCATTCATCAAGATCAATTTCTATCTCGCTTTTCTGTGCATCTAATGGAAAATCAAAGAGTATGGGCCCTTTCCGGCCTGAAGTGGCCAGGTGCCAGGCTTCATGTAACATCTTCGGCAGGTCGTTAATATTTTCTATGAGATAAGCAGCTTTTGTAACCGGTTTTGCCATCTGGACAATAGGCGCCTCCTGAAAGGCATCCCTACCAATGAGACTTCTAGGAACTTGTCCAGTAATAGCGATTAGCGGAATAGAATCAGCATAAGCGCTGTAAAGCCCTGTCAAAAAATTAGTAGCGCCGGGTCCGGATGTACAGGCACAAACTCCAATCTTGCCCGTAGTACGGTAATAGCCATCCGCCATGAAAACCGCGGTCTGTTCGTGTCGTACATTATAGGATTTAATCTGTCCTCCTCCCAACACTGCATCATAAACAGGCAGGATAGCTGCCCCCGGAATTCCATAGATTTGGCTTATCCCTTTGCTCTCGAGAAATCTCACCATGAGTTGCGCTCCGGTTATTCTGGTCTGACCGGTGTTTTCTTTGGTTCCATTTTTTCTTTCGTCTCCCCACAATGCCATAATATCTAACCCCCTGTTCCACTATATGAAACTCAGTTTCACTATGTGGAATTTTTTCTTTATCATATTATATATCTGGCCTCAGAACAACCTTTCTTCGTCCAGTAGCCCTAAAACTGTTTCCGACTGTAGATATCGGGGGTTAAAAGGAAGAAACCCTGCATTAATGGCCAGGTTTCACGTCTTGTAACTGTTGAAGATTGATTTTATACCGTTCATTCTCCAATTGGTTTTTAGAGCTTGACCAAAAGTCAAATACAATTATTCTTTTTCGCTGCCTATATATTGGCTTAAAAAAACAAATTTTATTGAAAAAATTTACTTATTTTTATGTTTGTGGTTCTAATAAGAGCACTTGTTACTCATATAGGAAGGATATCATCATAATTTTCCATTAACAATAACTCATAAATCATTTCTCTTCTGAGAAATCTAACAGTAGATTTTTTAAACAAGAGGAGGGATTTTAATGCCACGCGAAGGAGTCATTCCAACCGCCTTAGGAACCGCAGTCACTGCTGCGGGAGTAGCAATGAGAGTATTGGACATGAGAAATAACGGAATGGATAAACGTGATATCTGGCCGATGATTGGCGCTGGAATCATTGGTTTTGGTTTAGCTCATGTGGTACTCGGCGGCATTGATTTATATGAGCATCACCAATACTAATTTTTGTATGCATACTCTGGCTACCAGTTGCTAATTCTTCCCATGTTTCCATCTCCTTAATATGCAGAATTAGAATTTTGAGCACGTTATCTATATCTGCAAAGGACTTACAAGACACACCAAAAAGCCTGTCTATAAACACCGTTAGACAGGCTTCTCTATTTGGCGAGATTTTAAAATCATACATCTTTACTATTGTCTTCTTTATTTTCCTTTTTCTCTTTGTCTCTCATCTCTTCTTCATTGGTAGCCGTCTTGAATTCTTTAATACCTTGACCTAGAGATTTGCCTAGCTGAGGCAATTTTCCAGGCCCAAAGATGATCAAAGCGAGGACTAATAGTATTACAGCAACAGTTGGTGTAATCATCCCAATCATAGGTTCAAACATAGTGGAATCCTCCTTGTTCCAGTTAATAATCATTGTTTTTAGTATTTGATATTAGGAATCCTTGTATGATATGAGTTTGGTTATTAAATTAATATTATATCATTTCTTGTATTGAAATAGAACCTCTATTATCTATCTAAACCGTACTTAGAGATAATAAATTCTGCCGTACTTTGGTGATCTTCAATGTTAAATATGGGAACAGGTGCTTTGATCTCTTCCACATCGGTCACAATCGCTATCAAATACTGGGGAGGAGATACTATTTGCGTACTGATTTCTTGTCGGATCACTTCAATCCTTGGCTTCTCTGCCATTTTATATCCTTCTACCAGAATGAGGTCAACATCTTGTATCATTCCTGCAACCTCATCAAGGTCTTTTTTCTCGTTGGTCTGCTGAATCAGAGCGAATTTGTTGGGTCCTATAATAGCGGTCGCTTTAGAACCGGCCTGGGTAAAGCGCCACGTATCTTTACCCGGTACATCCATGTCGAACCCGTGAGCATCACTTTTGATGGTTCCTACCCTATATCCCCTTTCTGTAAGCTCATGAATGAGCTTCTCGAGGAAGGTTGTTTTCCCTGTTCCGGAACGGGATGCAACGATACTGATAATAGGCACACTGTTCATTCTATGCCTCCCTTTGTTTGTTTTCTGTGACACAAGAACCCTTTTTAACGTGGGCGCAATCCCCTGCCGTACCTTTTAAGATTTCTATGCCATGACCTAAAGCCGGTAAAACGACCTCCAAACATTCCTTAACACCTTTGGGACTACCGGGAAGGTTAATTATAATGGTCTGCTTTCTGATTCCGGCAACTGCCCGGGATAACATAGCCATGGGAGTTACTTTCAGACTTTCCATTCTCATCGCTTCAGCTAAACCCGGTGCAGCTCTGTCAATTACAGCCAGGGTAGCCTCCGGAGTGACATCACGGGGTGAGAATCCCGTTCCGCCTGTCGTCACAATAAGATCAACACCCTGATCATCCGTAAACTCCATAAGTTTCTTTTCGATGAGATCCTGCTCATCCGGAATGATCGCAGATGCTTTGACTATCCAGCCCTTTTGGGTAACGATTTCCTGAATTAATGGGCCTCCTTGATCCATTCTTTCTCCTCTTGATCCTTTATCACTGATGGTAATAACCCCGACAGAAACCATAAGATGTTACCTCCCATTTAATTTAACCGAAATCTCTCATCCGTACGTACTCGCCGCTTTTTCCTCCGGTCTTTCTGACCAGACAAATATTGCTGATCACCATATCTTTTTCCACAGCCTTACACATATCATAGATAGTCAATGCTGCTACCGAGACAGCGGTGAGGGCTTCCATCTCTACTCCCGTCTGTCCGGCGTTTTTCACTGAGGCTTCTATCTCGATTTTACTGTCCACTTCATTGATGACAAAAGAAATATCAATGCCTGACAACATTAAAGGATGGCACATGGGAATGATGTCCGACGCCTTCTTGGCAGCCATAATTCCGGCAACCTGAGATACACCCAGGACATCTCCTTTGGCTAAGCCTTTGTCTTTTATCAGACTTAAGGTCTTGGGACTCATCTGAATCTCTCCCCTAGCAACAGCTAGCCTGATGGTAACCTCTTTCTCGCTGACATCGACCATCCAAGCTCTTCCCTCAGTATTAAAATGAGTCAAGGTATTCTCATTCGAATTGATATCCATCATTGTCTTTTCTGACTGACTCATTGTCATTACCCACCTATCTCGTTCATGTTGCGTTCTACCAGGCTTGACGATTTAGTACTAATATTATGCTTGCTAGGTTTACCCTTGATTCCTTCGAAAAGTAATCGTTTGATTTCATCTGGGTGGGCATCTTTGAGGTCGATTTCCTGTGTGGAATGCAAACACGATTTGAGCTTGCCATCGGGAGTGACCCTGATCCGGTTACAGTAGTTGCAAAAGTGGCTGCTGATAGGGCTGATGAGTCCTACTTTGCCTCTACCGTTCGGTAATTTGAACATCCTGGCCACCGTGCCATGACCTTTGAACGGTAGTGGTATGAGGGTGGGAACCTTACGTAAAACCGTCTCGTTACTGATGAAGGAACTTCCCACCCAGTCCTTGGCTTCCCCTAAAGGCATTAGTTCGATAAATCGGACATCTATTTCATCCTTTAAGGTCAGGTTGACAAAATCCTCGATTTCATCTTCGTTATACCCACCGATCAGAACCACATTGATCTTAATCGGTGCGAATCCCACTTCTTTTGCGATCCGCAGTCCCTCGATCACATCGTCAAGATTACCACAGCGAGTCATACGCCTATATTTATCTCTATCCAAACTATCCAGACTGATATTAAGCCTGGTAAGCCCAGCTCGTTTAAGATCTCTGGCATAATGTTTCAGTAAAAGCCCATTGGTGGTCATACTAAGATCCTTGAGACCCTCGATCTTAGCCAGGTTTTCGACCAGCTGAACAATCCCCTTGCGTACCAGAGGTTCACCACCGGTGATCCTCACCTTATCGATGCCTAAGCTGACGGCTTCCTTAACAATATGTTCGATCTCTTCCAGCCGCAGGATGTTCATATGCTCCTTTTTGATTACTCCTTCTGCCGGCATACAATAGGCACATCGAAGATTGCAAAGATCAGTGACAGAAATCCTTAAATAGTTGATTCTTCTCCCGCAATTATCGATCATCTTGCTCAGCTCCTACCAAAATAACATACTGGGTATCGACATACTTCACAACCTAAACATAAACCACCTTCACCCAGGTTGATAAAGTCTTGCTTCGTTAATCTCTCTCCCGCAAACAGCCTTGGGAGTACAACATCCAGTACAGTAGTCTTATGATGGATCGCTGCACCCGGTACGCCAATCATCGCGGTGGTGTTCTTATAAGCCAGCATAAACATGTTTCCAGGTTGGATGGGAGCTCCATAAGTAACCACTTCTGCGCCTGATGATTTAATCGCTCCCGGGGTCAAGTCATCGGGATCCACCGACATCCCACCCGTCAGGATAATCAGGTCCGCATCCCTCTCTAGAAAGGAGTTGATGGTCTCCTTTAGCTTGACCATATCATCAGGGCAGTAGACTTTTCTCAGGATCTCATGGTCAAAGCTCTTAAGCTTCTTTTCGATAACAGGGCCAAACTTATCTTCTATCCTTCCCTTGTAGACTTCATTTCCGGTAATCATGATCCCCACTTTCAGCTTAAAAAAGGGTTTTACTTCGAAAACCGGTCCCTTGGTCAAACAAATTCTTTCCAGTTGTTCGATTTTTGTTTCTTCTATAACGAGAGGGACAACTCTGGCTCCGGCAAGTTTATCCCCTTGCTGAACGGTATCATGATCCGGTCTTGAGCTTACGGTGACGCTTTCAATAGAGTTTATTTCTCTTAGTAATTCCCGATTGATTGTGAATAGTCCCTTGAGATCAGCTTTTAAAGTGGTTTTTCCTTCCTGGGGTTGTGTATAAGAGATATTGGATCCCTTTACCGCTTCGGCGATCCTGACGGCGGCTTCATCTTCATGTATTTCGCCTGCGTTCTCTTCCCACACATAAATATGTTCTTTCCCTATCTTTAAAAGTTCTTCCACATCTTCAGGTCTGATCACATGATCCCTTTTAAAAGCCACACCCTTAAATTCTCCAGGCACAATCTTGGTGATATCATGGCAGAGTTTTGTTCCGACGGCTTCTTGTACAGGTATTTTTTTCATCATACATCCCCTCAAAAGGTAATAGAGCCACCCATTGTCCAAGGGTATTTATTGTCCAAGGGTATTTATCGATAAAGATTGCCTTGCTTGGATATTAGATATCTTTGTAAACTAAATTTAATAAGTAAATTATTTTAAAAGAAAGGCTTTCAGCTTTGTTCCTGATTTTTGGGGTTCGCTGCCACCCTGTATTTCGGCTAAGACATCACAACCTACTAAGGAACGGAGTACACCGTTACCTTGACCTCCTGTAATTTCCATATACGCTTCCCCATTTTCCACATCAAGCTTTCCCCTTAAGAATCTTCGACGCGGACTTGCTTTTCGGAAATTGCTTTTCAATCTGACCTCTATCTGTTGTGGCAGATAATCTGATCTGCCCCCCAACTTTTTGATAAACGCAGTACCAAGCAGGTGAAAGATGACCAAAGCTGCAGCAGGATTCCCAGATAGAGCCAGAATAATCTTCCCATCTTTGACTGCTGCAAGATTGGGTGAGCCCGGTTTTATTTCAATTTTCCAGTATAACGTTTCAGCACCTATATGTTCTACTGCTTCCCCTAGGACATCGTAGTCTCCAACGGAAACTCCGCCGGTGGTGATAACCATGTCTGCCTGATCCAAACCTTTCTGGATCATCGTCCCGACCTCATCAGCCTTATCCCTGCTTGTTCCGAGAATAACCGGTTCTGCTCCGATTTCCCGACAGTAAGCAAATATAGTGTAACTGTTGCTATTGCGAATCTTCCCGGGTCTTAATGGTTCGTAAATATCCAGTAACTCGTCTCCCGTACTGATGATTGCAATTCGTGGTCGCTTGTACACAGGGACTTGGATGATCCCTAAGGCTGCCATTAACCCCAGGATCGGAGGGCTTACGGCCGTTCCCTGGGCAGCAATGATCTCATCCTGTGCTACATCTTCCCCTGCAGGAACAATGTTTTCTCCCGATATATACCGGTTATAGATAGAAACAAACTCACCCTTTAACTCTGTTTCTTCATATTTGGTAACGGCGTCAGCACCTTCCGGTATCGGTGCACCGGTCAGGATCTTAACAGCCTTCCCCGCCGTAATCTTTTTCGTTGGTGCATACCCCGCGGGAACCTCTTCGATCACTTCGAGGATGGCAGGGTTTTCTTCGGTTGCATTCATAGTATCTTCGGCGCGAAAAGCATAACCATCATAAGGGGAACGGGCAAAAGGCGGAATGTTTTCACAGGCCCGAATATCATCACTTAAGACTCTTCCCAGAGATTCTTGCAGATCAACAAACTCGGTTCCAACTAAAAGACAATGCTCCAGTAATAATCTCTGAGCTTCTTCCAAGGCAATATTTTTCTTCATCCTTAATCCCCCTTGAAATACAACAATTTAACGGTTTAGTCTTTAGTATGGCAAAAAACGCAAGAAAAAAATGAGATAAATATAAAATCCTTGTTCCGGTGAGGAGCAAGGATTTGTATTGACAGTTACAAAAAAAACTGTAACTGCAGTATTCCTGACCTTCTCCTTTCCGAATGCGGGAGGTAGACAGATTTCTCTGACTACCCTGTGGACTTGAAGTCCAGGCCAGAGCAACATAGTTTCCCTTAGCTGCTAAGGCTCGGAGGCAGTGATTTTCCAACGTTAATATTAGGAAAATCTTTGTATTTTCTTTTTGATCATAACACACAATTCATACAACAATCTTCAAATTCAACTTTAGCATTGCTTTTGGATAAAGTAAACATTTTTTAACTATCACACATAATATAGACAACTTGCGAAACATATAAAGAAAAAACCCGGATATGTTCCAGGTACGAGAAAAGTTTTATATTTCATAAAAGGGAAGGGTTTAGAGGATGATTTGATTTTAACTCCCAAAGCTTAGAAAACGATTAGAGAAAACTAAGTATTAGGTACGGATAAACATCTGTGTCCAGTAAAGGGTTCCTGAGCTGTCTTTGGCAAGCCCTACACCAATCTCCTGATACTCTTCTTTAAGGATATTTTCCCGATGACTAGGTGAATTCATCCAGGCATCCATGACCATCTGGGCTGTGGTTTGTCCATAGGCAATGTTTTCTCCTACCAGGCTGTAGGATATACCAAAGGAATCTATCATGGCCGAAGGGAGTCCGTACGTTGGTGATTGGTGGTCAAAGTAATCTTTATCAATCATATCCTGTGATTTTAGCCGTGCTAATTTGGAAAGAACATCATTAGTTTGGAGTGCCGGTAATCCCTTACTTATTCTCTCCTGATTGACCAGTACTACAACATTCTCCTCAAGCATCCTCAAGGGGTCTGTGATATAACCCCCTTCCTGCGAAACGATAAACTCAAGCTCAGGTGGAATAACTGTACGTCCACCAATGAAAGTCATGCTGATCTGAGACTTAAGGTTTTTAATCTTTTGTAAATAGCCACGGACATCAGGAGTTATGTCTTTAGCCATTGGGTTAACCAGGATAATGGGGCCATTGTTCTTGGCTGCTAAAACGCTTCCCGCTAATGCATCCGGAAAGTTTAAACCTGAAGCCACATAAATATGAAGCGGACCAGGCGCAAATTCTTGAGCAATTTGTATGGCTGTAGCAAATCTGTCACTTCCGCCGAAGCGATGTATAACGGAATCACGTGCTAACTGCTGGATTTCTTCCTCAAGTTCAGAACATATGACGGCAGTTCCACCGGTGATATAAATTTTAGCAGGCTGCTTTTCCTGAATGAATTCTTTAATTGAAGCCGTAAGCTTGTTCTTTTCAGTGAGGAGGATAGGCCAGCCATTAGCAGCTGCAAAGCTTGAGATGGCTAATGCATCCGGAAAGTTTTCTCCTGAGCTAATAACAACAGGATTTCCTTTAGGAATACTAAGTTCTTTTGCGATCAGGTAATCGGTTTCGTATTTATCACAACCTTTGATGCAAATGATATTTTTATATCCTAATTGGTTAAGATGGGTTTCAAAATCCTTCCCCATAAGGTTTTGATCGCCAACCAGATAGATTTTTCCAATCTTGGTCAGGTGGTTGACAATATATTCAAATGCTTCGTTTGTATCTGTTGGAGTAGGACCCACCAAGAGTAAAGGGGCCTGATTCTTATGGGCTAACACGCTGGCAGGAAGCGCATTGGCAAAATTACTGCCTGGTGCCAGTACAACACTATTGACAAGTCCCGAATTGTATTCTTCTGCAATGACTTTGGCGGTTTTATATCGATCTACTCCTGATAACCTGGTCGTCTCATTTACACCGGCAAGAGCTGACTCCGTTATGAGAATAAAACATAACACTAAAGCGATAACCTTTAGTATTTTTTTCATTTTTCCCTCTCCTCAGAGATTTATTTTGGCCTCATACTTTTCAGGAATACTTTCATTTATTGTAACATACTAAGACAACTTTTCGCCAAAAAGATTTGGGCCAGAGTCCTATTTTTCATAGCTCTTATCTCTCAGGATCTTTTAAAATTTTGAGGAATTTTTTTCCATTTAGTACCATATCTTTTATATCTACATAGTATATAAAGTATTCAATACCATTTAATGGAAAAACAAAAGGAGGACTAATCAATGGCTTTTGAAGGAACTGGTGTAGGCGCTACAGGTTGGGGTAGTTGTGGCTGCGGTATTGCAATCGTAGTTGTTATTATCCTCTTGCTCATCGCAATGGGAATCGTATTCTAAATGAACCAAGTTTAGGTACTGAAACCTTAATTTCGAAATAGAATAAGGAGGTTATCTTATGTACGGATATGCTGGAGCTTACGGTGGAGCCGCTTATGGTGGTGTAGGCGCAGGAATAATTGCAATCGCAGTATTAATTCTTATTGCTCTAGGTGTTATCTTCTAATTCTTGAATTATATCTATATTTTATGTGAGAAGCTCGCCATTTAGGTGAGCTTTCTTTACATGATTATCGAGAAATTATATTCAGAATTTAATAATTATTCTGTTAATTGCATTGACAAAGTATAAGGCTGCGTGTAAAATAATATTTACCCCCCGTAAATCAGTCACCAATGACGGTTTACTAGGTACACACTCTAGATAACCATAATCCTTACAAACGTCGGTTTTACCTGAAAAACTGGAAGTTATTCTGAAGTCCAAGGGGAGGATCAGAGAGTTCAAACCATGGTACCGAAGAAAAGACTTAAGGTTGAGCCCTATGGTTCCAGAAGTAGGATTGACATCTGAACTTAAATCGAGAGATTGGTTCAAGAAGTTTGAAGAGGATTAGAACGGTATCAGGGTGAAAACAAAAGGAGGATGTCCCAAATTGGAAATCCACCAAGAGGTAAAAGGGTAGATCTCTTCTCTTATTCTAAGAAAGAAGGTCTACCCTTTTACTATTTTTCCATTGTTATTTCAAATTCGCACCTTCGTCGATCATAACATTATTACCTTTGAATAGCTGAAACAGCTATTTTTTAGTACAATTATTAAAGATTTATATTGATTCTTGAGTATTGGATTGTAAAAGGAGGTAACCATGGTAAAGAAAACATATAACGAAAAACTCCATCATGCTGGTGATCTGCCTAAAAAAGAATTTATTGGGCCTGATAATAAAATGGCTCTGCGTTGGGGTGTTGGTCATATGGTCATTGCTTCCCCCATTGAATATGATTACCTGATGAAAAAAGTACCTCATGGCAAAGTAGTGACAACTGATCATATTCGAAAAACTTTAGCTAAGAAGCACCGTGCAGATTTTACCTGCCCTTTGACTGCAGGTATCTTTATCAATATCGTAGCTCATGCCTCACAAGAAAGAGAAAACGCCGGAATACCGGATATTACACCCTATTGGCGTACACTCAAGAAAGACGGGGAGCTTAACGATAAGTACCCCGGAGGAATAGATCACCAAAAAATACTTCTTCAGATGGAAGGCCATAAGATCATAAATAAAGGAAAACGGTATTTTTTGAACGACTTCCTGAATGCCTTATACGAATTCAAAGACTAATAATTTAATTCAATACAAATTTTTGGTCCTAAATGTCATAGTAGACACTATTTGATCACCGCTGCCCGCTGAAAATCGAAGAACACTTCCTCCCCCGGTTCATAAGCTTCCTGCGTTGTAGTTTGTACCGTTAATTCCTGATTCCCGAATAACGGTTTAAACGAATATCTTCCGGTCGAACCACTAGCACTTCTCCTTTTTTATCCAATAAATGGTCCCGGACAATCTGTTTGAACTGCTTTACCAGCAATTTTCCACAATTCTTTTTGCTTAACGTTTTTTCCATAAATGAGATTGCTTTTCCCAATAAAACCAGCAACAAACACAGAAGACGGATAATGATAAACATCATGAATGGAGCCAACCTGTTCCAGATTTCCATGATAAATGCTCGTCAGAATACTGTATCCCAATAATTGCTGTACCTAAATTTATATTTTCATTGATATTGATTGTTAATATCAATGAAAATATGATTCTAATTATGTCTTCTCTATAAATCATTATATTTTATGGTAGGCACCTCAATAGAACGCTTCAGTTGTTATTTATAATTCATAATGCTAAACTGTTACTTATAGAGGATGCTTCTGCTTGAATATTGAAAGGAAAAAATCATGGAAAAACTAACATTTACCATGGAAAACTATTTAGAAGCAATTTATGAATTGACAATTGATGAAAGTGGTGCCAGAGTATCGGACATTGCTCAAAGATTAGGTGTTACTAAAGCAAGTACTAATAGCGCCATATCAACGCTGTCCGATAAAGGCCTGATTATATACGAAAGATACAAAAAGGTTAATTTTACCCCTGCTGGACTTGAACTAGCTGAGTTAATAGCGAAGAAGCATAGAGTTATTGACGATTTTTTTAGAAGAGTTTTAAAGGTTGATCCCCATATTGCTGATAAAGATGCCTGTTCAATCGAGCATGTTATCAGTACTGACTCTGTATATGCCATGCAGAAATTTCTTTCTAAATTATAAGAACGCAATTTGAAATTTCTTTATGTAAAGCAGGGTTCTGTTTATATCAAAAAATGTACTATAAGCGAGGCATTGGTTATCCAATAAATCATGGGTCTGATAGTTTATAATGTTCCGTAATGCATACATATCTTCCTTAGCTAAAAAATAATTCAGGAGAAGAAGGCAGGTGAGATTTCCTGCCTTCTTTCTCCTGAATATGGGGCTATTCAGCGTCTTCCTTAAAACTTGACAGCCGCTTTTTAACCTGTTCAAGCTGGCTTTCAAAAAACTCCGCCTGCTGGCTTAAAAGTTCCTTTTCACCTAAAGCAGGTTCATATGTCCCAGCGTATGCGGGATAGCCTAAGCGCGCCCATCCCGGCAGACCGGTTGCATAAAACTTCCTGCGGAAGCCGCGTCCTCCTCTGAATCCGCATCTAAAACCAACAGGATTTGCATAACCAGGAGCTGTAAAGCCTGCGCAAAAACCTGCGCCCCGTCCAGTCATCCGTCCCATTCGCATCGGGCCTGTTCCGTCTCCTCTCGGCATAATTTTCACCTCCTCTCAAATTAACGTACATTTTAGAAAAAGTCATTTTCCCAAAATGGCTGCTTCTGGTCATTTTTCTTTTAAGTGCCTCTTATCATAGATTTTCCGCACTTAGGGCATTTCATATAAGTGCAAGGAACGCCGACCGTATGCATGATTTTTTCTCCGCAATTCGGACAGACACAATATCCTGTCGGACCTGCACCTACTCCTCCTCGCTGTCCTCTCCGTCCTGCTCCTCTTCCCGCCACAGGCCCTTGTCCAAACGGGCCGGTTCCATCTTTTCCTGGCATAAAAAACCCTCCTTACAAAACTTTTAAGCTTATTGCTTCATATGGACATTCTCCAATGTTTTTGAAGGGTTATTGGCTTATGCCCATATTTATAATAATCCCGTTATGGGTATATGTCAATAACTCCTTGTAATATTTAAATAATTTTACACAAAAAAAGAAAGCTATAAGACCATAAGCTCTCTCTTTCTATGATATCTAACCGGATGAAAATAAATTAATTCACACAATTTGAAACCCAAATATTACCATATAGTGCATGGACCATGCACTATGCTATATCTAAAGGAATAATATGGTAATGATATAAGGGGTGGTATTATGATGCCTGGCTATGGATTTTGTGGATTTAGCCCTTTGTGGCTCATTCAAAGTTACTGGATTATTTGGCTGGCATTCTCATTTGTAGTCTCTTTTGTATTCGGAGCAGTCATCCTGCGTAATTGGGAGACCGTTAAATAAAGTTAAAAAATCTGATTGGGGAACGACTTGAATGAATTATTTTCTTGTTCAAAAGTCCAAAAAGAAAGATAATCCAACGGAAGGCAAGTATTGGGGAGTCTGGTTACCAGTACCCACAATTATTGCTATAATCAACTCAACTTTCTGGATTTGGTTATTATCAAAAACAGTCGGTCTTACAGAACCGCCCAAAACAACCGAAAGTGAAAATGCCGTAATTGAGCAGTTTTAAGTAAGGAGTGTTTTTTTTATGAGGGGGCCATCAAGTCCATGCATGTGTATGCAAAAATATTTTAAGCAGTACCTTAACGAAATTTGCTGGCGTCCTCTTTCCATTGCAGAAAAACAATATATCGAAAAGATCAAGTATGCGATAGCAGAGCAACAAAGGAGGTTTTTTTCGAAAATCCTTAATCCATTTAATTTATCTCCAGTATCAACAGCATTCTGGTTTTCTGTCATTCCAAGTCTGGCAATTGGGGTATCAGTAACAAGTTTGGGAGAAATAGACATTTTTATCAGACAGGCATTGGAACCAACGTTTAACAATATATTTTTAGCGTTTATAATTCTTGAGTTTCATGTCCCTTTTTCGCTCGCCTTCTTAACCTTAGCTTTATGTTTGGGGCTTTTTTTAACCGGCAAAATTAATAAATTGCTGCAAACAGCAAAGATTCCTTTAATAACGGAACAAGAGGAAAAACTTAATGCTTTAGAAAAAGAACTTGACATTTTATCTTCGAAAGTAAGCTCGGATATGGAAGAAACAATATTGGGAAAAGAAGTTGAAGAAAAGCATTGGTCAATCATCGAAGCCCTAAATCCTTTTAAGTTAGCCCCTATTTCGATGACAATTTTTTTTCCGGTTTTTCGGGATCACACGGATCTTGGTGTCGTGTTCCATGACCTTGATTACATCGCAATTGCTGTCTTACAAGCTCTTGAACCTACTGATAAGATGTATAGTATCTTCAGGTTTATTCATGCTCAAGTTCCTTATTCTTTAGTATTATTGATAATGTTCCTTGCCATCCACCTCTTTCTCAATGATGAAGTCAACAAGATCGAACAAGGGGCGCGTGAAGATATTTTACGAAGTCAAGGAAAACATTAAGCAGTCGAAATAGACGCTTTCGGTGTGAACGTCTAGACAGATCATTGAGTTCATGACTTGGGGGGATTTTAGTATGTCACTGTTGGACTTGTGGCTAACCGGTGCTACATTAGGGGCACAACCCTTTTCCTATTTTGGTGTAACACTGTCGTTAAGTGCTTTTATTTTTACTATATATGTAATTATTGCTGTTAAACAGGTACTTGATAATAAAAAGCAGCGTCTGCTGTGGTAAATATTACTGGATGCCCCCAATTATTACCTAGTACTTTGTCAACCCTAAATCTTATATATCGTGGCGACAGATTTTTTGTGATACTACGTTGTCGTCAATCGCAATACTACCAGTATTACTCATTCCTCCGACAGCCATGGATGGATTAGTTTCGCGATGCCACGGATGTTTAAAAGCGACCGCCTTGTCTTACAAAAAATTTGTTCGCCTTAATATTATAATTTTAGAGTATACAAGGTCAGTTCTAATCATATTTTTATCAAAGAAAACAATAAGACTACGAATCATAAAACTAGGTACTTCTCGTCGTGGTTATGATGAACGAGGACTCTTAGGACTAGCGTTTCACCCCGAATTTTATTATAACGGCCTGTTTTATCTTCATTAACTTTGTTTTTATGGAATAAATGCTCATACGGAAAATGCGAATGACCATTTGGAAATATTATATATATTTTGGTATTGTTATTGCGTAAGATAGCAGCTTTAATAAGGTGAATAATTATAAGTTTCTAGAAAATAATATTGCATATATTCTTGATTTAAGATCCTTTTAAGAAAGGAAATAAATTATGGAAATAAAAGAGAATGTCATAATTCCTTTGGGATATGGAAAGTTCGTTCGTTCAGACAAAATTATTGCTTTAGAACCAATCGAGGAGGACCGTGGTCCAGGAAGACGAACTCGTGTTTTTATTGAACAAATTAGTTCTCCAATGATAGCCTCAAGAACTGAAACCTCGGTTTTAACAGATATGGTTGAAACTCCCCAAGAAATTTTGGAGGCTACAGCTTCATTCGAATTGTTACATGATATCTATGATGATATCAATCAAATTGGTCCGATGCTAAGAAAAAGTATCAAAAAAGAGGCTCAGCTAGATTTAGCTAAAATAGAAAGAAGAATAGAAGAGCTCCTTAAACATGAGGTCCATCTAAGTGATAGTCATTAATTGCGTATTTGGGAGGAAAGTTGATATATTACACTGCAGTTATTCTTCTGTTCAGTTCGAATTTACTGCTGTGGTGGCTGATAAATTAAGGATATTTAAATCTAGTGAGTGCTGATTCACAAAATTCCTAGAGTTGACATCCGGTATAAGGCTTCAGGTCTAATAACAGAGAATATAAAAAACGGCCTATATTCTGGCCGTTGAAGTTTTAATTAAGAAAATAAATGTCTTGTCGATCTGGGAAGATCGTAAAATGGGCTAAACGGTTGAGGAATTCCCATCCTTCGCTCTAACCGTTGTAACCAAGGTGGCTCGAATTGCTCTTCATAAAGCTCCCACCAGATAGGTTCACGTCCTGGTATTATACCCATCCGGCGTTCAAGTTGTTTCAACCAACGGGGATGGAATTGTTCTTCAAATCGTTCCCACTGCGGTGGTTCATAACTACCAATATAAGTTAACGGATATCTGGCTACCATTCGGGGATATGGTGCATAGACGGGTATGGTTTCAGGATAATTCATAAATAAAACACCTCTTAAATTAATTCTATATGGCAATATATTCCATATATCATTTAGAAGAAAGTTGTCTGTTGATTTTCGGTGGAATTTTAACTCCGTCCTGAAAGAATAAGGGTCTTAGCTACGAGAGACCCCTGAATGACAATAATCATCGACTTTAAAGTTTAGGTAGCTTAGTTCTAATATTTTCTCAATTTCCATCAAACAAATAGAAACATAGATTAGCATTCCGAAAAGCTCCAGAAGATGTACAACGTGAGAAAGCCTAAATAGAAGTTAAAGAACATTTTACTTAAGCGAATGACACAATATTTCTCTCCGATCTGCTCGTACCAAAATGGAAGAGTTAACAAACTCCTCCATTAATAATTAATAATTCAAATATTAACTTAAAATATTACAGCTAAAGCAATAAGAATCAGAATAGCAATAGCAATAATAGCAGCTCCAGCACCGCGATGCGCATATCCCATCATTGGATATGCCATTGTCGGATATGCCATTCTTGAGCAGCAACAACCCTCCACTGTACATAAACATTTCCTCTCCTTTCCAACATTTTTATAAGAATTTAGAAAACGATACCTAATGCAATTAACAGAAGAATGATTACAACAACTGAAATAATAACCAAGATTAGAAATTATTAACGAATTAAATGTCTAAATTGTTTTATGGGTTTAAAGGCTTAACAGATGTTCTTTATCCCTGCCCTCCTTCTTTTATCAAAGTAAAATAAACGCTTTGGGTTAATCTCATTGCGTTTATTTGTTCTATAAAAGTTACTAGCAATATTTGATTTATTATAAGGGGTCTGGTACTGGACAGAGGTAGCTTGTTATTTCGCTAAATAGAAAAAAAATGAGACTTAATTATTTTTGTTATTTCTGCAAATAACCGGATATTTTACGGTTTTTGCTAAACATCACATTATTTACATGTTATGAGTTTGCATGAAATATATAGTACTTTGAGAAAATATATTTCGATAGATTGGAGGAATTTGTATGACCGTTGCTTCCCAGATAAAACAAACAATAGCCACTTTAAAAGGGGCCCGCGGTACCTTAAGGATGTATTCCACCCAAACTAAGGACGAAGAAACTCAAGTTGCTTTTACAGACGCATTAGGTATTACAGATAACATCATCACTGATTTGGAAAACAGGTTAAAGACCTTGGAATTTAGAGAACCGCAATATAAAGGGAATTAGTGAGGAAATATTATGCAGGAATGGGTTCAAATAATAAGATCACTTGTATTTTTCTTTTTAGTCTGGGGATTCGTAAGGCTGCCGGGTAAAAGAAACATAAGCCGGATAACCCCGTTTGCTTTTACCGGTTATATCGTAATTGCCCTGGCGGCGGTATTAACATCCTTCAATTTTATCGATATTGTTTCCGGGATTATCGTATTGGCCATATGGGTTATCTTGCCTGTTTTTCTGGATCTGCTCGCTATCAAAAGCAAAACATTCCACCAGATACTTTACGGAAAGGAAACCGTTCTTATCAAACACGGCAAGATCATGGAAGAGAATCTAATGCAGCTGAGAATGACCGGGGAAGACCTTTTGGCCGGGCTCCGTTCCAAAAACATTTTTAATCTGGCTAACATAGAGTATGCGGCGATGGAAACAAACGGAGAGATAAATGCTTACTTGAAATCCGACAAAAAACCGGTTACATCCCATGACTTGGGGAAAAAGGTGGCCCCCCAGGCGGAACCTCAAACCGTGATTATGGATGGAAATATCCTGGATGAGCCTCTTTTCTCCTTGGGTCTAAACCGTGAGTGGCTGGAAAGTCAGCTTGAGAATATGGGGGTTGCCCTGGAAAATGTATTTGTAGGCCAGGTCGATTCATCCGGAGAGTTGTACCTTGACCTTTTTGATGATGCTATTGAGCTTGCTCAACCGAAAGTAAAGGAAATGTTGTATGCGAGTCTGGAAAAAAGCCAGGCCGATCTTTCAACCTTTGCTCTTCAGGCCGAAAATAAAAAAGCAAAGGCCATGTTCTCTAAAAATGCCGAGGAACTTGATAATCTCTTAAACAAGCTGCGTCCTTACTTATTGCATTAGCCCTCCTTGCCATCCATGGCACCGGTCGCCTCCCGCCATCCTTGGCTACGGCGACACTAGTCCATCCGTGGACGTTTATTAGGCCATCCGTGGCCGTTAACGAGGTGTAAAGTATGTCCAATAAAAAGAAAAAGAAACTTTCCCCAACGCAACAGAAATATCAAGCATTTGCCCAGGCCAGGGAACCGAAACGCCCTATTTTATTAAATTGTGTTAAGGCATTTTTGGTAGGAGGTCTAATCTGTACCTTGGGTCAGGGGATACAAATGCTATTCATCAAATACTTTCACTTTTCAGTAGAAACTGCCGGAAATCCTACAGTAGCAGTACTTATTATTATCACCGTGCTTTTAACGGGTTTTGGGGTCTACGACCATATTGCCCAATGGGCCGGGGCGGGTACCATTATTCCGGTGACCGGTTTTGCCAATACTATGGTTTCAGCGGCCATCGAGCACCGCAGCGAAGGTTTTGTCCTGGGAGTAGGGGGCAATATGTTTAAAATCTCCGGCCCTGTTATCGTCTATGGTGTTTTTTCTGCTTTTGTTGTATCGATTATTGTTATAATTCTAAGAGCATTGGGTGTGATGTAATGCTGCAAGGTCACCAAACTTGGATTTACGATTCCAAACCTACGGTTATCGCTTCGGCCACTGTTGGAGGTCCTTATGAAGCCCAAGGGGCATTGGCCGAAGATTTTGACCTTCTTCACGGAGATATCTGGCTTGGACAGGACAGCTTTGAAAAAGCAGAAAAGAAACTGCAAGAAGAAGCCTGTGAAACGGCCATTAAAAAAGCAGGCATGAAAAAAGAAGACATCCAATTCCTTTTAAGCGGGGACCTGATTAACCAGATTGTCCCCAGCAGCTTCGCCGCCCGTACGCTTGCAACCCCTTACCTTGGATTGTATGGAGCCTGTTCAACGTCCATGCAAGGATTGGCATTAGGATCAGTTCTCGTGGACAGTGGCTTTGCTAAAAATGCATTGGTTTGCGTTTCCAGCCATAATGCCGCAGCGGAAAAACAGTATCGATACCCAACCGAATATGGTTCCCAAAAACCGCCTACAGCCCAATGGACTGTAACAGGGTCTGGCGCTGCCCTGATAACTGCTAAGGGGAACGGTCCCCGGATAACAGCAGCTACGATTGGACGTGTCGTTGACATGGGAATATCCGACCCGTTCAACCTGGGGGCGGCTATGGCTCCGGCTGCCGTGGATACGATAGAGGCCCACTTTCGAGATTTAAACAAAGATCCTACTTATTACGACGTTATCGCTACCGGTGATTTGGGCAGGGTAGGACACCGCATTGCCGGTGACTTGTTAAAAGAGCATGGCCTGAAAATTCCTGAAGAAATATTTACCGATTGCGGGGTTATGATCTATAAAAAGGATCAACCGGTGGTACTTGCAGGCGGGAGTGGTTGTGGCTGCGCAGCCGTAACAACCTTTGGGCATTTTTTTAACCGAATGCGCAAAGGTGAACTACGCAGGATACTCGTTATTGCCACAGGCGCTTTGTTATCGCCAATGTCATACCAGCAGAAAGAAAGCATCCCATCAGTCGCCCATGCCGTAAGCATCGAAATATAATCCGCCGGATTAGGCTTATTCTTTTTTCAGTAGTAGGTTATGCTTTAGAGTTACAGGAGGTGTAGGAATGGAAAAATTTCTATGGGCTTTTCTTATAGGGGGAATGATATGTGTCATTGGACAATTATTGTTGGATGGTCTGAAACTTACCCCAGCCCATACAACCAGTACTTTGGTGGTTACTGGAGCAGTTCTGGGAGGACTCGGCCTTTATGATCCGCTTGTTAAATTTGCAGGAGCAGGGGCTTCCGTACCCATAAGCAGCTTCGGAAATCAATTAGTAAAAGGTGCTTTAAAGGAATTTGATTCTTCAGGTCTTATCGGTGTGCTAACCGGCATCTTTCAGATTACAAGCGCGGGTATATCAGCAGCTATAATATTTGCTTTCCTGGGAGCGCTGATCTTTAGGTCTAGAGGGTAAGCTTTCCGAAGTGTTTAAGACCTTAACTTATCTGTCATTTTGGGAGGTAGCATTCGTTACATTTTTTGATGTTAAGGAGGGAGGTGATAATAAATGACCGTAGGAACACAAATGGAGCAGGCCATTGCAACTGTCCAGAACGCGGCCGCAACTATGAAGACTTTTTCTCTGGAAACCCAGGATCAACAGGCAAAGCAGACTTTTGAACAGCTGGCGCAGACCTTCGATGATGCTCTTGAGACATTGAAAGAAAGGCAGCAATACGTCGAAGAGCAGGAGCCGCAATACAAACAATAAATTAATTCAATAAAAGCTAATACTTTTTCAGCTTTTATTCAATTGAAAACTTTAATTTTGATGGAACAACAGTGTTGGATTTCCGTTGAGGTGTGGTACCAGCTGACAAATATTTGACCCGACCTATTATTATGGTGCCGATATGACGATGCATATCCATTTTCAATTGTTCAAACATAAAATAGAACTTTCTTTCTGATGCTGAAAATAGTACGCTATTTATATATTTATATTAAGATATTAATAAAAGACAAAAAATGATAAAACTCCTGCGAGCAAAGCACCAATAACATTCCCCATTAAATCCAGATTGGTGTCTTTTAGGCCATGTTGGGCTTGAATGTCTGATTTCATAAAGGTATCGTGCGCAAATTCCAATAATTCAAAAAGAACGCCCATCGCTATACCCAAAGTCGTTACAAACAAGGACACATATAACGGGGAATAGTGAATGGGTTTTTCAATAAGATATATAATTGAATAAGCAAAGAGCGTAAAGGAAAAGGTTCCAAAAAAGTGCAAGAACCTGTCATAATACTTTGATTTATTATAATAGTCCAGATATTCTCCGACAAAAGAATGGCCGATTATTGAAAACAGCACAAACAGTATGATGTAGCCTTTTATCTGAAACTCAAAATAGTATTGGCCTAAGAGAAAAATTAAAACTACACCATAGATCCCTATATTTTCAAAGAAATATTCGTGTCTCTTTTGACGGTACAAATTAATGATCATGTAAATTTCTATTATGGATATAACCAAAGCCATTGCAATGACAATTTCTTTATTCATCATAAATCATTCCCCTGTAAGCTCATCTAAATATCCCTCTTGTTTTTATGTTTAATATTAAAAACCTCTATTGTTTTATACCATGGACCGCCTTGTAATAATTCTATTGTCGGCTACTATGTAAAAGAAGCCAGGTGCGTTCTACTTACTGCCTGTAGAGCCGTTGCCGGCAAAACCTGACTCTGCAACATTAGGATTATCCAATACAGATTTTTTATGCTTAACTTATCAAATAAATTCTTTTAACTAAGGGAATATTACTTTCTGTATGAAAAACTTCAGGAAAAGGTGCTGAAATGGAACCGGGATATCATAAACTCTTAAATAACCATCAATTGGAACAACGAGTGGTTAACGCCAAACAACATTTAACCAAGTGCAATCTTTGTCCTCACCTTTGCGGAGTCAACAGGTTTGAAAAGCTTGGTTTCTGCCGGGCTCCCAACAAGGCTGTGATTGCCAGCTATGGTCCGCATTACGGCGAAGAACCCCCTTTAGTCGGATACCATGGATCGGGTACAATCTTTTTTGCTTACTGCAACATGCGTTGTGTTTTTTGCCAGAACTGTGAGCTTAGTTTCGGCGGAGAAGGCCAGATCATTACTAACGAAACATTAGCAGAAATTATGCTCCTCCTCCAGAATCATTACCGCTGTCATAACATCAACCTTGTAACACCGACGCATTTTGTCCCGAATATCTTGGAAGCAGTCTTTGTGGCAGCGCTAAAAGGCTTAAACCTCCCGCTGGTGTACAATTGCGGTGGCTATGAAAGCCTTGAAACTTTGGTTTTGCTGGATGGCGTGGTTGACATCTATATGCCCGACTTTAAGTATCATCTTGCTGAAAGGGGCAGCCGCTATTCTCAGGTTAAGGATTATCCCGAAAAGGTTAAGATTGCTTTAAAGGAAATGGACCGCCAGGTAGGAGGCTTGAAAATAAACGAGGCAGGAATCGCTTGCCGGGGATTGCTTATCCGTCATTTAATGCTGCCGGGCGGACTGGAGGATACCAGAGAAATCTTAAAATTCATCAAGCGGGAATTGTCTCCGAATTGTGCAGTAAATTTAATGGACCAGTATTATCCGGCTCATGAAGCGTCCGGATATCCTGAGATATCTCAAAGACTGTCCAAACAGGAATATAAAGAAACTTTAAAATTTGCGCAGCAATTGGGTTTAAATCTTATGCTTTTTTGAAATCGAACCGACGACCATTGTTTTATAATAAGGTAGAACGTTTGAACTTGTGCAAATTTTGCCAGGTTGATACAGGGAATGTCTCTATTAAAAAATCCTTAATGATTGGATGAACTATTTTGGTTTCACTTTTGAGGCTGTTCACAAGGGACTACAGCCAGTGTATACCCTAGCGGCTGCAGAATTTTGAATAAGGTATCTATCTGCGGCGTGACCTTCATGCTAATGAAAAACAAAAGCAATTCACCCTTTATTTTTCTCTAAAAGATGAATTGCTCTTATTTTTATGCCTATTTACCGAAATGCTAATAAATCCAACGATTATAAGCGTGGAGCCGATGGTCGGAATCGAACCGACGACCTGCTCATTACGAGTGAGCTGCTCTACCTCTGAGCCACATCGGCATATTTAATTGGTAAGATGACAGATGATATTCTACTCGATTTTTCCTTCGAAGTCAACGGCTAACATGCCATATTGCTTTTGATACATATTTGATCATTGAGACACTAACCATTATAGAGCCAAAAACAGCTCAGAAAACAAGAATAATCTGCTGTCCTGATCAACTATTCAGTACAAATCTTTCGATGGCTTCCGCTACACCATCTGCATCGTTACTTGCGGTAATGTAGTCTGCTTCTTCCTTAACTTCCGGGCGAGAATTACCCACGGCCACACCGATCCCTGCGTATCGAATCATTTCGAGGTCATTGAGGCTGTCTCCAATTGCCATGACCTCTTCCCTGGCAATACCTTTTTTTCGGCCAAAAAAGCCAGTGCTACACCTTTATTGACTGCTGCGTCCGACATCTCAAGAAAATTCGGTTTGGACATGGTGAGGTGAATACGTCCGGCGAAATAAGGTTTTAAATCATGATACTTAGAAAAAATCACGCCTTCTTCACCGATGGAAACAACCTTTTCTGCTCCTTCTTCCTCCTGGCTGATGATTTCCAGAAGATCTGCTTCTTCGGCCTGAAGCTTGGAAATCTTGCGCCATGTTTCTGACCATTCATTCAACTTATTGGTAAAGATCTTATCCTTTAGATAGATTTGACAATGCATCCCCTCAGCCTGCATCTTTTCGACTGCTTCAGCCACCCATTTTTTATCAATGACCTTGCGATAGATGATGTCCCCAGTAACCATATCTTTAACTATCGCCCCGTGACAAGCAATGACTGGAACGCAGATATTCAGCTGCTCAATGAACCTCTGACGGAAAGAGGCATTCTACCTGTGGCCACTGTTACCAGGACACCCTTTTCTCTTGCTCTTTCGATGGCTTGTTTATTTTGATTCTATAAATGTATACAATTTTAAGCAGAGGTTTAATCCTTTTTTCTATTAAGTAGGTTTTGGAATTGTAATTTGGTCAATTTAATTTGATAATGAGTTAATCGGATAATATTAATAAGAGCTACTATGACCAAAATAAAGGTAATGAGAAAAACTAAAATTAAGATGAAGTATTCAGGTACAAAAACAAAGGAAGTTGCATTATAAGTCATTAATATTCTCCTATACTATTAAAATTTAGATGAGAATCCGACATTTTTTAATTAGTATTTAAGTTGTGTATTAAAGTGTTTACTATTGGTTTTATAAATCAAAAATGTTCCATGCTAGACCAAACACTCGTATCTGCTACATATCCATGTAGAATTAGTGTGTTTGTAAAATAACCAGCAATAGTAGCATATACTTTTGCAGAAGAGGATGCGGGAGTTGAGCCTGACTGTTGATAGTTATCAATTCTAGGATTATAACCAATTTGGAATGTCCCACCTATAACATTGACCTCAAGGCTACTTGGGTCAACATAGGTTATTCTACTTTGGCTGTAACTCATATCTAACAATTGTTCTTGATAGTATTTCATATTTACAAGCCCGCTATAACCTGTAACCCAACAACTGTCAAAGACTACAGACAAAGGTGTTACGAAATTGTTAGTTTTTGCATAAAGATTATCAACATATTCTTTATCTTTAGTAATAGAAATCAGTTTGTTTTTATTTTCTGGGGTAAGTAATATTTTTTTACTTTTTGCTTTTTTAACTTCTAAGAAAGAACCATCTGGAAAAACAAATTTTCCATTTGATTTTTCGAAGCCATGGGGAACAAGATATTGCTTTTCTGGATTAAAAACATCGGGTATCCCACCAGCTTTTATTTTATTGTAAAGGCTTACTTGTTTATCCTTAGCAATACCAACTATGTCAGCTTCTTGGATAAATTCTGACAATGTAATAAAGGAATCTTTTTGATAATTGTCAGGTTGTGCATAAGCGGGGATTGAAAATGATAATATTACCATTACAGCTATAAGGATACCAACTATTCTTTTTGCATAATAACCTCCAAAAAATTATATGTCGGATTCTCATTTGGATACATTATAACAATGTTGAAATTAAAAAAAAGAACCAAATATGGAAATATATGTCGGAAGGTAACTATTTTTTTTATGTTGATAAAACATAAAACACCACGACAAAATACATCATCATTGCGCCTTCCCCAACTTTTTCTTCTCAGATATAAGAACAGCATTGAGCGCACTGCCAAGCAAGAGAATCCCAGTGCTCCAGTATAGCCATAACAAAAGCACGATAATTCCGCCGATACTGCCATAGATCATGGTGTAGTTGTTAAAGTGTTTTACATAATAAGAGAAAGCCAGGGAGATAATGATCCACCCGGCTGCTGAAAACAGGGATCCTGGAAAAATCATTTTAATAGAGTACTTATAATTGCTTGCCATATAATTTAAAATAACAAAAGTAAAGACTAGTTGAATCCAGCGATTCTCGGCGCTCAGTTTGCCGGAAAACGGCAGAATAAAATCATCTATGGTTAATTAATTGCGGATCAGTCTTGCGGTACATTTTCTCCTCCAAGTGCAAGGTTTTAAGGGGTTTAATCACTTTTCCCTTACACTTAAATTCGTGCCGTCAAACCCTTGTTATTACTGTATTTTTTCGATTTTCAGCAGCCCCTATTTAATCATTAAGACACTAACCATTATAGAGCCAAAACCAGCTCAGAAAACAAGAATAATCTGCTGCCCTGATCAACTATTCAGTACAAATCTTTCAATGGCTTCCGCGACACCATCTGCATCGTTACTTGCTGTAATGTAGTCTGCTTCTTCTTTAACTTCCGGGCGAGCATTACCCATGGCCACACCGATCCCTGCGTATCGAATCATTTCGAGGTCATTGAGGCTGTCTCCAATTGCCATGACCTCTTCCCTGGCAATACCTTTTTTTCGGCCAAAAAAGCCAGTGCTACACCTTTATTGACTGCTGCGTCCGACATCTCAAGAAAATTCGGTTTGGACATGGTGAGGTGAATACGTCCGGCGAAATAAGGTTTTAAATCATGATACTTAGAAAAAATCACGCCTTCTTCACCGATGGAAACAACCTTTTCTGCTCCTTCTTCCTCCTGGCTGATGATTTCCAGAAGATCTGCTTCTTCGGCCTGAAGCTTGGAAATCTTGCGCCATGTTTCTGACCATTCATTCAACTTATTGGTAAAGATCTTATCCTTTAGATAGATTTGACAATGCATCCCCTCAGCCTGCATCTTTTCGACTGCTTCAGCCACCCATTTTTTATCAATGACCTTGCGATAGATGATGTCCCCAGTAACCATATCTTTAACTATCGCCCCGTGACAAGCAATGACTGGAACGCAGATATTCAGCTGCTCAATGAACCTCTGACAGGAAAGAGGCATTCTACCTGTGGCCACTGTTACCAGGACACCCTTTTCCCTTGCTCTTTCGATGGCTTGTTTATTTCTTGCGGAGATGGATAAGTCACAACTGAGTAAGGTATCATCTAGATCCATTGCTACCATACGAATAGGCAAAGTACAACCTCCAAGTATTTAGTCGTTTATAGAAAACGCTTTACATAAATCTCTTCTTATCGAGATACATCGAACGATCAGCTTGTTTCATCAGATTATCGATGTCAGATTGTTCGTTAGGGTTAAAAATTGTTTCACCGATACTGACTGAAACACTCACATCTCCTTCTTCCAAGAGTATTTTGTTTAACTCCTGTTTTATTCTGCTCAGCAAAAGTTGCGTACATTCTTTACACTCAGCCAGAATAACAAATTCGTCACCACCAAAGCGGAAAACATACTCGCTCTGTGGCACAATTTCCTGCAGGGTCTTTGCAATATGGATCAGAACCTTATCCCCAACGTCATGTCCTCTTGTATCATTGATTTGTTTAAATTGATCGACATCCAGGATAATCAGACAAAGATTTTGATTTCTCTCCCGTGCCGATGCGAAAATCTTCGGTATGAGCTGGTAAAAAGCCCTTCGATTGTAAAGACCAGTAAGGTAATCTTTGTTGGCTTGATCCTGTAATTCTTCCAAGAGGTTGGAGAGTTTATCCAGTACACTATTAAAGTCGCTGCTTAAGACACCAAACTCATCTTCAGATGTGACCGGCAGCTTTGGGATATCAATCTTCCCTTCCACAATGTTGTTAGCTGCGTCTACCAACGCGTTCAGGGGTTTAATTCCCCTGCTGATGGTTAAATATAACAAGATGATAGCTAAACTAATGGCAACAAAAGAAAAGAAAACAAAACGAAAGGCAATATTCTTCAGGAGTGCATCGTAAGATTCCATGGGCATACCTACAAAAAGCATCCCAACAATTTCTCCCGAATTATCATACAAAGGCTTATAAGCTGTTTGGTTTATACGTCCGACGACATCGGCAAGTCCCAGATAGATTTTACCCTCTTTTAGAACTACTTTTTCAACTGCTTCAGAAACGTAAGTTCCGATTGCTCTTTGACCTTCAAGATCAATAACATTAGTTGCTACTCGTGTTCTACCTTGGAATATGGTGACATTATCCCCTGTAAGATGTCCGATCACATCAACTTCCTCATTGTTACCCGACATCCTGACATCACCTTTATAGAGAATCCCATTTTCTATATGCCATTTCCCAGGATATTTGTTGTTAAGATAGACTTCGCTCATAGCAAGATCTGACATCAACTTATCTTCTGTATGGGCTAGAATCTCTTTACGCACTGAAGATAGCGAATAGGTAGAAATAATGATGATTGTAAAAAGAAGAATAAAAATAATAACGAGTAATAGTTTGTTTTTAATGCTTTTAGTTCTCATGACCTAACCCCTTAAATTATGCTTATACCATCAGAAAATGCCTCGATTCGCCTATTTGACTCGATTACATTATATCTTATTATTTAGTTGGAATATATCATTTCCTTAAATTTAAGCCTAATATTTGTATTCAAACCTTTTTGTAGTAAAATGGATAACTGAGGTGTTGCATTAAGATGAGTTCAATGTTTAAGGTCTTGGGAGCAGTATTCCTGATCATATTTTTATTTCTGAACTATTATGTAGGTTTTAGATGCTTACAAGCCATTAAAGCATTTTATCCTTCTTTTAAATCAATCATGTTTTGGCCATTTTATACTATTTTGGCATCTGCTTATATACTTGATCGGGTCTTCACCCCGAATAATCCTGGACTTAAGGTAGTTGGTTCCTATTGGCTTGCGGTGTTTTTCTACCTGCTCCTTTTATTCGTAGTAATTGATTTAATAGGCCTGTTGAACTCGCCATTTAAGGTATTGCCATCTTCTTGGGTTGCCTGGTGGCAGAATAGAAAAATATATTCCCTGGCTTTAATCATAACCTTTGGGCTAATCCTAATCGGAAGTTGGTTTGCCGTTAATCCTTATATCGCTAAGTACAACGTCAAGATTGCTAAAAACATGGAGGAAATCAATCATTTAAAGATAGTCATGATCTCAGACCTTCATATTGAATCTCTGGCCAGAACCGACTATATGGAGGAAGCCGCTCATAACATCTCTGCGCTGAATCCTGATTTAATCTTCATAGTTGGAGATATTGTGGAAGGGGCTTTGGACACTGTTTCTGAAAAGAAGTTAAAAAGCATTACGAGTAATCTTCATGCTCAATATGGTATCTATGCCGTCCTGGGTAATCATGAATATTACAGCGGTCAGGCTGATCAGATCGCATCCCAGCTTGAAGCACATGGTATCAAGGTATTAAGAGATACGGCTGCAGAAATACTGGGAGGAAAGATCTATCTCGTTGGTCGAGAGGATTATCGTTCGGGGCACTTTAACTCTAGTTCGCGGAAATCTCTGGCTACAATCCTATCTGAGGCTGATCGGTCAAAGCCTTTGCTCCTTCTCGATCATCAACCTCAGGCAGTGGATGAAGCCAAAGAGGCCGGTATCGATCTGATGCTCTCAGGTCATACCCATGGCGGTCAGCTCTTTCCCGCTCAATTGGTAACCCAGTCCATTTTTGTTATTGATAGAGGACACTGGAGCGAAGGCAATTTCAATCTGATTGTCTCCACTGGTTTAGGCCTTTGGGGGCCACCCATTAGAACAAATTCCAGGGCTGAAATCGTAGAGATTAATCTCAGTTTTGCAGGATCTTAGAAAGATTGGTATGATGGATGTCAGAAAAGAAACGTATTAGAAAAGGATTTATTGGGATAATAGACTTGTATTAAGCATAGAAAGGGTGCTATATCTATTGGATCTCAGACTTCTGATCATCGCGGTGACCCCGGCTGTTACTCTGGCATTGGCTGCTTATTTTACCGACCGTTTTGACAGGGAACCTCTGCGCCTTCTAATGAAGGTTTTTATTTGGGGTTGCCTGTCAGTTATCCCTACGGTTATTGTTGAAAGATCGTTAATGGCTTTTAATATGTTTAGTGGGCTGCTGGCAAGTGCTTTTACCGCTTTCTTGGTAGCTGGTCTGACAGAAGAGTTTTTCAAGAGAGAAGTCGTCCTTAGGACGGTCTATAAAAATAAGGCTTTTAATGAAAAATTAGATGGTATTATTTACGCTGTCTTCGCTTCACTGGGTTTTGCAACCGTTGAAAATATTATGTATGTCGCAGTAAACTATTCCTATAATCCTTATGTGGGTATATCCAGGGGCATCTTCTCGGTTCCTACTCACGTCCTCTTAGGGGTAACGATGGGCTATTATCTATCTCTCGCCAAATTTTCCTACAATGAAAATTTCGAGCGTATGTATTTAAGGAGAGCACTTGTCGTTCCTGCTTTGCTTCATGGTTTTTTTGATTTTATCCTGATGGCCAATGTCCCTGTTTTACTGACTCTTTTCATTCCTTATCTTTTGTATTTGTGGGTCACCAACCTTAGAAAGTTGAATCGTTATTATAAGGATTCAAAAGAAAGATTCAGGACTCGTTCTTCCTATCGCATAGAATAAATATTTCATTGTCCTCATAACTAAAACACAAAGGGCTGATGCGCAATAAGGCAACAGTTCTTTTTTTCATGTATAAATAAAAATGGCGACTCCGAAGAAACCGGTTCACATTAATGTTTTGCCCGAAAGCTGGGCACCCAAAGTAAAAAAAGAGTACCGCTCTCTACCTTAAGCAAGTAGTTTTGCGATACTCTTTTTTTGTTGTTTAATTACTAGGACGTAGGCTGCATTCTTCCTTCTCTTTCCACCTCTTCGGATGGTTTGAAGAGAAGTGTGATACAGTATAATCCGCTTAGTCCAACCAGTGCGTAGATTATTCTTGGAGGAATCGGACTGATGCCACCAAATAAACTAGCAACAAGGTCAAATTGGAAGAAACCTATTAGTCCCCAGTTAATCGCCCCTATGATGACAAGTGCAAGGGCAATCCTCTGCAAAGCGTTCATGCAATATGCCTCCTTACTTGCAGATATAAAATGTTTTCTTTATTTATAATGCAAAAAAATCACAAATATTATTCGTAAATCTTTTGCATTTATTTAATATTTTTAACAAAAATACTATATTTTAAACTTAAAACTGTTTTAAAATTTTTTCATGTTGCATGTATAATAGTAAAATACTAGTCGTAATAAAAAAAAACAAACCTATATAGTTTATAGATTTGTTTTAAAATCATAAAGCCTATTACATACTTTTTAAAATATTAGGGATGGATTTATAAAAGCGATCGACATACTTACTGACCAGCAGAATAGCGCTCTCTTTATCCTCGATTTCATCATTCAGATTATCTAAAAAGTTTTCGCTTAAGGTTTGCAACCAGTTGGTATCAAAGTTTTGTTCAATGGCATCACCATATTGATCATAGCGGGTAAAAATGTGATTCTGCAATTGTTCTACATCATCGTCATCATAATTCGAATATTCCTTAAGCTGATGAAATAAAAGAAAATGCATCTGATCAAGCACCTTCGTATATTTTAATTCATCTATTTCCCACGCCGTATATTGTTTAATAATAACAAACATATGTAAGATACTTGTTTCTATGTAAAGATCATCTCTATCTGCTTTTCCCAGTCCAAGTTTCTCCAATGCTTCTGCTTCGTTAAGAAATTCATCAGTTTTACTTCCAACCAAATAATAAAGAACTCCTCCTGTTTCTTCTGGTGTGACCGCCGTTCTCTCCATTTTATCCGCCAAGTTCATACCTTCTTTCTATTTTGAAATAGCTCAGTTAACTTAAATCCTTTTATTGTCTATTTTAACTCTTTCCTTCTAACCTTGCAAACGTTGGTTTTTGAACAATCTCAATAGAAACCCTGAGTTTTTAGTATGTATATTTAAATGTTCAAAGCAAATAACTACATAAAGAGCTGTTAATACCACAATAATCATTATAATGAGGTTTTGAATTATGGAAACATATCTTTCAATCTTTTTCAGAACGATATCCATTATGCTGATACTTCTCTTCTTTACCGTTTTTGTCATGGGCAAGAAATCTATCGGCGAATTGCCTGTTTTCGATACTCTGACTATTATCGTCTTAGGCAATGTGGTGGGAGCTGTTATTGTGGACGGGGAGATTGGACATCTCCCAACCATTTTTGCTGTCATTGTTTTAGCCTTGTTTGAGAAATTTGTCAATAAAATTTCCTTAAAATTTAATGGCCTACGCCGTAATATCAGCTTCGAACCCACAATTGTCGTTAAGGATGGCAAGATTATTTACCAGAACGTTAAACGGATTGGCTATTCCATCGATAATATTCTGATGTTTCTACGGCAGAAAAGTATCTTCGACTTAAGTACGATAGAATTTGCTATTATTGAAGCTAATGGGGATATGTCTGTTCTCAAAAAACCCGAATATGAGACAGTAACCCTTAAAGACCTTCAATTAACACCGGAACAGACGATGCCTCCTATCAGTGTGATCGTGGACGGAGAATTTCAGAGAGATAATATTGGTATAATCAAATCTTCTATTGAAGAGATCGTTAAGGAGCTTACCAAACAAGGTTATAAGAATTATAAAGATGTTTTCTACGCTGCTATGGACAGCAAGGGAACCCTTCACGTTTCACCCTACAAGTATGACAATGATACCAAAAATAAGTAAGATAATAGGCAACTTCTAGATATGCTGATAAAGGGTCTGCAGGACTTAGAGGAATTATGACTTTTAAATCGTATTAATATCTAATTAATACTAAAATTTTTATCTATCAGCATGGGAAGTGAAAAAAATGAATGATTCCCGGCCAGCAGGTGTTGCACCCGATCCCAACCTAAAACGAGTGGTCCTCATTATTGCAACCACCGGATCTTTTCTGACTCCCTTCATGATGTCAGCGTTAAACATTGCTCTGCCTTCAATTCAGAAGGAATTTGCAGCTGACGCAGTTCTTTTAAGCTGGATTGCAACATCCTATCTGTTAGCAACAGCCATCTTCCTGGTTCCCATCGGTAAGATTGCAGACATATATGGGAGAAATCGTATGTACAGATGGGGCATTATCATCTTTACTCTGGTTTCTTTCGCGTCTGGACTTGCCCCTAGTATTGAACTATTGATTTTTATGCGTGTTTTACAAGGCATCGGTGGTTCAATGATTATGACAACCGGAATGGCTCTTCTGACCTCTGTCTTCCCTCCCCAAGAGAGGGGTAAGGCGTTAGGCTTCAATGTCTCTGCCGTGTATATCGGCCTCTCCATGGGACCTTTTGTCGGCGGTTTCCTTACTCAAAGTCTCGGCTGGCGAAGCATTTTCCTAGGAATCGCGCCCCTTGGCCTGATCGTAATCTTCCTGATATTAAAATACCTTAAGACAGAATGGGCAGATGCCAAGGAAGAAAAACTGGATATCCTCGGTAGTTTGATCTACGCTTTAACTTTGGTCGCTGTCGTTTATGGTTCAAGCCTGTTGCCCCAGGTTTCGGGTGTATTGCTAATGCTTTGTGGGATACCCGGCTTTATTCTATTTGTCAAACGACAAATTTCTGTTCCGAATCCGGTTTTTCCCGTCCGCCTTTTTAAAAACAATCAGGTATTTGCCTTTTCCAATATCGCTGCTCTAATAAACTATTCCGGAACATCAGCCGTCACCTTTTTGCTAAGCCTTTATCTCCAATACATTAAAAGCATGACCCCTCAACAAGCAGGTTCGATCTTGATTATTCAACCTATCGTCATGGCTCTACTATCACCTTATGCCGGAAGGCTCTCCGACAAACAAGAACCTGCTGTGATCTCTTCCTTAGGGATGGCAAGTACGGCAATAGGCTTATTTATTCTAACTTTTTTAGGAGCGGATTCACCTCTAGGCTTGATTATCTGTGCGCTGATCGTTCTGGGCTTTGGTTTTGCCTTGTTTTCTTCGCCCAATACCAACGCAGTGATGAGCACGGTCGAAAAGAGATTCTACGGTATCGCATCCGCGTCGGTCTCCACGATGAGACTCTTGGGACAAATGTTGAGTATGGCTGTGGCCACATTGATGATCTCGTTACTCGTAGGTAAGAATCAAATAACGCCGGAGTTTTATCCCATGTTTTTAAAGAGCATTCATATTTCCTTTATTGTGTTTACAGTGCTTTGCACCATCGGCATTTTTTTCTCATATTCACGTGGAAATGTACACAGTGGAAAATAGGGACTTGAAAATTGTTTAATCATTATTTCCTACAATAAAAGTACTATTAATAGCTTGATAATAAGTAACCTGAACAACAAATCAAAAGGGCTGAGCATGAAAACCATCTAGTTGTCACGCACAGTCCTTTAGCTACCTTTTTTAAAAGTTTTTATTTAATATGGTAATACCTAAAATAAGCATAATTAGTCCCATCAGGGTAAGCCATAATGGCTGAAATGTCAATTCTGCAAAATCGGACGAAAAGCCAGGTATAATCCATTGATACCGATGCTTAAACAGCATGACAATGAAACCAATTGCATTCATCCCAACGTGTCCAATGATACAAAAAAACAATGACCCTGTCTTTACGAACCACCAACCAGCGATTATTCCCCAAATAAAGGCCCCTTGAAACTGCCAGATATTCATATGAAATAACCCAAATAAAAAGGCAGAGGTGATAATAGCCTTACTTATGGAATAATGGGTCAGAAAACCGCGCAGGATTAGCCCTCTGAATACCGTCTCTTCCAGAGCCGGAGCTATCAGAACCACTAAAAAGAAAGATTCAATTAGCCCTGCTTCCGGACTAAATAAACCCATAAGGGTATCACCTATATGTTTATCCATAGGCAGAAATATTTGGAGCCGATTGCTCAATTCAGAAATAACAAGATCAGCACCAAGGATAGTAAAAAACATCGGCATAAGGTAATGGGGCTTCAAACCTCCAAACGTCAAATAGTCTCGAAAACCCAGGCGATGTTTTCTGGCAATCCAGCTGAGCAGCATTGCAAAACTACTGACTGTAGCTATGATTTGTATCCCTAAATCATTCTCCGAATATCCTGCTTTCTTAAAAACGAATGAAATAACAAAGAGAGCGATCAAATAAAATACAAATTGATAGATGAATAACATCACAATCGATTGCTGTATTCTCGGGCTATATAATGGCTTGGTCATTTTAACCCTCCGTTGTTTAATATCCTTCTTTTTTTACTACTATGTAGCATAGGAACAAAGCATACATCTGCGCAAATAAAAGGTTAAAAGATACAACAACATATGAAAAAGAGGTTGCCTTTTTGACACCCCCTTTAATCATTAATAACTATGCTTTCATGGAGTTGATTACTTATCTATACTCACCTAAACAAAGCTTTAATTATTTGCTACTTAGGCAATTTACCGAGTAATTTCCAGATGAACCGATGGACACTATGAGGGAAACCTACAGGCTCTGTAAACATTAAGACACATTCTCCGTGAATACAATTAATCCCATTCTCCTGGCAATACTGAATAGCTTCCTTTGATTCGGCTCCTTGTTGAAGCCAGATATGTTTGATACCTACTTGTGACGCTTCACGTACGATCTCAATCGTTTTGGAAGGCGGGACAGCAACCACTGCAGCATCTACAGGCTCAGGAAGGGTGGCCAATGAAGGATAGACTGGTTCACCTTCTAAAGATTGCAAATTAGGGTTCACAGGGGTTAATTCAATCCCTTTGCTTTTAAGTTCTTTATAACCAAAGTATCCAAACTTCTTTTTGTTTTGTGAGGCTCCCACAAAAGCCCATTTCTTATGTTTCAGAAAGTCTTCAACACTCTTTTTTGACGCCATGATCATCCTCCTCGACATATTCAATAGGATAAGAAGTTTATTGGTTCTCTTTTAGGTTAAGCTCTGTTCAGTCTCTGACGGAGTCGGCCACCATAAGAAAAGCTTATGGGTTGAGTTGAATTCTTCTTTCAAGGTGGTTAATTCCGGAGACCCCTCGGCAAAAGGAATGAGTTCAGCAGCTTTGCTTATAACAAAGGGAACATCCTCTGGCAAAGCAGG
Organism: uncultured Gracilibacteraceae bacterium; assembly: GCA_964477085.1. Lineage (GTDB taxonomy): Bacteria > Bacillota > Desulfitobacteriia > Desulfitobacteriales > Syntrophobotulaceae > Dichloromethanomonas. The sequence continues at coordinate 50,230 of CAYZDF010000003.1, read as the reverse complement.
GAAGGATAGTTCAACCCAATCAGCCCCGGCTCCACTAATTGTAAAGGGAGTCTTTTTGTCTAATGCTTTAAGGTCGTTGATCAATCGACCGTTACTCACGTTATTATGGTCGCTATGAGTTTGTACTGTTTTGAGAATGGAGAATTTGTCATAACTTTTAATAATACCCAGGCTTTTACTGTTTTTATCAAAGTCATAGATAAAGGTCAGATAATCTGCAGATAAACCAGACCTGATTTCTGTTATTTTTTCTTCATTGAGTTTGATGATTACAAAACCTGCAGCCAGTTTTTCTTCTCCTTTTTTATTATGGCTTACCATCTGTTGTATCTTCCCTTTGGATTTATCCCAGAGGAAAGAACTGACTTCATCCGAAAATTTAAAATCTTTAGCTACCTTTATAAAGTCTTTACGCTTAAACCATCTTTTGTTAATCCATTCATAAATATTGTAGCCAACTAGTGCTAATAGTGCTGACATCAGTCCTGCGATAATTGTTTTCATGAATTCCACTCCCTAATCATTTTAATTCTACAGTGGTTTAAGTTTTCTAAATAATGGCACTTGTTATTCTTATTTTACCGTTTTATAAAGGTAAGTCAATTTGAATAGAAATATCTTTGATTATTTATAATAACACAAAAAGGAAAGAAAATACGTCTTTTAGAATAATCTCATAACCTGTTTCAATCCATTCCTAATAAAGAATACCTAAAAAACATGTATTACAAGGAGGTACACTCATTGGATACTGATAAAGATTTTTCGATACTGGATTTGGACGATACGGGGCCCCGCGTAAAAATCGCGACTGATGTCTTTTGCTTAACAAATATGATCGTTAACATTATCTTTATTGGCTATCCCGGAACACAGACGGGTGGATGGGTTCTGGTTGACGCTGGTATTGAGAATTCCGTCGATGATATCCGTGATATTGCGGACGATCGTTTTAATTCTCCTCCGGATTGTATCGTTCTGACCCATGGTCATTTTGATCATGTGGGAGCAATCGAAGAATTGCTTAAGATATGGGATTGTCCGGTGTATGCTCATGAACGTGAACTACCCTACCTAACCGGTAAAAAAGATTATGATCCGCCTGATTCTTCTGTCGGAGGTGGACTTCTGGCACGCTTATCTTCAGTCTTCCCCCGGTCCGGAGTTAATTTAGGGGCTAGAATCAAACCCCTTCCGGCTAATGGAACCATTCCATCCCTTCCGGGATGGCGCTGGCTTGCAACCCCTGGTCATACGCCAGGCCATATTTCATTATTTCGAGAAACTGATAGAATCTTGATATCTGGTGATGCCATTACAACCGTCAAACAGGAGTCTGCTTTAGCTGTTCTGACTCAAGAGAAGGAGGTTCATGGCCCACCTGCTTACTTTACAACAGATTGGGATGAAGCCTGGCAATCAGTCAAACGCTTATACGAGCTTAATCCTTCCATTCTCATATCCAGCCATGGACAGCCATTTGCCGGGGAAAAACTACAAGAAGAGCTAGCGAATCTTACAGTAAATTTTGATAAACTTGCCATCCCTGCTCATGGCCGTTATGTTCATTAGCTGCTTCTAAAGTGACATTGGACCTTAATATAAAATTTAGATACCCGACAGCTTAACTGCCGGGTATTTTCTCCGCTCCAGGGCGGATAACCTTTGAGAAGGGTTATTTACCTTTCGGTATTTCCCCTTTCTCCTGTTTATAGTTTTATCCGATACACTAAAAATATTCTCTGGTTTTACTAGTTAACTTTTGGTATTGAAACATGTTTTTATTTTATCTTAGTGTCTACTTGCCATTTAAGAGAGAATGAAGTATAATTCTAATATACCTCGTAGGGGTATATTAGATAGTACAGGAGTTGAACTTATCATGAAAAAAGTTGCCTATATTGACCCTGCCTCTTGCGATCGTTCTCCTGGCTGCCCAGCCATCAAAATCTGCCCTGCCCAAGCCATTGCTCATGAGCGTATAGGCATGTTCAGCTATGATATTTCCGTTGTAGATCAGGATAAATGTACAGGATGTGCCAAATGTTTGAACTTCTGTCCTGGTGGTGCGATCAAGATGGTACCAGCCGTCAAAGTACAAGTTAGATAGATGATCTACAATAAGTTTGATAATAAAATACTATTGGCAAAGATGCCTTATGAAACAAGGCATCTTTTGCACATTTGAGCAAAGGAAAAGATAAAACTAAATAATCAAAAGCAATGGTTTTATTGCAATTAAGACTTAACAAAGCTGATCACAAGGCCTATATTATAATCTTGTTTAAGACATTTCTGAAACTGTCCATATAGATAGTTTTGAAATTTGGGAAAAAGAGTCGTATAATTAAATCAAGCAAAAGCTTTTAAGGAGGAATAGTATGGCTTTATGGCAAAAGGGGATTGACGATCCCGATATTAAGATAAGACGTTACCAATGCCCGCAATGCGGAAAGTATTCTTTACACATTAAATACGAGTCTTTTGCTGAGTGCGAAAACGGATGTTTTATCACCGATTCCCAAGTTATTGACAAAATCATCGATTCCAAGTCTTATGATGGTATATTCGGAGAGGACGAACTCAAATATAATTTTATATAACTAACATTGACATTAAGTAAGTCCGTCATAAACTGTAGGATCACTGATAAACACTTTATACATAGCAAAGTTGATGATAAGGTTTAACCTTGCCTTGCTTACTCCGAAGGTTAAAGAACCGCTCGTTTAGAAGCGGTTCTCATACTATATCAATGGTATTATTAAGTATTATTTACAAATGTTTGAGTATTATTTTTTATTTTCTTTTAGGACTTTCTTTTTAACCTGAGTACCATTACTTCTACTTTTTTGTTTTAACTTAGCCTGCTGTGCCTTCTCCAATTGCTCTATACTATCCTGATTTCGAATGATGGCTGCTGAGACAATTTTTTTACAGCTGGGACAGCGAACAATCTTTTTATACATAACCTGCGGGTATAAGAATTCACTAATTGGCGTCAGGGTAAACTCTGTCTGACACTTCGGACAAACGTAAATTGAAAAGAGTGAACGTAGTCTTACTAACATCCCTATAATGATGAATAATATAATTCCCCAAATAATATAACCCCACATCATAATGCCTCCCTCTTTGTTCAAATTTAATCCATTTACAACCTGAAGTCAACTAAAGTATGGTTGTTGTAAGAATAGGAAAATGTGTTAATTCAATTTGTATCAAGAACGCTTAAACGGTATACTGTGTAGTTGAAGACCTATCTTCAACGTGGTAATTTAAAATTGACCTCTTTTCTGTACACAAAAAGCTGCACAAGGGAAGACTATAAGAAAGAAGACTATATTTAAGAATTCGTTTTGGAGAGTAAGAGAATGAAAGAAAGCTTTGAACATTTTTTAGTTACATATCTTGATTTCTTACCGCCTGAATTACTGGTTATTATCGTTTCTGCAACGCCGATCCTCGAACTCAGAGGAGGTATCCCCCTTGGTTTAGGATTTGGGTTTACCTTCTGGAAAACGCTGAGCTTATCGCTTTTAGGAAATAGTTTGCCGATCCTCCCAACTCTCATTTTCTTTAAACCTTTAAGCCAATTTCTTTTACGATACCAATGGTATCAGAGGTTTTATTCCTGGCTATATGGGAGAACGATCAAAAAAAGTGCCAATGTCCAAAAGTACGGTGCTTTGGGCCTGATCATTTTCACTGCTATTCCTCTGCCTACTACAGGAGCTTATAGTGCCTGTGTAGCTGCCTCTATCTTTGCGTTACCCATTCGTTATTCTTTCGCAGCGATTGCAACAGGAGTCGTGATCGCTGGAATAGGTGTAAGTCTTACCCTTTTCTCTCTTTTCTAGAAATATTTTGTTCAGTACACTGAGGCGTATGATACGCCTCAGTTTTTGGTGCTGCTTTTCTTATAATTTTAATTTTTTTGCTTGTTAATATAGGAACGTATTTTTAATATTATTAAATCTAGATAAATGGCTAATTATTTGTTATTCATTCTTCGCATTTCTATAAATTAGAACCAGAATTATGTTTCAAATCACAAAACAATAAGGGCAATAATTAACTTTACCCGAACATGTTTTTTAAATGTCGATACTAATAATTAATTTAACACAAATTACACTTGTTTTTTATTAATTCTATACTTTTATGGTTAAGAATGGTTTATTTACCTATTACTTTAAATTGAATTATTTTCGAAAATTATATATTATAATAATATCTTCGTTTTACTCATTCAGTTTAATTTATTTAACCTTTCCATAGGAAAGGTCTTTTTTTGTTGATAAAAGCAGGTCCTTAGACCTGCTTTCTGTATTATTAATGATAGATATTTTACTGCGTCTTATTTTCAAAATACTAACATTCTTACTCATATATTCAAAAAATTTAAATTATTTAATTCTTAATGTTACAAAGTCCTTAAATGGAATTCTTGGTCAAGATACACGACTATCTAGTCGAAATAATTCTTAGATTCCTTACTTACGTTTAAAAATCATATAATACCGAACGCAAGATCTTACCCGATCTCGTCATCGGAAGCTTATCCCGAACAAGGACATTAATCGGCATCATAATCGGAAACTTCTCACGAATGTAGTGTTCTACTTCTTGACAGTATTGCTCCCTTTCTTTTTCATTAGCAAAATCCTCTTCTAAGGCTAGGTAAACCTTGAGAATCTCATTCTCTCCTTTATAACACTTAACAACTACCCCTGCTTCGAGTATCTTCGGGTATGTTTGAAGAACTGATTCTACTTGAAAGTAACTGATAAAGGTATTATTGACAATAATGCCTTCCCTTTCCCATCCTTCCAGAACACCCATTTGCTGCAAAGTTGCATAACTCCCCATCCTGAATCCTCCTTACATTCCTCAATATTATCCCTCAGTAACTGGTTCGAGCCAGTTTTATATTTTTTAGTTTGAAAAACATAAATGGATAAACTTTTAGTAACCTTATCTCATATTAATGTTATTATAATAAATATCATTCACTTTCGCACAGGTTTTACTGTTAACAGTAATAATACAAGGTTAAAATGTCATAATCATTTGGTTAGCTGTTCTAAAATCCTGTAAACTAAATATTTCCTTAATAAGTGATGATACCTTTTTTAGGATATTTGGGTATAATGTAATATAGAAAAGAAAGATTAGCCGGAAGGAAAGATGTAAGTTGCAGTTACATATACATTTCGTTGGAATAAAGGGCACTGGGATGAGTGCGCTGGCCCAGATCACATCATTGATTGAAGACGCTTTGATTACCGGTTCTGACGTAGCCCAGCGATTTTTCACCGATACGATTCTGGAGAAGGCTGGTATTACAGTATTAGACTTTAATCCTGAGAATGTTACAAAAGCCAATTTGGTAGTTGCATCAGCTGCCTACGATGACAGCCACCCTGAGATTCAAAAGGCAAAAGAGTTAAATATTCCTGTCCTCTCTTATCCTCAATTCCTGGGTAAACTGATGTCCAAAAAGAAAGGGATATGTGTAGCCGGAACTCACGGAAAAACTACAACAACTGCAATGATAGGTAAAATTCTCTTAGATACCGGATACGACCCATCGATCGTCGTCGGTAGTGATGTCCCTTGTATCGGCGGGAACGCTCACACAGGCCAGGGACACTTCTTTGTTGCAGAATCTTGTGAATATCGTCGACATTTTTTAAATTATTCACCTGAACATTTGATTATTACCAATATGGAACTTGATCATCCGGACTATTTTAGGGATTTGGATGATGTTATTTCTGCTTTTGCTGAACTGGCCGATAAGCTGCCCTCCCACGGAAATCTCATTATCTGGAACGAAGACCCCAGTAAGCATCAAATCCACACCCAGGCACATGTAACCACTTTTGGTCTGTCTCCCGATGCCGATGTAACGGCCACCAATATTGAATTTGATGACACGGGAAGCAGTTTCGATGTCATCCTTGAGGGCAATCTGATTGGCAGACTTCATCTTGCGGTTTCAGGGAAACACAATATTTTGGACGCTCTTGCCGCCATCGCTTTGACTTCCCGACTTGAAGTACCATTGGACGGAATCCTTAATGCGCTTAAGGGTTTCAATGGAACGAAACGTCGATTCGAACGGTTGGGAACGCGTAATGGTGCTGTCATTGTTGATGACTATGCTCATCATCCCACAGAAATCCAAACAACCCTTGATGGAGCAAGACTTTCGTATCCTGGAAGAAGAATCAGAGCCGTGTTTCAGCCACATACTTTTAGTCGTACCGAGAAGTTGTTCCTAGAGTTTTCACAAGCATTCCAGGAAGCAGATGAAGTGGTCCTCGCTGAGATCTTTTCTTCCGCCCGTGAAAAAAAATCTGGTGTCAACACGATTTCGTCTGCGAAACTTGCGGATTTGATCCAAGAAAAGGGTATTACCACCCATTATTTCGCTACTCTGGAAGAGATCAGCGCTTATCTTGACAATACCCTCAAGGAAGATGATCTTGTCATAACACTTGGTGCAGGAGACGTGTACAAAGTAGGCCAGATTCTTGTGTCCTAATCATCAAACCGATATGTCTTATAGATCACTTAGGCGATAATGATTAGTAACAGGGGGTAATATGTTAAAAAAAAGAGTAACGTTATTAACTTTATTTATACTATTTATCACAATGGGTTGTCATAAGGTTTCTCAACCTCCTTCCACCCCTATTCCTGTTATCCAGCAACCTCAGCTTGATTCAATTAAGGATACCTTCACGCTGAAGATCGGAGAAGCTACTAAGGATGCGATCAGTTATAAAGACGTGGCGAGCGTTACTGTATTAGTAAATAAACAAAATGAGCTTCCATCTGATTATGTTCCACCCGATCTGGTTGAAGTCGATATCCCTTTTACCTTTAAGGAAAAAGCTGAGAAAAGAATGCTACGTCAAGAGGCTGCCGAAAAGCTCGCCGAACTGTTTAAAGAAGCGAAAACCAATGGCATTATCCTGTATGGGGTTTCCGGCTATCGTTCCTATCAAACCCAAAAGTATCTGTTCTCAAGTTTTATCCAACGCTTTGGAAATGAAGAAGAGGCTAATCAGATTAGTGCCAGACCCGGAGAGAGTGAACACCAAACCGGTCTGGCTATGGATGTAACTTCCCAAAGTGTCAACTTTGGTCTGGAACAAAAGTTTGGAGATACCGAAGAGTATGCCTGGCTTAAAGATAATGCCCATCATTACGGTTTTATCGAACGTTACCCGAAAGGCAAAGAATATCTTACCGAATACATTTATGAACCCTGGCATCTAAGGTATGTCGGAGTAGAACTTGCCACTAAGCTTTATGAGGAAAAGATAACCTATGAAGAGTATTTATTCTTTAGGATTTAATTTACTTCCTTTTAAAGTCGGTCACTAACTTCTTAATGCACTTTTATGCAAGAACTAAAGAAATATAATTAAAAAGAGGCTTTGATTGAATATGGAAACATGTACAACTAAAAGCCTCTTACTATTTTTTTAACCCATCAATATATCGACGAATATCTTGCCAGTTGTAACAGCGTTGAACCCCTTTGGGAATTATACCTTGATTATAGGGAGCATCCAAGAGAAGTACAGGAATACCTGCAGCGGCAATTTCAAGGGCGTTGGCCATAAAATCTTCAACGAAAACATCAATGTTAAATTCACGAATGGCGAAAGTCTTGCTAGCACCTCCAACGAAAATGGCCTTATCACGTGGTATACCATTGTCGTCAAACCACTTTATTGTTACTGCCTCCTCTGCACCGCATTTGCGAGCTGTAACAAAAATAATCTCATACCCCTTTTTGAGCCACGTATGTATGGTTTCGACCGCACCTTCCATGGGCTTCGGAGTAGAAAAAAGGTACTCCATATGGTCATCAAAGAACCTACTCATGTCATCCCAGGCTACATTGTAAACCTTGGACATATCGTAGTCTCGAAATTCAGCAATCTCCTTATTGTAATGCTTGTTTAACTCACGTCTGAAGACAGGAAAACTATCAGCTACGACGCCATCGATATCCAATCCGATTCGTAAAGTCATTTAGTCCAGTCTCTCCAATTTGGGTAGGTCAATTGAGGGTGGCATCTGACGTTTATGCTCACTGATGGCGTGGAGTTTTTCGATCTTCTCCATGGCTTTCTCAGATACCTGCTCCCCGATCAGATACCTGTCGATAACATCATAGGTTAATCCCATCTCAGCTTCATCCGTTTGACCCTGCCAAAGACCGGCTGTCGGGGTACGGGATACGATAGATTCCGGAAGACCTAAGACTCTGGCCCAAGCACGAACTTCTGTCTTGGTTAGTGAACTGATCGGTAAAATATCGACACCACCGTCCCCATATTTCGTAAAATACCCGGTGTAGCTTTCCGGAGCATTATCAGTTCCTACAACAAGATAATTACAAAGATTGGCGATGGTATACAGTGTAGCCATACGTAACCGCGCTTTCAGATTACCTTGACCAACCTTGGACGCCTCCAAAGAACGGGACTTATGACCTAAAGATGATTCGGCCTTTTCAAATATACTGGTATGTGCTTCTTCCAGGTCAATCTCGATAACATCCATCTCTAATGTTTCGGCTACTAATAAGGCGTCTTCTTTATCGGCCGGATTAGATTTGCAGGGCATGATTACCCCTAAAGAAGCCTCAGGAAAAGCCTTTTTGCATAATCCTGCTACAACTGCGGAATCGACCCCACCTGAAATCCCACATACTAAACCATTTGTTTTGGCTTCCTGATTCTTTTGTCTCAGCCAGTCAACAACAATATTTTGTCTCTCGACAATTTCTTCATTACTCCACATTCTTTCTTAATCTCCTTTACAATAATATTTAAATACGTTTAATTATCAGAGTTTTTTAAACATCTATCACTTCAATTTGAGCGAGGTGAGTCAGAATTCAAAGTAAATTCCACAAATATTACTTATTTTTAATATGCCTTATTTACATTTTTAAAATTTAATCCACAATATCCACAGTTTTATCCACAATATTTTCTGAGGAACTCTCCTATTTTCCAGCAGTCAGCATATCAATCCCTTTTATATCTGGGTTTTAATCAATTCTATTTTTAACACTTATCTTTAATTTCTTATCAATTTTTCTTTAATTTTTTGTATTATGTCATTTTATTCTTCTAATTTACATATATCGCTTATTTCAGTACAAACAGTATTTCTCTGCTTTTTTTAATAGTGTCTAGAACAGCTTGGGCTGCCGGTCCGCCAATAATATTCCGCTTATTGACACATGTTTCGAGGGAAATGGCTTCATACAAATCCTCTTCAAAAACCTCAGAAACTTTTTTAAGTTCTTCAATTTTCAAATCTTCCAATGCACATCCTTTTTGAGTACATTCCAGTACAAGTCTGCCGACGATAGCATGGGCTTCCCTAAAGGGTACATTCTTCTTAGCAAGGTAGTCCGCCAAGTCGGTTGCATTTGTAAACCCTTTCTTAGCTTCCTCTTCCATGATGGAATGATTGACTTTCATGGTCGCCAACATTGGTTCCATCACGAGTAAGGACTTTTGAATGGTATCCACGGTATCAAAGACACATTCTTTATCCTCTTGCATATCCTTGTTATAGGCTAAGGGCAGCCCTTTCATAACCGTGAGTAACGCCATCAAATTTCCATAGACCCTTCCGGTCTTTCCCCTTACCAATTCTGCAACATCAGGATTTTTCTTTTGAGGCATAATGCTGGATCCAGTAGCATAAGCGTCATCGATGGTAATAAAGGAAAACTCTCCGCTCGACCAAATAATTAGTTCTTCGCACATTCTACTCAGGTGCATCATAAGGATCGAAGCTGCAGCTAGAAATTCCAGTGAAAAATCTCTGTCACTGACACCGTCTATACTATTAAGGGTTACCCCTTCAAAATGCAGTTCGGCAGCTACTTCCTCTCGGAGTAGAGGGAATGTCGTTCCTGCTAAAGCTCCGGATCCAAGAGGTGATAGATTCAGTCTCTTCCGAGTATCATTAAACCGTCCCAAATCCCGTAAAAGCATCTGGACATAGGCCAGAAGATGATGGCTGAGGGTAATAGGCTGGGCTTTTTGCAAGTGAGTATATCCTGGCATCCAGGTTTGAAGATGTTCATTACTAAGATTCAATAAAGTATCAATCAATTTAACCAAGAGGACCTTGGTATGATCAATCTCCTCTCTCAGGAAAAGTCGAAAGTCGACGGCTACTTGATCGTTTCGACTGCGACCGGTATGTAGTTTCTTGCCAATATCCCCGATCCGCTCTGTCAAGAGCTTTTCGATATTCATATGAATATCTTCTGCTCCAACTTCAAATTGAACTTTGCCCTCTTGAATATTTCTGAGAATCTGCTGCAAACCGTTGATAATAATAGTTGCTTCCTCTTCCGTCAGGACTCCGATCCTTCCCAACATACGGGCATGAGCAATACTTCCTATAATGTCGTGTTTATATAAACGCTGATCAAAAGAGATAGAGGAGTGAAAATCTTCAACCAGTGCATCTGTATCTTTTTCAAAGCGCCCTCCCCAAAGTTTCATGCTATGACTCCTTTCGATTTTCGAATCCTTTAATCAGATATAGTATACTTCAAATCAGCAGTAAATGACAGAAAAGGTATCTTAGACTGCTTGGTGAAGTGAATTATACCAAGGCAAAAAATCGTCCTGAATGGACTATAGTCTTTTGATTTCTGTACTTGGAGATAAGTTATAGATAAGGGGTTTATGAAATGAATACAAGAATGATAACTGTCTTTAGCAGCCAGTTATCATTCTTGCTCTATGTTGGGCACCCTTTATCTTAATCCCGATTTTCTTTCCATCAATGCTCTGACCTTGAGTGGCAACCCAAAGAGGTTGATGAAACCTTCGGCATCTTTCTGATTATAAACTGAATCTTCTCCAAAGGTTGCAAATTCTTCATTATATAAAGAATAGGGTGATTTTATACCTGCAGGAGTACAGTTTCCTTTGTAAAGCTTGATTCTAACCGTACCTGTTACATTTTTCTGGGTTACTTTCACAAAAGCATCAAAGGCCTCTCTCAAAGGTGAATACCATACACCATCGTATACTAACTCAGCATAACGAAGGGCAATCTGCTCCTTATAGTGTAAGGTTATACGGTCAAGAGTTAAAAGTTCCAGATTCTGATGGGCGGTGTAGAGAATGGTTCCGCCTGGTGTCTCGTAAACACCCCTGGACTTCATACCGACCAATCTGTTTTCTACCATATCGACGATTCCAACGCCGTTCAATCCGCCCAGTTCATTAAGCTTCTCTAATAGCTTAACGGGAGATAATTTCTCACCATCCACAGCAACCGGAATACCTTGTTGAAATTCAATTTCTACATATGCTGCCTTATCGGGAGCATTCTCAGGAGAAACCCCCAGCATGTACAGATCATCCTTGGGCTCATTCCATGGATTTTCGAGATCAGCACCTTCATGGCTCAGATGCCAGAGGTTACGATCCATGCTATAGGGACGGTCTTTGGATACGGGAACAGGAATGCCTCTTTCGTTGGCATAATCAATGGCATCTTCTCTGGACTTAATGTTCCATTCTCTCCAGGGAGCGATGATCTTCAACTCTGGATTCAAGGCTTTGACGGTTAATTCAAACCGCACCTGATCATTTCCTTTACCGGTAGCACCATGAGCAATAGCAACTGCTCCTTCTTTTTCAGCAATCTCCACCAGTCTTTTGGCAATGAGAGGACGAGCGAAAGATGTACCCAAAAGATATTTCCCCTCATAAACTGCTCCCGCTTGCAGAGTGGGATAAATAAAATCGGTGATAAACTCTTCTTTCAGATCTTCGATATATATTTTGGATGCTCCGGTCTTAATGGCTTTCTCTTTAAGCGGCTCGAGTTCTTCTCCTTGCCCTAAATCCGCTGCCATCGCAATGACTTCATAGCCGTAATTTTCTTTGAGCCAGGGGATAATAATGGACGTATCAAGCCCGCCGGAATAAGCAAGTACTACTTTTGCCATAACTTTTTCTCCTTTTTGTTTACTCATTGAATATATTTTATATCAAATGGATTACATTACAAGGGCCATAATGGCTTTATGAGCATGCAGTCTGTTCTCCGCCTCTTCAAACACAACAGACTGAGGACCTTCCATTACCTCATCCGTAATCTCCTCACCTCGATGAGCCGGCAGGCAATGCATGACGATAGCAGTGGGATCAGCCACTTTGAGAATAGCGTCATTGATCTGATAAGAAGCGAAAACCTTTTTCCTATTTTCACTTTCTTCTTCCTGTCCCATACTGGCCCAGACATCGGTATATAGAATATCTGCCCCTCGGGCAGCTTCGACAGGGTCGATAATGACCGAGGCAGAGCCTCCACTGACAGCAGCATTTTGTCTAGCCAGATCCATTATCTCCGGAGAAGGTTGATACCCTTCCGGAGAAGCGATAACGATATGCATCCCCATCTTGGTACCTCCTAGGAGTAAGGAATTGGCTACATTATTGCTATCTCCAATATAAGTGAGCTTCAACCCCTTAATCTTCCCTTTATATTCCTGGATGGTCATCAAATCCGCTAAGACTTGAGTGGGATGAAGGTAATCACTCAAACCGTTGATAACCGGAACATTGGAATACTGAGCCAGATCTAAGACTTCTTGGTGGCTGAATGTCCTGATCATAATTCCATCCACCATCCTTGACAGAACCCTGGCAGTATCCTGGATGGGTTCACCCCTGCCGATCTGAATATCTCGGCTGCTTAAGAATAGAGCACTCCCTCCTAATTGGTACATTCCAACTTCGAAGGAAACTCTTGTTCGGGTTGAGGATTTGGTAAAGATCATGGCTAAGGTCTTTCCTTCGAGAACACGATGAGGTGTCCCGTTCTTTCTCTCAGCCTTCAATTCAAACGCAACATCAATCATATGAGAGATCTCTTCAGCTGTAAAATTATTCAGCGAGATGAAATCCCTCCCCTTAAAGATATCCCTGTTTAATTTTACCATTATATATCGGCTCCTCCGTGAATCTATTATCATACTCTTGTGCCCATTCAGAGTAAAGGTTTGTCCTGCTGTATTATTATACTACCTGATGTATATTTATTCAATATGTTTTTCAAATCCATCTTATTATTTAATACTCATATTACGCATGCTTTTTTTAAACGTTTATTAGTTTGGAAATGTTATTTAGGTCTCTAAGACCGATCATCAACAGCTTCTATTACTATATTTTGGGTGTGGAAGAAGTATTGGTGTTATTTGCTATATCTCAAATCTTTTAAGTATAATTGAATTCAATACGGAGTATTTATGAAAGTATTTTTTATCTTATATTTAGTCAACATTTAAAAAAGTTGGTTATATCACCTTGTCTTTCTTTCCAGTCTAATTATAATAGTATGGATAAAACAAAAATTTTTATGAAATGAGGAGGAAATAGTCCTATGTCATGGATAGAACGTTTCAAGCTTACCATCCATATTTTTAAAAAATCTGCTCTGGCACTCTATCTTTGGTATTTTATTTTTTTCCTGGCAACAGTACTTTCCGCACTCCTACTATTCTTATTGCCGATTGGGAACAGGCTATTAGACTTTGTGGATAATCTGTCTTCACCTTATGCTCTTGATCCATTTGATAGTACTATGTTTCTTGAATATCTGCCTGCGTTCCTGGTACTCTTTATCCTCTTCAGTATCATCGGCATTGTGGCTACGGGATTGCTTTATACAGGTACGTATCATTTAGCACTTAAGGCCATGGAAGGAAAGGCATCTTTTAAAGACTTCAGATTTACAGGAGCACCCCGAATGACAGGCTGGTATTTTTTCCTCTTTATTATTTATTTTGGTCTGTTTATATTGGGTGCTGCTCTGTATTTCTTTGTCAGTACGATTTCAAATACGTCCTCAACTGTTTATCTCGTTATCGGATTAGGGATATTTATCCTGGGCTCAATTTTTATCCTTCCCTGGATGTTTTCAGCGTCATATTATATGATAGCGCACCTAGAACAATCGTTCTCTCTTGCCCTTAAAAATAGTTGGCGATTCTTCAGAACCAATATGGGAGCCCTCTGGGGAGGGGTATTCGCTCTGTTCCTCATTAATATCGGCATAGGACTTATCCAGGAGATCTCTCAATCCATAGGGGGAATCCTCTCTCTCCTGGCTACTCCCTTTCTTTCACTGATTCCGATCATTTGGACCGTTTCCCTCATGCAGGACAGCCAGGACTTATCATTATATGTGCATGCGAATGAGTACGAAAATAATAACAATGAAAGCCATAACCCTGAGGATTTTAGACAAGATTATTCCTATGGTGATTATGAACAAACGAATCAAAAACCAGACGATGAGCAACTCCAAACTTATACTCAACCTTTTCCTAAACCTTATGATGAAATCTCAGTCAGAATACCAAAGCAAAGTGATTTAAGTGAAGTCAGCAACGCTGAAATGAACTATTGCTCTAATTGCGGATCCCTAATCCGTGTTAACTCTATTTATTGCTCAAAGTGTGGGGTCAAGCTACACTAGAACTAGAACTAGAACTAGAACTAGTACATGAAACAAGTGCCTGAAGAACAAGTGCCTTAATACCACTGCTCGTTAACCTTAAGATAGATAATTATGGGACACAAAAAATTCTTCTTCATTCCTGATTCTCCCTTCAATTATTGGAAAACTAACAGAATGAACTGACAATCTATTCTTTAGTATCGGATTAAATCACCAAAAAACAGTGCATATTGCGCACTGTTTTTTAAATAATCGGTCATTTTCTGGAATGGGCTAGTATTATTTTGCTCTTGGGGGGTTGTGGTATCCTTTTTCTCCATAAGGCTGAATTTTGTCCAGCCACAACGCCTCTAAGGCCTTGACATCATCGGCATAATTCTTATGAGGGTTTTCATCGATCGGTTTTATTTGATCCAGAACCTCAAACTCAAAGTTTTCTGCTCCATACTCATTCCATTCTTTTTGAAGTTCCTTATTCATGCAGCTGTTGAGTTCGAGCCCAAATCTCAATCGGTTATAAGCTTGATGAAGGCTGAGGCTTCGTCCAATAAAGACTTTATTATTCTTAATATTCTTCAGACAATAGACACCCATCGGCTGGATCTTTTGTTTATATTCTCTTTTTATTTTCGCTCTTGATTCCTTGTCGGTCATATCTCGAATTCCCCCTATACTAAATCTGTGTCCCATAATATTAATTAAATGATTAAGTAAGGACCCAATACGTACTCCCATCAGGAATCCGAGCCAAAAAGCCATATTCTATCAAATGTCTTCTTAAAATTGCATAGTCAGGATACACTTCTTTCAAAATCTCATTAACTTCCCTTTCCGAGTAATTTCGATTTCGATCGAATCTTTCCACTAATTTGGTAAGGATCATCACTCTTCTTTTTTCTTTTAAGGGATAATCATTTAATCTGCCCTTAAGTCCTGCTGGGAAGTACTTTTCAATCGTTCTTTCATATTCTTCCCTGGTAAAGGCAAAACGTTCATCCACCAATTTCACCGAACGTGGGAAATTAACGAGTTCTTCACCTGAATCACTATGAGAGTGACTTGGGGTCGATTTGATGCCTTCCTTCAAAAGTTCAGCGATCGCTAATAAGATCCTGGCCTGCTTTTCTTTCTCCCGGAAATTAAATCGATGATTGCGTACGGTTGAGGCACTCCCTCCAAACTTAGAAGCAATCTCTTTATCGCTAAGACCCTGGTAGAACAATTGCAGAAGTTCTTTCTGATGCTCAGTCAGGGATGTATAGCGTTTATCCATCGATAGCAGGAAATGAAATACGGATTGATGGGCTTGGGTGATATGAATCTGGATCGCTTTACGTGCTTCGTAAAGTGTCTCTCCCAAAGGATAAATCACACCGTCTTTATAAGTCTCTCCACAGATAAGACAGGTATATTGCTCCATCTCCTGATCAAATATATATCCTTTCTTAAGTTCTGCCTGAGAGGAATTCCAGAATAGTTCACTTAAATTATCCATGATTTCTGTCACCCTTTGTCTATGATTTATATAGATATTATATAATTACGTTTATATAAATGTCAAATGAGATACTTACAGTTCCTTCTTGTAACTGACAAATCATCAAAACAGTAAGTTAAGATTTGCAAGACTAGGTAAAAGTACAAAAAAAGAGGAAAAGCGACAAAAGAAAATTGATTTTATTTGGGGATTATCTAATACATGTCAGATAGACTAACACGTTAGATAGAGGAAAAAATGTGGACATCTTAATATGGATAAGAAGACCACATTTCTAAGCCTACACGGACGTACATTTATCAAGACTCACGTTTCGATTACTTAGTTTTTAGGTATTCACCTTCAGCCATATGAAACGCTCTCTCTAGCATTAGTTTAACTCGGTTGATCTGATTGACTTCACTCGCCCCTGGGTCGTAATCGATGGTGACGACATTGGTCTGAGGGTACAGCTCTTTTAGGGTCTTGATCATGCCTTTTCCCGTGATATGATTTGGCAGACAGGCAAAAGGCTGCATACAGATGATATTATTGGCACCCTCTTCAATCAGTTCCACCATCTCAGCGGTGAGCAGCCATCCTTCTCCGGTATGGTTGCAAAGAGAGAGAATAGATTTGACACTATCGGCCATCTCGTAAATGGTAGGGGGAGACTCAAAACGTTTGCTGTCCTTTAGGGCCTTTCTCATATCATGACGATAATGTTCAACATATTTGACAAATAAGTTATTGACCATCCTGGATGTATTCCTTCCAGCCAGATACTTATATTCGAATTCCCGGCCATAAGCACAATACAAAAAGAACTCCGTCAGTCCTGGGATCACCATCTCTGCTCCTGACTTTTCAATAAAATCTGCCATATTGTTGTTAGCTGCGGGGTGATATTTGACGAGGATCTCACCGACAAGACCGACACGCGGTTTTCTCTCTTCACGGATGGCGAGGTTTTCAAAATCGCTGACAATCCCTTTGAGGTTTTCGCGAAACGTTTTTCGTTCCCCTGTACGCACATTCTTCTTACAGATTTCCATCCAATAGGCAAGCAAACGGTCCGCACTGCCAGGTTCAACTTCGTAGGGGCGTACTCGATATAAGACTTTCATCAATAGATCCCCATATACCATGGCCATGATTGCTTTTACAGCCATGGAAGCAGTGATTTTAAACCCAGGGTTTTTTTCCAGTCCGGATACATTTAATGAAATGATGGGAATGTGTCCAAATCCGGTTACTAGCAGTGCTTTCTTTAAGAGAGCTAAATAATTACTCGCCCGGCAAGGCCCGCCCGTTTGGCTCATAATGATGGAGGTAGTGCCTAGATTATACTTGCCCGATTTTAAGGCTCGGAGAAGCTGACCGATGATAATGATAGACGGATAACAAGAATCGTTGTTGACATATTTAAGGCCTTCTTCAATGTCTTCTTTTTCAACCTTAGGTAAAATCTCAAAGTGATAGCCCTCAGAACGTGCTACTTCCTGGGCAAATTCGAAATGAATCGGTGCCATCTGGGGTGCCAGGATGGTATGTCTTTTTCTCATCTCTTTGGTAAAAAGCGGCCTTTCCTTGGGGTTAAATAGCATAGTATGATGTTTGTTTGGGGTTCTGGATCTTGCTTCCATAGCCGCTTTAAGTGATCTGAGCCTAATCTTAACAGCTCCAAGGTTACTGACTTCATCAATCTTAATCATGGTGTAAATCTTGCCGCTCTTACCGAGAATCTCCTGCGCTTGTTCAGCGGCAATGGAGTCTGGCCCGCAGCCGAAGGAATTCAATTGCACGAGCTCCAGATTATCCTGTTTGGCTACAAAATCAGCGGCCTCATACAACCTGGAATGATACATCCATTGGTCTAAGACACGCAGAGGTCTGTCTACCTTTCCAAGATGAGCGACGGAGTCCTCCGTTAAGACTGCCATACCAAGAGAAGTGATGATATTGGGAATACCATGGTTAACTTCATGATCAAGATGGTATGGCCTTCCGGAGAGAACTATCCCTCTCCGATCATTGGTGATTAACCAATTGACCACTTCTTCTCCTTTTCGGCGAATATCCTCTTTCACTTTTTCGTCCTCCGTCCAGGCAGCCTCTAAGGCTTTGATGACTTCAGACAATGATACTCCAAACTCCTTGAATTCTTCGTACAGCCTTTTGGTTAATCTTTTCCGATCATGGTAAGGCAGGAACGGATTATGGAATTTAACGGAATTTTCTTTCAGGATATCCATATTGGCTCTAAGTACTTCCGCATAGGAAATGACAATCGGACAATTATAATAATTATCGGCTTCTTTGATTTCTTCTCTTTCCTTGGGTATACAAGGATAGAAAATATGTTTGACACCCTGGTTTACTAAGGCAGCAATATGACCATGAGCAAGTTTAGCAGGGTAACAAGCCGTATCTGAGGAAATGGTATCCATTCCTAATTCGTAGATCTTTCGATTGGAATGGGGAGATAATTCAACTTTGAAACCGAGATGAGTAAAGAAAGTAAACCAGAAAGGGTAATTTTCATATATATTTAATACTCGGGGAATACCAATTGTTCCCCGATATGCTTTTTCCTCAGACAGAGGTTCGTAGCCGAAAAGCCGATTGAATTTATATTCGTAAAGGTTAGGAATCTCCTCAGACTTTTCGATACCCGCACCTCTTTCACAGCGATTCCCGGTAATTAGTATGCGTCCATCTCCAAAGCGGTTGATGGTTAATAAACAGGCGTTGGTACATTTTTGGCACCGGGTAATTTTAGAGTCAACCGAAAAGTTGAGAATGTCTTCAGGATTGATGAGGGAAGTAGAAACCCCTTCTTGCCAGGCTCTTTGGGCTAACAGTGCCACTCCAAATGCTCCCATCAGTCCGGCGATATCAGGTCGTACTACTTTCCTGCCTGTCGTAAGCTCAAGACTGCGTACGATCGCATCATTAAGAAATGTTCCACCCTGAACGATAATCTTGTCTCCAAGTTCCTCCGGTCCTTTGAGTTTGATGACCTTATACAGGGCATTCTTAATGACGGAGTAGCAGAGACCGGCAGAAATATCGCCAACAGAAACTCCTTCCTTTTGGGCTTGTTTAACCTTGGAGTTCATAAAGACCGTACACCTTGAGCCAAGGTCAGCCGGTGATTTTGCTTTGATGCCTTTTTCAGCAAAATCCTGAACACTCATCTCTAACGAACGTGCGAAGGTCTCAATGAAGGATCCACATCCCGAAGAACAAGCTTCATTAAGCATTATGTTTTCAATGATCCCATCATGAACTTTAAGACACTTCATATCTTGCCCGCCTATATCCAGGATAAACTTGACACCGGGAAGGAAGTATTCTGCCGCGGTATAGTGAGCTACAGTCTCCACTTCACCCAAATCAAAGTGTAGTGCTGCTTTGACCAGATTCTCACCATAACCCGTTACTCCTGAATATACGATATCTGCTCCAGTGGGCAGATTTTCATAGACACCTTTAAGCATTTTTACGGCAGAATCTAAAGGATTGCCCTCGTTATTGGCATAAGCGCAATATAGAAGATTGCCCTCTTTATCAATGACCGCCGTTTTCGTGGTTGTTGAGCCAACATCCATACCGAGAAAACATCTTCCCTGATAGGTTTGAAGAGGCTTTCTGCTTACTTTTTCTTGGGAATGCCGTTTTACAAAGTCCATATATTCGGTGTCATCAGCAAATAAGGGATCTAATTTTGCTGTCTCATACATAAATGACTGTTTGTCGACTTTAAAACGTTGGAGTAAATCATCAAATTGGATGACATCTTCTTTTTTAGAAACAATCCCTGCACCTATGGCTACATACACCTCAGACTTCTCCGGAACCACCATATTTTCTTCAGTCAGTCCTAAAGTATCTTTGAATCGTAATCTGAGCTGAGGGAGAAAATGTAAGGGACCTCCAAGGAAGCCGACTTTACCTTTAATTTTCCGGCCACAGGCCAGTCCTCCGATCGTTTGGTTGACAACAGCCTGAAAGATCGAAGCTGCAATATCTTCTTTTCTTGCACCCTCATTTAATAGAGGCTGGATATCCGTTTTGGCAAAAACCCCACAACGTGCCGCTATAGGGTAGATAACCCGATATTTCTCCGCCATTTGATTAAGTCCGGCAGCATCAGTCTTTAAGAGGATGGCCATCTGGTCGATAAACGCTCCCGTACCTCCGGCACAGATTCCGTTCATCCGCTGATCGACACCATTTTCGAAGAATGTAATCTTGGCGTCTTCGCCACCTAGCTCAATCACCACATCCGTATCCGGTATAAACCTCTGAATAGCTTTACTTCCAGCAATAACTTCCTGTACAAATGGCAACCTTAAAACTTCAGATACAGCTAACCCGCCTGATCCCGTTACGGCTACTGTCAAGTTATTGCTCTGATATTCCCTGTGTACTTCCTCAATAAGTTCCTGAAGTGCTTTCCAAATATCCGAATAGTGTCTTTTATATCTGCTGAAAAGCAGTCGATCTTTATGATCTAAAACAGCAATTTTAACTGTCGTGGAACCGATATCCACCCCAAGGTGTAATCGTTCATTTGTTTTCTTTTCTATATCAAGAATCAGAAGACTCTCCCCCTTAAAGGAACTTAATCTCAGGCATATTGGCCTGAACAAAATTATTTTTCCAATTAAGAGGGGAATTATACGTTCTCCATTATTTTTGATAAATAACAAAGAAAATGCTATTAACCGGAATAGCAAACGTGGTACTATAAGTCTATAGTGATCAATATATTATGAGGAGAAACCTCAAAAGGAGATGGGATTAAATTGAGAACAAAAAGTCGTTTACTCTTTCTGGTACTGATTTGTACTTTGCTACTTACCGCTTGTTCATCCGGGCCTAAGGATTTGACAGCTGGTAAAACCGCTCAACAGATCGTCGAAGAATCCTTCAATAATTGGTATCAACTCAATAATTATGATATGGATATGACAACGAAGATGAAGATGACAATGGGGCAGGATACGATGGATATGACAATGACCGGAAAAGCTACTGCATTTCAGAAGCCAATGAAAATGAAAATGGTCATGGATATGAATACTGCTTTTCCTGGTATGCCTGAGAAAATGACAATGGAGCAATACATGGTTGAAGAGGAAAATAAAGTAATACTCTATCAGAAGGTTGCTGATCAATGGCAAAAAATTGTGGTCGATGACCCCGCCATGGCCAAGATGATGACCATGGACCCCAGAGATAACCTTAAGCTTTTTATGGATAATCTAACCAAAGCTGAAATTTTGGGAGAGGAGAAGCTGGGAGAAAAAAATACTGTCAAGATTGATTTGGTCGCTTCCGGTAAAATCTTTAATGATATTCTTCAGGACACTGCCGGTCAGTCTCTGGGCCTTGCTGAAGGAATGATAGGTGCAGACATTCTTTCTAAAATAGGAGACATGAAATACATTATATGGATAGATAAAGCAACCTTAGAAACGGTCAAATGTCAGATGGACTTGACTGAAAACATGAGAAACCTGGGTAATGCTTTGGCTGATGATCCCGATATGCCAGCTGAGGCTAAAGAGGTCTTTAAGAATATGGAAATGTTCATGGAGTATACAGTTCTCAATCAAAATACTGCTCAAGACTTCACCATCCCAGAAGAAGCTAAGAATGCTAAAGAGATGCCTTTGCCGTAATTTTTAAACCATACACATACGAGCCAGGCCGTATCAATGTCCACCGACATTGATACGGCCTGGCTCTTTTTACCTAAATTTCCTTCTTAATCTCACTATTTTAATCACATTAAAATAATTTTTCTTTAACCTTTTGTGCACCTATGCCGGTTGTTAAAAAAAACGGGTATAACACCGTTTTTTCCTTTGTTATATAATTCTTAGAATTATATTATTAAATCGACAATTAAACTGATTTGATCATACCGCCATCAACCAGAATGGTATTCCCTGTCATATAAGAGCTTGCATCCGAAACGAGGAACGTGATAGTCTTGGCAAACTCTTCCGGCTCACCATATCTGCCGAGTGGGATAGTTTTGCGTGATTGTGCTGCAACTTCTTCCGGTGTTATTCCTAATCTTTCTGCTTTAAGCTTATCTAGAAAAGCTACACGGTCAGTAGCAATACGACCAGGCCCAACGGTGTGGACAAGGATATTATAAGGAGCGAGTTCTTCTGCCAAAGACTTGGAAAGTCCTAAAACTCCCATACGGAAAGTATTGGAAAGGATAAGGTTCGGAATCGGTTGTTTAATAGAAGATGATGTCATATTGATGATTCGTCCGCCACTTTGCTTAAGATCAGGGAGTACTTCCCTGATAATGCGTATGTAGCTTAAGAGATTGAGTTCATAGGCCTTCTGCCAGTCTTCATCTGAAAAGTTTTCGAAGGATCCTCCCGGAGGGCCTCCTGCGTTATTAATCAGAATATCGATCTTACCAAGTGTCTCATGAGTATACGCCACAAGGGCACGGATATCATCGGCTTTGGTTATGTCCGCTTCGAATTGAGCCACCTTGCCTTTACCTAAAGCCTGTAGTTCTTCCTGGACTACCTTCAGGGTAGGACCATCAATGCTGGTAATCATAACATTGGCGCCTTCCAAGACGAGCTGAGTTGCAATAGCTTTACCCAGACCTTGACTGGAAGCAATGACTAAAGCTACTTTTCCCTCTAATTTTAATTCCATATTGGTATTCCTCCTGTTAATTAGAGTCGATAGTTTATTCTCAGCAAACCTTAAGGTCTTTAACCGGGTTTACGAGAGGTTCAAATCCTTCAATCTGACACTCGACAACATCTCCATCGCTAATCACCACTGCACCTGGTGTACCCGTGGAAATAATATCACCCGGCAGTAAGGTCATAACCTGCGAATGGAAAGCGACTAGTGTCTCCGGCCTAAATGTCATATTGGAAATAATATTTTCACGATGCAGCTTGCCGTTAATGACCGTTCTAACTTTTAAGTTATATAAATCATCTACTTCATCAAGTGTAACAAAATGAGGTCCGAAGCTAAAGAATGTATTGAAGCTTTTTGAACGGGTGAGATACCTGGGGTTCTGCTGCAGAATATCTTCTGCAGTCATATCAATAATACACGTATACCCTGCAATGTAGTCATCTACTTCTTTCTCACCAATTCCATAACAACGTTTTTTAATAATAACGCCAAGCTCTGCCTCGGCAGTCGTTCTCGATGATTGTTTTGGAATTTCAATATAATCACCAGGTCCTATAATAGCAGTATCCGGCTTCATAAAGCTGGCCGGTTCTGTTCTTGGCGTATCTTCTTTAAGGTCTTCCGCATGTTCGACATAGTTAAGCCCGATGCCCCATATTTTTCGTGGATGGCGATATAACGGTGCATATTGAACTTTATTCGCTGGAATGAGATATTTTGACCAATAGCTTATGTTCTTAAGGCCCTCAGTTTCCCACCAAGTCTGTAATTGTTCTAGCTGTTCACTAGATATAAGCTCAAATAAAGTCTCGGCAAATTCATTTCCTGATTCTCTTAATGTACGAACAGGCAACAACCCCTCTTTTGTGACAATGGCCACAATTTCGTCCCCTTCGTACTTAATAGAAGCCAGACGCATAGCTATCACTTCCTTATTATTCTCTTTGTTGTGCACGATGTAATTATATCGAGTATTATATATTATAAAAGTTACAGTATTAAGTATTTTATAACAAAATACGAAAAGTATCAATGGTAGTCAATGCTTATTTGCAATAAATCCACCTTGTTCCCATCGAAATCGCCTTCTCATATACTAGAAAAAATAGCTATATAGAGGAGGGCTAAGCATGATGGAGCTTAAAGTTGCTGTAGATATCCACAAAGAAGACGAATATTTTGTGGCGGTCTGTGAGTCATATAACCTTTCTGCCAGGAGTCTGACAATTGAAGATGCACTAACAGAACTTCAGAAAAAACTTCATGAATATTTCGCAGAAGACCACGTAAGCGTAAGTGTTTCGGTTGTTTTCGTCATTAAAATGCCGATCTAGAATAACATATTACTTTAAGGGGCATATCAATGCCTTTTTTTTGTTCCGGACAATAAGTAATTATCTCTATTACGCTGATGTTTGTATGATAAAAAGATAATCTGGATATACAACACCATTTTTGTTAAAAAAGTTATTTTTATATAAATAAAAAACGTGTTAGAATATAGTAATATAAAGGAGGTTTATATCAATGGGTAAACTTTTGGAAAAATATACAGGTCATTTTTCTCCGACCACTCTCGACTCTATCAAAGGAAAAAACAGTAGCGGCATGATCGAAGAAGAAGTCTACACATATTTACGCAATGCCATTCTTTCTGGCGTTTTTCCTCCTGGCTATCACCTGTCCGAGTCAGAAATGAAAGACATTGAAGAACGGATTGGTGCCAATACTTCACTCATCCGTGAAGCGCTTCTTCGTTTAGTATCCAATCATTTAATTGAGTATAAGCCTGAGGAAGGTTTTACTGTTGCAATATTGGAGCTAGATGATTTAAGAGAGATTTATTTTTTGAGAAGTATCTTAGAAGGCGCGGCTGCCAGGTTAGCATGCGAAAAATTGACTGATGAAGAATTAAATAAACTGGGTGACCTATGCAGCCAAATGGAAAAAAGTCTGAGTGGTAATGAAATAGCTACTTTGTCCCTACTGAATACCGATTTTCATGAAACAATTTATGCCTCGGCCAATTCTCCCCGCCTTTATAAAATGATTGTCCAACTGTGGAACGGATTTTTCCATGCCAGCTTAAGCTTTCTAGCACAACGTGCTCCTGAATCAGTTAAAGAGCATAAAGCAATTTATGAATCCTTAAAAAATCGTGATTGCGAAAAAACAGAAAAGATAATCAGGGAGCATGTCCTAAGCGCATTAGAAGCCTTGGAAGAATATTGGAGTAAACGCCTATAATCTTACTCTCTCTTATACACCTAGCAGCGATTATCTCCATAATAATTGATTAGGCTACCGCTCAGAATGATATCTCTCTCGTCTTTGGTAAGGTTGATTAGCTTCAATTCAATATCTTTCGTACCCTCTGTGTTAACAACCTGGGCCTCCCGAATAATCTCCTGACCTTCTATGATTTTCTGTCTAATATCTGGAATCCAAATATAGTCATCCACAGCTAAATTAATCCCTGACTGACGATCCATCGTGAAGGGGAGCATTCCCCAGTTAATAAGATTACTTCTATACCTTTTAGTTGCATACTCATAGGCAATATTAGCCCAACCACCTAAAACCTTTTGGCAAGATGCTGCTTGCTCTCTTGCCGAACCATCGCCAGGTTTAACTGCAAATACCACTGTACCGATTCCTGTTTGACGAATAAAGTCCAACATGCTCATCTCTGAATTTTGGGGATGGGCATTTACTTTCTCAAGGATCTGCAGAAGTTCTTCTGGAATAATTAAATTATCAGATCCTTCGATCAATGACTGCCGCAGTAATTCTAATGCCTGAACCCCTTTAGCTCTGGGGACATACTGAGGGTCTTTTCTGGACAGGGTGAATTCGGCAAGTTTATTTGGGTTAGAACGAAAAGAAGACGTTTCTCCTGATGGAATCAATTCGTCCGTTGTCGTTACTGGGTCGTAAATTGCGGCCGCAACTTTCAGAATGATATTTTCCGGTAAGGAGATCATTTTAGGCCAATCTGCGATATTCGGTCCAAATTTGAGATCAGTCTTCCACTTTGGATCTCCAAATCCGTTATACACTCTTTTTGCATAGATTTGATCATCAAACTGGTAGTCCAGTGAAGGCACGTCATAGTCAAGATCTGTTGCCGGTGTAAGAAGCCCGCCATTAACAACAGTCGCTGCGATAGACCGAGCATCCATAAGGGCCACAGATGAAATCTGCCCTTCTCCTGGTTTCGACCCTTCCCTATTAGGAAAGTTGCGTGTGGTATGACGTATGCTTAAACTTCCATGAAACGGAACATCTCCCGCACCAAAACACGGTCCGCAAAAAGCGGTTTTAATAACTATACCAGCCTCAAACAATTTAGCTGCAGCACCATTCTTTACAAGTTTGAGATAAATGGGCTGGCTTGATGGATAGACACTGAAAGCTAATTCTTCATTGCCAACAGAAAGTCTGTCGGTGATTGCCGCTGTTTCCATAATGTTTTCGAATGTACCGCCAGCACACCCAGCAATAATGGCTTGGTCAATCTTGAGTTTGCCATTAACCAGGTGATTTGTAAGGCTAAAATCGATTGCTGGATTATCCAGCTGTTTTTTACCCTCTTTTTCAATTTCTTTAAGAATATCATACGCATGGCAATTAACCACTGAAATGGGATAGACATTACTGGGGTGAAAGGGAAGAGCGATCATCGGCTCGATTTTATCCAGATCTACAATAACGGCACCTTCATAGCTCGCGATCTGACCCGGCTCAAGCTTGTTATAGGTCTGGGGTCTTCCATGAATCTCGAAGAACTCTCTGACTTTTTCATCTGTGACCCAGATAGAACTTAAACAGGTCGTTTCCGTCGTCATCACATCAACTCCGTTTCTGAAGTCAACGGATAGATTAGCAATACCGGGTCCTACAAATTCCAGTACTTTATTGGTCGCAAACCCTTCTTTAAAAACAGCTCCGATAATTGCCAAAGCAACATCTTGCGGTCCTACTCCGGGACGTGGCTTCCCTGAAAGGTAGACCGCAATAACATCGGGGTAATGAATATCATAAGTCTTATTCAGGATCTGTTTAACCAACTCCGGTCCACCTTCTCCGATGCCCATGGTCCCGAGCGCCCCATAGCGTGTATGGCTGTCAGAGCCCATAATCATACTGCCGCAGCGTGTCATCATCTCTCTCATGTACTGATGAATAACCGCTTGGTGGGCTGGAACGTAGATACCTCCATATTTTTGAGCAGCGGAAAGCCCGAAGACATGATCATCTTCATTGATTGTTCCACCAACAGCACATAAACTATTGTGACAGTTGGTTAAAACATAGGGAAGCGGGAATTGGGTTAACCCACTGGCCCGAGCAGTCTGAACGATACCGACGTAAGTAATATCATGAGACGTAAGGGCATCAAAGCGTATTTTCAAATTTTCCTTGTCACCTGAACAGTTATGTGAATCGAGTACTTGATAAGCAATCGTATTCTTATGTGCCTCTTGAGGATGATCAGGATTTACGCCGTATACGATCTCAGGATTGACCAGATTACCTTTGAAATCTCTCCAAATGTCCCTGCCTTCAACCTCATACAAATCTTTTCCGTTTATAAGATAAACTGGATTACGAATTAAGCGAATCATGTGCCAAGCCCTCCTTTTTCAGTCTTTTCCGAGTTTGTCTTCCGTTGTATTCTATGATTCAATGAACTGATACCATGTTAGTCAAGAGTGCCTTTGGGAGATAGTATTATTTTGCAACTCCCTAAATTCTTCTCTCCCCATTTTAAAGTTAATAAATCTTCATCCACCACAGTTCCCACCCCTGCCGGTGTCCCTGTAAAAAAGATATCTCCTTTTCCTAGTCCTAAATGTTTTGCAGTGTAGTCCAAGAGAGTGGGTAAATCAAAAACCATATCTCGAATATTGCCCCTTTGCACTTTCTGCCCATTTCTATCTAGAGAGAACTCTTTCTCCATAGAGGCTCGCATCCCAGGAAATGGCTGCCAAGGGGTAATAACCGCTGCGTTCACAAATCCTTTAGCCAGAAGCCAAGGATAAGCTTTCTCTTTCAAGTCAGTCTGTACATCACGCAAGGTAAAATCGATTCCAATCGACATATAATCCACCAGCTCGTCAATGGAGATCCCCTGCTCATAAGTTCTGGCAATATGTACAACAAATTCGACTTCATAGTGAACTCTACCTTGGTCTCCAGGAAGAATAATATCTTGCCCGTTTGCCACTACGAGAGCATGTGTTGGTTTTGTAAATAATAACGGTGATTTAGGAACAGGGTTATTTAATTCCTTGGCGTGTTGAATATAATTTCGTCCAACACAGTAGACATTTTTAATGTTTATTGTCATATGCATCTCCTAATTTAAAAAATGTACATATCTTGTTTCAACTAAAATGTGAACAATTAACATCAAAGAAAAAGCCAATCCTTTTAAATTTAAAGGAAGGACTCTTCAGATTCTTCTATATTATTGTAATCATTTTATTAAAATTATTATAACTTATTCGGTATTTTGGGACAAACCATTACAAAAGATAATACAGTATTATTAAGTTTACCAGTATTAAGTTGTCCTAGTCTTTTGTGTCAGCCAATAAAAATCACGTTAGTTATGCTTTGAATCCATACATTTAACTTTTTGAGGAATTGACCTTGAATGATTATAATAAAGATTACATATTTTGGTCCGAAAAAAACGAACCTAAAATTAGGTTCGTCTTAAGTTTATTGTCAGATATGTCCAACAACTAATCTTCTATTCTTTCTAAGAAACGCTTTAATCTTCTCATTCCCTCTTCAATAACCTGAGGAGAACTGGCGTAGGATACCCTAAGATATCCCGGCGCGAGAAACGCACTCCCTGGTACAACTGCCACTAACTCTGCTTCTAAGAGAGCACTGCAGAAAGAAATATCATCTTCAATAACCTTACCCTCAATTTTTTTGCCGATACACTCTTGTATATTGACGAAAACGTAGAAGGCTCCGTCTGGTTTGGGGAAAGAAATATGCGGCATCTCACTGAGAAGGTTACAGATCAAATCTCTTCTCTGATTAAAAATTCCCCTCATCCTGATGACATCTTCTTCACTATCTCTCATGGCTCCCACAGCCGCCCATTGAGCAATAGAGGATGGGTTCGATGTAAGATGGCCTTGGAAGGCATTTATTTTGGGTGCAACTTCCTTGGGAGCGATAACATAACCGATACGCCAGCCGGTCATGGCATAACCTTTACTGACACCGTTAATGATAATCGTTCTATTGATAAGCTCAGGCAGGATCTGAACAGCATTATAGTGTTTTGCCTCACCATAGACGAGTCTCTCATAAATCTCGTCCCAGATAAGCCAAAGATCATGTTTAATGGCGATTTGGCCGATCCCCTTGATAGTATCAATATCCAGCATGACACCCGTCGGATTGGACGGTGAATTGAGAAGAATGGCAACAGTTCTATCGGTAATGGCTGCCTCAACTTCTGCTAGTGCTGGGACAAATCCCTTATCCTGGGTATCGACAACTACTACTTTACCGTCTAATAGCTGGATCTGTTCAATATAACTAACCCAAGTAGGCGCCAGGACGATGACCTCATCCCCTGGATCAATAAGAGCAGCCAGAGCTTCATAAATGCAAGGTTTAGCTCCACAGCCTACGATTACCTGAGTTGGATTATACTCAACGCCAAAACGGTTTTTATAATAAGTACAGATTTCTTGTCTTAATTCCGGAATACCGGGAGTTGGGGTATAATGTGTTTCGCCCTTTACCATCGCTTCTTTGGCATACTCAAAAGCAGCCGGTGGAGATATGAAATCAGGTTCGCCTGCACCAAATGAGATAACATCTTTACCCTGATTTGCCAGTTCCTTAGCCTTGGCATCGACAGCAAAAGTGGCGGAAGGTTTAATACCTAAAATCCGCTGAGATAACTTCATATTTTCAAATCCTTTCAATTATAGTCTAATGTTAACTTATGTACATTACAGGCTGCTGTACGTTGACTCGTTACTGATTTTTGCAGTAAATTATTGTCTTAATCATCTGATCACTAAATCATTTATATCATACCGTATCATATTTGATATTTCATTATTTTTTTGACTTTTCTGTCCATTTTTTTCTCAGAACTAACTAAGAGATTGGAAAGAGAGGCTGGGTAATTCTGACTTAGTCATCGACACGCTAATTAGTTATTGATACCACTAATTGGACATACAACTAAGCTAAGTCCTTATTCTTCTCAAAATAGTTTTCCAGAGCTTTATGAAGGGCTTGAGATCCCAGTACCGAACAATGGAGTTTGGAATCCGGCAATCCGTCTAAAGCTTCAACGACATTCTTCCCAGTGATGGTCTTGGCTTCTTCAATTGTTTTTCCCTTGACTAAAACAGAGAATGCACTACTGGCCGCCACAGCTGCAGCACAACCGAATACCAAATAGTTAATATCGGTTATGACATTATTTTTAACTTTTATATATATAGTCAAAGAATCCCCACATTGAATATCTCCGAAAGTCCCTTCTGCATCAGCATCTGGCATATTTCCCACATTTCGCGGACACATAAAATGTTCGATAACTTTATATGAATAATCCACTTGAACTTCCCCCAACTGAGTAATCAATATCCTCATCTAGTCTACCTCCAATTTCAGAAAAGCTCAAGTGCAGGTTTTAGGACTCTTGCGTTAGGGGAAGGTTAGAGAATACTCTCCTACTCAAAGGACGTTAAGAATGGTAATATTAAAATAGAGAAATCACGCGTACGTTATCAAGGAGGAAGGGTTAAAGTGGGACGAAAAGTATTTCAAGTAGATGCATTTACCGATCAAATGTTTCGAGGCAATCCTGCAGCAGTCTGTTTGCTGACCGAACCTTTGGATGCTAATTGGGCTCAAAACCTGGCCATGGAAATGAACCTCTCTGAGACAGCATTTCTACATAAGAAAGGTGAGGTTTATAACCTTCGTTGGTTTACTCCTACTGTAGAGGTCGATCTTTGTGGTCATGCCACTTTGGCTAGTGCTCATGTCTTATGGGAGCAGAACCTGCAGCCCTTAGACAAAGAGCTTGTCTTTCAAACCAAGAGTGGAATTCTAAGAGCCTCTTGGCATGACGGATGGATAAAATTGGACTTCCCCGCTAAGCCTATCATCGAAACCATCCCCCTTGAAGACCTGCTGGAAGCATTAGGGGTTAAGGCTAACTACGTTGGCAGCAATAAAATGGATTACCTGATCGAAGTCGAAAGCCCCGAAATAGTAAAGAATCTCACTCCGGATCTTGAACAATTAAGGAAGCTCCATGTCAGAGGGGTGATCGTGACAGCTAAAGCGAACGATGGTCAGTATGATTTTATTTCCCGTTTCTTTGCACCTGGTTCTGGAATCTCAGAAGACCCTGTCACTGGCTCAGCCCATTGTTGCCTGGGTCCCTATTGGCAGAGCAAATTAAACAAAGATACTTTTAATGCTTATCAAGCCTCCAGAAGAGGCGGAACCTTAAAAGTCCATGTTCAAGGTGACCGCGTACATTTATATGGAAAAGCTGTTACTGTTTTCAAGGGCGAGTTGACCGTCTAAAAAAGCGATAACTACCACATTGTATAGCAGACATCTTAATCCATGCCCTTAATAATGCCATATTAAAAACAGACCTCAAGGTGATGATTATATCATACCCAGGGTCTGTTATTTAATTGTTGTTTTTAGCCCCAACCCATACCGTAAATTAAATCTTAGCCGACGTTACTCATTTTAACCGTGGTCTTTAAATATTCCTGCAAGGTCATATTTTCCGGTTTAAGGTCAGAGCGTAATTTCTGTAAAGCTCTGATAACCGCTCTGGCTGTATCCATTGAGGTGAAACAGGGCACACGGTGCTCTGCTGCCAGTCGCCTCAGGAGATATCCTGTTCGTTCGGTCGGCTTCCCTTTAGCTGGGGTACTGAGGATAAAGGAGAATTCCTTCTTGCGGATCGCATCTTTTAAGGCATCACTGGCTTCATCTACTTCCTCAGCCTCAATCCCACAAAGGGCTAATGCCTGGCAAGAATCACCCGTCGCTTTGATCTTAAATCCAAGCTTATCAAATTCTCTGGCTATTGCCATAGCCTCTGGCAATTCTTTAGGGCCGACAGACACTAATACGCTTCCTTCTCCTGACAGATTGATTTGGGCTCCAGCAAAAGCCTTGGCCAGGGCATAGGCAAAACAGGTGTCCATCCCTAATACTTCTCCCGTAGACTTCATCTCAGGGCCTAACGATGTTTCGACTTTGGTCAGCTTCTCAAAGGAGAATACCGGGGCTTTGACTACTACATAAGGTACTTCCGGTACAAGACCCATGGTATAGCCCATATCGGCTAACTTGTTAGCGAGGGATACCTGGACAGCCAGGTTAACCATCGGGATTCCGGTTACTTTGGAAAGGATAGGAACGGTCCGACTTGATCTGGGATTTACTTCCAGTACATATACCCAGCTGTTGACCACTACGAATTGGATATTGATTAAACCTTTAACTCCCATCCGTTTAGCTATCCTGCAGGTGATACTCTCAATCTGTTTGATCTCGCTCATGGTTAGACTTTGGGGGGGATAAACTGCCAGACTATCACCGGAGTGGACACCCGCCCGCTCGATGTGTTCCATAATCCCTGGGATTACTGTGGTTTCACCATCAGAAATGGCATCCACTTCGACTTCTTTGCCCTCCAGGTACTTATCGACAAGAATCGGATGTTCGGGTGAGAGATAGATGGCCTGACGGAGATAGGCTTCCAATTCACGCAGGTTATACACGACTTGCATAGCCCGTCCACCAATGACATAAGAGGGTCTGACCAATACGGGGAACCCTAACTCCTCAGCAATCTTCTTGGCTGAAGTTACAGTGGTTGCAGCTCGGCCTTCAGACTGAAGAATTCCTAGCTCATTAAGAACTTCAGCGAATCTTTCCCTGTCTTCAGCGATATCGATAGCATCGAAGGATGTGCCAAATATTTTAACCCCAGCCTTACTGAGTGGTTCAGCCAAATTGATGGCCGTCTGTCCGCCGAATTGGACAAGGACCCCATCGGCCTTTTCCTTCATCACGACATGTAGAACATCCTCAGTCGTCAAAGGCTCAAAATACAATTTATCCCCGGTATCAAAGTCCGTTGAAACCGTCTCCGGGTTATTGTTAATAATAATCGATTCAATTCCCGCTTGTTGCAAGGCCCAGAGGGCATGAACCGAACAATAATCAAATTCGATTCCCTGACCAATCCGGATCGGACCGGAACCCAGGACAACAATCTTAGGCCCGTCCTTGACTTTCACCTCATCCTCTTCTTCATAAGTAGAGTAATAATAAGGTGTTGCTGAAGCAAATTCTGCGGCACAGGTGTCCACCATTTTATAGACGGGGATAATCCCTGATTTTAGTCTTTGCTCCCGAATCTCGATTTCCGAACTGCCCCTGAGTTTAGCTATGGCAAGGTCAGAAAAACCCTTAGTTTTTGCTTCCTTCAACAGAACCATCTCAAGTGGCTGACTCTGAATTCGTCTTTCCAGAGCTACAATCTCTTTGATCTTGGTCAAAAAGAATCGATCAATCCTAGTTCTTTGTTCAACTTCGGCAATGGTCCAATCCCGTCGGAAAGCTTCCACGATAGCAAAGAACCGCTCATGATCGGTATGCATCAGTTTGTCTTCAATCTCAATATCCGTCCAACTTCCAGCCTCAGGTATGGTGATCCCTACTGCTCCGATTTCCAAAGACCGGATAGCCTTGAGAAGAGCCCCTTCCAGATTACGCTCAAGAGCCATGACCTCTCCCGTTGCTTTCATCTGGGTTCCCAGTCTGCTATCAGCTGCCGGAAATTTATCAAACGGCCAACGGGGAAATTTCACCACCACATAGTCAAGCGCCGGTTCAAAACAGGCAGAAGTATGCCCCGTAACAGGGTTGGTCAATTCAGGCAAGGTAAAACCCACAGCCAGCAAAGCAGCCATCTTGGCAATGGGGTAACCGGTTGCTTTGGAAGCAAGGGCGCTGGAACGGCTGACCCTGGGGTTGACTTCGATAACAACATATTCCCGACTAACGGGATTTAAAGCATACTGGACATTGCAGCCTCCATTGACCTTAAGAGCCCTGATAATTTTTAAGGAAGTCGCTCTCAGCATCTGGTATTCAACATCCGTGAGGGTCTGCGATGGTGCGACGACAATGCTGTCTCCGGTGTGTATGCCTACGGGGTCTATGTTTTCCATGTTACACACCGTAATACAATTATCATTAGCGTCCCGCATCACCTCATACTCGATCTCTTTCCAGCCTGCTACACTCTGTTCCAACAAGCATTGGGTAATCGGACTGGCCTGAAGCCCTCTGTGAAGAATTTCTGTCAGTTCTTTTTGATTGCTGGCAATGCCTCCCCCAGTTCCGCCAAGCGTATAGGCAGGGCGAACGATAACGGGGAAGCCGATCTCTTCTGCAAAGATTTCCCCTTCTTCCAACGTACTGACGATAGCACTTTTGGCCACAGGTTCTCCGATCTCCAGCATCATCTGCTTGAAAGCTTCCCTGTCCTCAGCTTTGTAGATGGTTTCTGCATTACAGCCGATCATTTCGACACCATATTTACCTAAGATACCCTTCTTCTCCAAATCCATAGCCAGATTCAGTCCTGTCTGGCCACCAAGCGAAGGGAGTAAAGCATCGGGACGTTCTTTCTGCATGATCTCTTCCAGTCTTTCAGGCAGAAGAGGCTCCAGGTAAGTTTTGTCCGCCATCTGCACATCTGTCATGATGGTTGCAGGATTACTATTGACTAAAACAACTTCCAGTCCGATCTCTTTGAGTGCTTTGCACGCCTGTGTCCCTGCATAATCGAATTCAGCGGCTTGGCCGATGATGATAGGCCCTGAGCCGATGACCATTATTTTCTTCCAAAGTGGATTAAGTGGCATTGTTATCCGTACCCCCTTCCCTATTCTTGGCCATGAGTGCTGCAAAATCATCAAATAAGTATAAGGAATCGCTGGGTCCAGGACCTGCTTCCGGATGATATTGAACAGAAAAAACAGGGAGTTCACGATGCGTGATTCCCTCAACTGTTTTATCGTTTAAGTTCCATTGAGTGACCTGTAAAGGTGTTCCCTGAAGGGATTCGGCATCAACCGCATACCCATGGTTTTGGGAAGTGATTGTAACTTTGGAAGTTCTTAAATCTTGTACGGGCTGATTTCCGCCCCTGTGTCCAAACTTAAGCTTATACGTATCGCCGCCTAAAGCCAGGGTTAAGAGTTGGTGACCTAAACAAATGCCGAAGATCGGACGCTCTGAGACCAAATCTCTGATCGTTTCAATCCCTTCCCTGACCTCCTTGGGATCACCAGGTCCATTGGAAAGAAAGATTCCGTCGGGCTTTAAAGCCAGGATATCTTCAACCGTTGTATTATAAGGAACGACCGTAATGTTGAAGCCTTTTTGCTGCATGGCATGTAAGATATTACCTTTGATACCGAAGTCGATAGCTACAACATGATAGTATCTCCCATAAAGCCCCTGAGCGAGCGCAGGAAGACGATATATTTCTGGTGTACTGACGGCTGGAACCGCCTTTTCCGGATTACACCATTCTTTAATCTCAGCTTTAATTTTTTCTAATTGGGATAGATCACAGGTAATGACACCTCTCAGTACCCCGTACTCTCTAATATGCCTGGTCAGGGCCCGGGTATCAATCCCCTTGATACCAGGAACACCGGCTTCTGCCAGCTTTTCTGAAAGCAAGCTTTCCATCTGCCAGTGATTGGGGTCACTGGCAGCCTCTTTAACGATAAAGCCTCTCACCTGAATTTTATGGGATTGATCATCGACTTCGTTGATTCCGTAATTGCCTACCAGAGGATATGTCATACAGACGATCTGATCAGCGTATGAGGGGTCGGTTAACACTTCCTGATAACCCGTCATCCCAGTGTTAAAAACGACTTCACCCCAAGCTTCTCCGGCAGCACCAAAGGACTCTCCCAAGAATGTTTTACCCGTCTCCAGTACTAATGCACACTGCAAAGTTGTAGCCCTCCATTTCTAGGTATAAATGACTAAAAATAGTGTTGAAAAGCTTTATCTAATATGGCTAAGGCCTGATCGATCTCCTCCATGGAGACTGTCAGCGGCGGAAGGAAACGAAGTGTTGTTGAACCTACACAGTTAATAAGAAGTCCTTTACTGCAACAATAACTCACGATCTCCGGTCCATTCTTTTCCAAAGGTAAGCCCAAGATCAGACCTTTACCCCTGACCAGGCCTTTAAGTCCGTATTTTTGAGCAATTTCTTGTAATTTGCCTGCAAAATAGTTACCTTTATTGACGACCTCTTGTAAAAATCCTTCTTCATTCATGATCTCCATGACTTTGCAGCCTACCCCTGTCACCAGATGGTTTCCCCCGAATGTAGAAGCATGATCTCCAGGATGAAAGGACGCAGCTACTTTATCACTGGCTAATATCGCACCGATTGGTACTCCGTTGCCCAGTGCTTTGGCCAAAGTCATAATATCCGGAGTGACTTCAAACCATTCATGAGCGAATAATTTACCTGTACGGCCAACACCACACTGGACTTCGTCAAAGATCAGCAGAGCACCATGTTTGTCACATGTTTCTCTAACCTTCTGGACGAATTCCTTAGAAACAGGATAAACACCACCCTCACCTTGAATAGGTTCCAGAATGACCGCAGCGGTGTATTGATCTATACCCTCTTCGATCTGCTCTAAGTCATCCATCTCCAGATAGGAAAACCCAACCGGAAGAGGTTCAAATCCTTTTTGATATTTGGTTTGACCTGTAGCTGCCAGGGCAGCCAGGGTCCTTCCATGGAAAGAGTTTTTCAGGGATATAATGTTAATCTTATCTTGACCAAAATGCTCTTTGGCATACTTCCTCGCCAACTTTATGGCTCCTTCATTGGCTTCTGCTCCGCTATTACAGAAGAAGACCTTATCGGCAAAGGAATGATCCGTCAGCATCTCAGCTAATCTTACTTGATTAGGGATCCAATAAAGATTAGAGGTATGGAGGATCTGTTCTGCCTGCTGTTTAATGACTTCTACGATAGCGGGATGACAGTGTCCAAGTGAAGTAACGGCAAGACCTGTTACAAAGTCCAAATACTGATTCCCTTCACTATCCCATACATACGTACCTGAGCCTTTGACCAAAGCCATCGGTAAACGACCGTAGGTACTCATCACATGTTCTTTTCCCGCTAATAGGATTTGCTCCGTATTCATACCTATCCATCCACCTTTCCTAATACTAAAACATTAATGCGAATATAAAACAACAATACAGCAAAACAACAATACGACCTTTCGTTTTTCTTAATAATTAAGAATCAACTATAAATAAAAATATCGAGTCTTAATAACATTATTCATGCATATTTTCACTATATTATTACTTTCTATTTTGCACTTGATATTTATTATAATTTATTCTACTATTTCTTACCCTTTATTAATCATGGTTCCAATACCACCGTCAGTAAACAGTTCTAAGAGAATGGCATGAGGCTGTCTTCCATCGATGATATGAACAGTACCAACACCCTGTTCCAAGGCATTCACAGCACATTCGACTTTGGGTATCATTCCCCCCTGAAGGATTCCATTATCCATCATACTCGGTACTTCTGACTGTGATATGACTGAGATCAGTGATTCTGGATTGGCGACATCTTTGAGAACACCTTTGATATCCGTCAGTAGAAGAAATTTATCTGCCTGAAGAGCACCAGCGATCATACCGGCAGCGGTATCCGCGTTTACATTGTAGTTTTCACTATCTTCGCCACCGGCAATTGGGGAGATGACAGGAATAAAGCCTTGATCCAAGAGACTTCTGATAATACCAGGATTAACTTTCTTGATCTGACCCACGTAACCCAAATCGATTTCTTCGGTTGATCCGTCTTTATTCTCAAGTTTCATAGGCTTCTTATCGGCTACAAGAAGCCTGGCATCCTGGCCGTTCAAACCCACAGCTTTACCGCCAAATCCATTAAGCATAGATACAATCTCGGTATTCAGCTTTCCTACTAATACCATGGCGGCTATTTCCATGGTTTCTTTGTCTGTAACCCTTAAACCCCGGACAAATGTACTTTCTTTTCCAACCCGTTTGAGCATCGCATTGATTTCTGGGCCTCCCCCGTGAACGATCACCGGCCGGATCCCTACCGTATGAAGCAAGAGAATGTCAAGCATTACTTTCTCTTTTAGGTCCTTATCAACCATCGCATGACCGCCATATTTAATGACCATGATTGATCCGGAAAATTTTTGAATATAGGGCAATGCTTCAATAAGAATATTGGCTTTATCCAAATTGCTTATTCCATTATCAAGATTTTTCATCATCTCATCCACTCTATCCCTTCCCTGAAATCATCATGTACGGTAATTGGCATTGATATCCACATATTGATGAGTGAGGTCACAACCCCAGGCTCTAGCTTCAGCACTTCCGTCCTGGAGTTTCACTTCAATGGTTATATCTTTGTTTTTCAAACGTTCGAATGCATCATTTTCAGAGAAATCAAGTCCTTGGCCATTCGCTGCTACCTGGAGGCCGTTTAAGAATATATCGGCATGATCAGGGTTAAAAGATGCGCCTGAATATCCCGCTGCAGCCAATATCCTGCCCCAATTGGCGTCCTCACCGTACATGGCCGATTTGACGAGATTAGAAGCACAAACACTCCGAGCTATTTTTCTCGCATCGTCAGCAGACTTAGCACCTCGTACCTTGATCTCTAAAAATTTACTCGCTCCTTCACCATCGCGAGCAATGGCAATAGCCATAGAACAACAGGCTTCTTTGACCATCCCGGAAAAATTCTCCCAGTCTTTTCCTTCAGGGCGTATTCCTGATAACCCGTTGGCCAGGATAATGACCATATCATTAGTGCTTGTATCACCATCAACGGTTACCATATTAAAACTCTCTTCCGTTGCTTGTTTCAGCAATTCTTTAAGTTGAGCGGATTCCACTTGGGCATCAGTGGTGATAAAACACAGCATTGTTCCCATATTGGGATGGATCATGCCTGAACCTTTAGCCATGATCCCGAGTTGAATCGGACCTTGGGCACATTGCAGCTCTATAGAAGCTTCCTTAACAACTGTGTCAGTCGTCATG
This sequence comes from uncultured Gracilibacteraceae bacterium, assembly GCA_964477085.1. Lineage (GTDB taxonomy): Bacteria > Bacillota > Desulfitobacteriia > Desulfitobacteriales > Syntrophobotulaceae > Dichloromethanomonas. The sequence goes on along the minus strand of CAYZDF010000003.1, from coordinate 11,289 downwards.
ATCGCTAAAGCAGCCTGGTGAGAATGATCGATAAGTTTGTCTGACTCTTCTTCCAGAGCTATGACTTCTTGTACAGCGTCTTTGATCCCTGCTATGACTTTAGCCTGAGGAAGTTCTTGGCCGATGACACCGGTTGAAGATACGAGAACATCTTGTATCGGGATCTGTAATTCAGCTGCTGTCACTTCTGCCATACACCAAGCGACCTTGTCTCCGATCCCACCCATACACGCATTGGCATTGCCGCTGTTTACGATGACAGCTTGAGCTTTCCCATCCGCCAGATGTCTTTCGGTTAAGACCAGCGGATGAGCTTTGACCACGTTTTTTGTAAACATGCCGGCAGCACTTGCTTGCACATCAGAAACAATCAGAGCGACATCATATTTATCTTTATATTTGATGCCTGCTTTAACACCAGTAGCACGAAATCCTTTGGGCTTGGCGATTCCACCTTTAATATATTTCCATGGTTTGATAGTATTCATCATTCTTTCCTCACTTCAAATGAATTCAAGTATTTTCAAAACTTTAGCTTTTATCGACCATTCTTAAGGCCATAAGCCCCTCGTCTCGAGCCCCATCGTTTCCGGGAAACCAAATAAAATATTCATATTCTGTACCGCCTGCCCGGAAGCACCTTTGACTAGATTGTCAATCACGGAAACGATGACAATCCTGTTCGTTCGTCGATCAAACTTATATTGGAGAAATGCATGATTGCTGCCATAGGAGAATTTGGTTTGCGGCCATGTTCCTTGCGGCAAGCAATGAACGAAAGGTTCACCTTGATAGGCCTCATCAAAGCCATCCTTGATATCATTTTCTTCAATCCCCTTCTGAACTTGGGCATAAGCTGTCACTAAGATACCCCTGGTCATGGGAACCAGATGAGGAGTGAAGTTAATTATGACTTTTTCTTGACAAGCCAGACTCAATTGTTGTTCTATTTCAGGAGTATGCCGGTGTTCACCTACTCCGTAAGCTTTAAAGTTTTCATTCACTTCGGAGAAGTGTATCGCTTGGGTTATTCCCCGTCCAGCCCCTGAAACGCCCGATTTGGCATCAATAATGATACTATCCTGTCTCAACAAACCTTTTCTTAAAAGAGGGATAAGGGCTAACAGCGAGGCTGTAGGATAACATCCCGGATTAGCAATGAGTGAACTGTCTTTTATCTCAGATCGATAAAACTCCGGCAAACCATATACGGCTTGGCCTAAAAGTTCTGGGTTAGCATGCTTCGTCTTATACCACAATTCGTATTCCTGATAGTCTTTAAGCCGAAAATCAGCACCCAGGTCAATGATCTTTATACCCTTTTGCAGGATTGATGCCGCTCTCTCCGCAGCAAAACCATGAGGAAGGGCAACGAATAACACATCTAGTTCAGGTACTTCTTCTGCTGCCAGGACATGTTGACTTCCATGCCAATGTGGATATATTTCAGAAATATTCTTGCCCGCCGAACTTGAAGAGCCAAGATATTGAATTTCTGCTTCAGGATGTTGTTGTAAGATACGGCATAATTCCTGGCCGGTATAACCAGTTGCTCCAAGTATTCCTACTTTCATAATTTTACCTCCTACAAAGAATGCTTAAATAATTATACACTTACATGCATAATTATTCAATAAGTAATTTTACTTATTCATCCTTTTCTAAATTCATTGTACTCAAAAAGAATAGACTGAATTTGTATTGTATTCAGTCTTGGTATTATCTATTGTTTATTTTGACTTTATTCGTTTTTTGAATAGAACACTATGTTTCCAAAGTATATTTATTTACTTGTAGCAAATTCCTTCTTCATTCTTTCCTGGAGCTTTTTATCTGTCAAGACATCCCAGCCGGTAAGCGACAGTGATCTTACGGCTAAAGATAGTACTCGCTCCCCTTCCTCTGATAATGCAGCCTTGGCAAATTCTAACGTATGGGGTACCTCTAACCCTCTTCCCAATCTCAAATAAGAGTGGATGGCAGGAACCACATGGCTCACATTACCCATATCAACTGATCCCAGCATAGTTTGGGGAAATTCAATATCTCTGATACCTAGTGCGATTAAATTGTCTCTGAAACTTTGGGCTAACGCAGAGTTAGATCTCATCTCATCATAGGAGAACTCATAGAAACGCCACCTCATCTGGGCACGAGTTTCTTGAGCTGCTTTTTGAGCGCATTCCAAAAATTTACCACGAATACGATCCAGGTTTTCTCTCTTTCCTGCTCTAAGGTAAAACCTTGCTGTGGCTTTATCAGGAACAATATTGGGTGCTTTTCCACCTTCGGTAATAATACCATCAATACGTTCATCTTTAGCCAATTTCCGTTTAAGTTTTTCGGCTTTTTGGAATAAGCCGAGCAAAGCCTCCAGGGCGTTGATCCCGATTGTTTCTGAGACAGCCATATGGGCTGCTTTACCAAAGTAGGAGACTTCTATGGCATCCAGAGCCAGGCTGGAAATCTCAGGAACATTGCAACTACCAGGATGAAACATCATCGCGACATCAATACCATTGAAAACTCCTGCTTCAGTCAACGCTACTTTTGCTCCGCTTGTCTCTTCTGCAGGACTTCCGACAACAATAATATCCCCATACAAATCAGGCAGTTTACTTAAAACTATTGCTGCTCCAACACTTGCCGCACCAATGAGGTTATGACCACAGCCATGCCCGATATCAGGGAGAGCATCGTACTCAGCTAAGAAAGCCACCCTCATACCGGGTGAGTGCCCTTGGAATCGTGCCAAAAACGAGGTATCCATCCTTGCTAAGGGAGCCTCAATGCTAAAGCCGTGACTGGCCAAATATTCCGTTAGTAGCTTTGCGGCTTTATATTCTTTATAGCCTTCTTCGGGGTTATTACCGATTTCCAGAGCCAGTTGCCAAATATCCCGATGTAATGTTGCTGCAATCTTTAAAACTGATTGTTTATGTTCTTCCATCCCTACTCCACCATGATCAATTAAGATTATACTAATATATTCGGGATAACTTCCTATTTCCCCTCTATTCTTAACACTACAAAGCAAGAATTCTTAATCATCGCTGACAACAGGGCGTTCTTGGGACAGATAATTACCTACACCCTCAAAAATAGCCATGGCTAACTTTTGCTGATAATCCGCTTGAGTTAATTTTTGCTCTTCTTCCGGATTAGATAAGAATCCAACTTCGATGGTAACAGCAACCATCTCGGTATTTTTTAATATGAAATAACTTTGATTGGATTTAGCCGCTCTCTTTTTTGTGCCAACTTTATTTAAACTCGCTTGAATACTTTCAGCTAGGTCCTTACCTTCCTCCGAGTTGGGATGATAAAACACCTGAGGGCCATGTTGCCGTTGATCAGGAAAACTATTACCATGAATACTTAAATAGATATCAGCTTTGCAATCCATTGCAGTCTGAATGCGGTAGGCAAGATCTTCACGCTTTCTCTGCAACAGTTTGGATGAGGTCCCAAAATCCAGGTCATCCTCTCTCAGCATAATGACTTTGCTGCCTGCCTGATGGAAGAGAAGCTGAAGTCTTTTGGATATCTCCAGATTAACATCCTTCTCTAAAGTCTTTGCTGTCCCAACTGCTCCAGGATCAACGCCTCCATGGCCTGCGTCGATAAGGACAGCCTTTCCTCCAAGAACCCAACTCCATCCCGGAACATCGTTGATAATTCTTGTAGTATTTTTTTGATTAAGATAATTGCCTCCTACGGCAATTAGACTTAAGACCAAAACCAGACTAAATATGGTTTTACTATCAAATAATTTAATTTTTCCCTTGAATATATTCGTCAATTTAGGCATTGCTCAAACCCCCTCTCATCAATATTTATGGGGATCAAGCAGTGATTATTCTGTTTTAGCTATAAGATAATCCTATCATGCTTTTCCAAAAAGACTTCCGTATAATCATTCATTATTGATTCCGGAACATGCCTGGATGCTTCCCCAATGACTTTTAGATTACGAATAACTAGATCAAATACTAGACTGTTTTGGTAAAATTTTTAAAGCTATCAGTAAATAATTTAAGTTTTAATTACCAGCAATATTCTGTCTACTGATGGAAAGAATAATGTTAATTCGTAATATTGGAGGAAATATCAGATGACAAAAATAAAGGATAGAATTACGCTAGGTATTATATCTAGTTTAATTGCCACAATTCCAGCAACAACACTTGATTTAATAGCAAATAAGCTACGGCTATCTGATTATTATTATAATCATGCCTCAAGTCTATTTGTTGAGAGATCTAAATCAAATACTCTATCAGGCAAAATGGTATCAGCTTTGGTAAACAATATTTCAAATTCTATTATGGGAGTTTCAACATGTTATGTATTATCAGCCACTGGGCGTGATAAACCTATATTAAAAGGAATTGGAGTTTATGCATTTTCATGGCTAGCCATGAATGGGTTAATATATAAAGAAGTATTGGATACAAAGGCCAAAAGAGCTCATTCGCCAATATTCAGTTTTCTGATTCATACTGTAGCAGGCTCAATATGTGGTTACTGCGTATCGAAATTTGGGGATGATAGTATCTTCCCTGATATAAAAATAAATTCGGATAGAACTAAAATTCCTTTGTTTGGGAGTGACTTGCATTTTAATACAAATCCAGTTACAAATACAACTCCGCCAAGACCAACTCACCGGCATATCTCTGAAAACTAACAATTACCATAATAAAAAATCTCTCCCAGCCATATTGGTTGCGGAGATGCTTAATCAAAATATGCATTCATAAAAGTTGAGTAAGTAAGTTAAACAAAAGAATCCCCCAGCCACGTAGTTGAGGGATTCGTTGTTTTTGTTGTGCTCAACGTACTTATTTATTATTTTTTGTTAATTTTAAATAACCCCAAGTAACTGCTGGAAACCAAATAGCAAAAGGTACTATCGAATCAATTATTCCATGTCCAAGCTTCAATACACCCAATTTTGTAATCATTTGGCAAAATAACATAGCATAACAAACAGCTAAGAATACGTAAATATAAACATATACTTTTTTGTCAGGCAAAAAATAAAAGAATAAAACGAAAAATATTGCCCAGGAAATTGGTGCAAAAAAATGCATGCCAAATAACCCAAAAGGTTCGTAGTTAATATATTTAAATGAACCTGTTGAAATTCCTATAGTAATCACTATTAATTCTACAAATGCTCCGAATGTAATTCCATAAACTGATAGTTTTCGAATTTCTGATCTCGGAACATAAACAGCAAGAATTCCTGCAAAAATGAACGTATATATTATTGGTATGAATTTTATATAGATCATGAATTCTCCTTTAACCTTTGAAATGAATACATATGCTTGGGTATCTTTATCATCTTCAGAAAGTAAAGAAGTTATACAACAATAATAAGAATCCCCCAAACATGCGTGTTTGAGGGATTCGTTGTATGTCGAAATTAACGTTTTGAGAATTGGAAGTCCGCTTTTTATACGGCTTTTAGGTTTTTTTGTGTCATATGTGGTGTATTACTTTCAGAGTCTTGTAGAAGCTTATGAGAGTTAATGGTGACTAACTATCCCGCGTATTTCATTCCCTTCTTAGAATAAAAAGCCCTAAGAAAATATAAATATTAAATCATATTATATATTTTGTGTCTACACAGAGTATTTTAGAGATTTTTTGAAATACTATAAAATATCTACATCTATTGTAAGGAAGTTTATAAATGAAGAATAACAAACCTCTTCTGGCTATATTTTTTACAATTATAGCAGAAATTCCGATAGAGCTATTTACACAACTTATGAAACATTTTCATTTGACTAATATATCTGGCCTAGAGGCTATGAGTATGCCATGGATGCCAGAAGGAAATTGGTTTCTTGGAATATTAGGAGGACTAGGCATTGGATCATGGATAGGAATAATTATATATTATAGTGCAAAAATATGGGGGACAGACTATTTTCCAATAAAATCATTGCTTTTATCAATGACAACCCAAGCATTAGTTTTTTGCATTTTTGGTGTTCTAGGGAGAAATTTAAATTTAATACAAAATGCAAGCGGAAATTTTGTTCATGCTTTTGCCTCAGGGTTTGGAGGCTTGTTGGCTGGATATTTAATTAAAAAATACCTATATAGAAACTGTACCTAGTAAATAAAACAGCCTTTACGGTCATAATTTAATTGTTATTTAATATAAGTTTAAAGAAAAATCCCCCAAACATGCGTGTTTGAGGGATTCGTTGTTTGTCGAAATTAACGTTTCGAGAATTGTGGAGCCTTACGGGCTTTCTTAAGTCCGTATTTACGACGCTCCTTCATACGAGGATCACGGGTAAGGAAGCCTGCACGTTTGAGTACGGGCCGGAGGCTCTCATCTGCTTTGAGAAGAGCTCTTGCGATACCCATTCGAAGCGCACCTGCTTGACCAGTTGTTCCTCCACCATGAACTCTGGCGTAGAGATCATATTTGCCTAAGGTATCAGTGATTTCCATAGGCTGTTGAACAATCATCTCAAGAGTTTTCTTACCAAAGTACTCACTGAGACCTCTGTCGTTGATGCTATATTTTCCGCTACCGGCTATCAGTCTAACGCGGGCAACGGCATTTTTCCTTCTGCCTGTTCCTTGATACTGAAGTTGTGCTGCCATGCTTTAACCTCCTTCCAACCTATTTCATTGTCCATACTTCGGGTTTTTGAGCCAGATGGGGATGCTCGGACCCTTTGTAAACTTTGAGCTTCTTATACATCTGGGCTCCCAGCTTGTTGTGAGGAAGCATTCCTTTAATCGCATGTTCCAAAGCCTTCTCAGGTGTTTTGGACATCAGCACCCTGTAAGTCATCTCTTTGAGACCACCCGGGTAACCTGAGTGCCAACGGTACATCTTATTGTCAAGTTTTTTACCGGTGAGTAATGTCTTTTCAGCATTCACTACTATCACAAAATCACCCGTATCCACGTTTGGTGTAAATATGGGCTTATGTTTACCTCTGAGTAATCGAGCAACTTCTGCAGCAACTCTCCCCAGAGGGACACCAGCTGCGTCAATGACATACCATTTACGTTCCACCTCGTGGGCTTTCGCAAATTGTGTGGTCATGTTTTTCCCTCCATTTTTGTGTTCGAATCCATATTTCTTCTCGGAACAATCTTATTTCATCACCTTACGTGAGGGGCTCATTCACGTTTCGGCAAAAGACTCACTCTAAAAATTTTATCCAAAATAACTCTTTAAGTCAACATTTAATCTTCTTCAACATGGTTCTCTTTAATATCGGTAAATACAGCACTCGGCTTCAAACCATCGTAATTAACAAATGAAAGCGTCAGTCCCGATGCGGATACGGTCTTTCCGGCTCTTTTGCGGTTCTGACTTTGAAGTATTAACGGGATATCGTCAGGCTGGAATCTTCCTTTACCAACATAAATTAGAGTACCAGCAATAATACGTACCATGTTGTATAAAAAACCGTTACCAATACAGGTTATGGTAATTTGCTCACCTTGCTGTCTAACCTTGCAGTGGTAGAGTGTCCGGACAAAACTTTTGGCCGAAGAACCGGCAGCGGCAAAAGCCTTAAAGTTATGCTTTCCCTCCAGATAAGCGGCTGCCATCTGCATTTGATCAATGTTTAGCGGCACCGGCTCATGGAGTGTATATAACCTTGTAAACACATTTGGAATTCGCCCGTTGTCGATCCTGTAATCATACCTTTTCCATTTAGCACTTAGTCGGGCATTAAACTCCTCAGAAACGTCCCTGGCCTCAAGGATCCTGATATCCTCAGGAATTAGACTGTTCAAGGCTTTAGGGATCTTCTCTTGAGGAATGCGCGCGATAGACCTGAAGTTGACAACCTGGCCTTGAGCGTGCACCCCGGTATCAGTCCTACCTGCGGTAACAACCTTGATATCTTCGGCAAAAAGCTTCTTCCAGACCCTTTCCAATTCTCCTTGGATCGTTCGCCCATGTTCTTCAGGCTGGCGCTGGAATCCGTGGTAGTTTGTACCGTCATAGGCTAGTCGCAGAAGGATGTTACGCATTTCCTCACTCCGAAATAATAAGCGTCGTCGAGGCATCTGGCCAGGTTACTTTGCCGGAGTAACCTGACCGATAAATTGTTGTTAGTCGACAAGCTCTACGAGAACCATTTCTGCTGAGTCTCCACGACGGAAACCCGCTTTCATGATTCGGGTATAGCCTCCTTGCCTGTCAGCATACTTTGGAGCAATATTATCAAAGAGCTCTTTTACTACAGTTTCATCCAATAAATATTCCATCGCTTGTCTTCTGGCTGCAAGGTCACCTTTCTTACCGAGCGTGATCATCTTTTCGGCCAGGGAATGCAATTCTTTGGCTCTTGCTTCTGTAGTCTCAATTCTTCCATGTTTTAAGAGTGATGTTACGATATTTCGTAATGTTGCTCTTCTACGGCTCATATTTATCCCAAGCTTACGATATGCCAACTGTGATCCCCCCTTTAGGTTTAATCTTCCGGCGTACGGAATCCGAGACCAAGCTCTTTGAGTTTATTTTCAACTTCTTCTAGAGACTTCCGTCCAAGATTTCGAACTTTGATCATATCCTCTTCAGTTCTTTGAGTCAGTTCTTCCACGCTGTTGATCCCTGCTCGTTTCAGACAGTTATAAGATCTTACGGAAAGATCAAGTTCTTCGATTGTCATTTCCAGGATCTTATCTTTAGCTTCTTCTTCTTTTTCAACCATAATTTCAACGTTACCAAGGTTGTCTGTCAAGCCGATAAACAATCTTAAATGTTCACTTAATATTTTGGCTGCAAGGCTGGTCGCCTCTTTTGGAGTGATGCTGCCATTGGACCAAACTTCTAAAGTCAGCTTGTCGAAGTCAGTCATCATTCCGACGCGCGTATCTTCAACTGTATAGTTGACTTTATTGATCGGCGTAAAGATCGAGTCAACAGGGATCACACCAATGGCATGATCTGTTTTCTTATTCTTTTCAGCAGAAACATAACCGCGCGAACGTTCAACCGTCATTTCCATAAAAAGACGTCCATCTTTGTCCAGTGTTGCGATCTTTAGATCTGGGTTCAATATCTCAATATCTGGACCTGTTATGATATCTCCGGCTGTGACTATCCTCTCACCTTCACATTCCAGACGAAGAACACGAAGTTCATCCGTATGTCCTTTCAGGGCGAGGGACTTGATGTTGAGTATTATCTCCGTTACGTCTTCCAAGACACCTGGAATGGTTGAGAATTCATGAAGTACGCCTTCAATCTTGACCGAAGTTACTGCCGAACCGGGCAGAGAAGAGAGCAGGATACGACGCAGGGAATTACCTAATGTAATACCATAGCCTCTCTCCAATGGTTCAATGACAAATTTTGCATAGGTATTGTCTTCAGATCGCTCAACACACTCGATATTGGGCTTCTCGATTTCTAACATCGGAATGCACCTTCTTTCCCGGAAAAGTTTAACGTGAATACTTCTCTACGATGAGATGTTCCTCAATCGGAATCTGGATATCTTCACGGGCTGGCATGCTAATTACAGTCCCTGTAAGATTATTGACATCCAGACTTAGCCAGGCAGGAACAGCACGATCTTTGAGAGCTTCCGTCATTTCTTTCACTCTATTATTGTCCCTGCTGCTTTCTTTAATGGAGATCACTTCACCGATACTAACCAGATAAGATGCGATATCTACTCTTTTACCATTGATTGTGATGTGACCATGAGTAACGAATTGACGTGCTTCTGGTCTTGAAGAAGCGAAACCTAGTCTATAAACGACATTATCTAAGCGACGTTCCAATAAGCGGAGTAGGTTTTCCCCTGTCATGCCTTGTTGACGTGCAGCTTTAGCAAAGTATCCACGGAACTGCTTCTCAAGTACTCCATAGATTCTTCTTGCTTTCTGCTTTTCTCTCAACTGGATACTAAAATCACTTGGTTTTTTACCCCTGCTTTGTCCGTGCATACCCGGAGCATAGGGACGACGATCAATCGCACATTTATTTGTATAACAACGGTCTCCTTTAAGGAACAGTTTTTGCCCTTCGCGCCGACACAAACGGCATACGGATTCTGTATATTTTGCCATGCTTACACCTCCTTATACTCTTCTGCGTTTAGGTGGACGACATCCATTATGCGGAATAGGAGTCACGTCTCTGATGAGATTGACTTCCAAACCGGCTGCCTGAAGTGCTCTGATGGCTGCTTCTCTACCAGCACCCGGACCTTTGACGAAGCATTCTACCATTTTAAGTCCATGTTCCATTGCAGCCTTTGCGGCTGTTTCAGCAGCAGACTGGGCAGCAAACGGAGTGCTTTTTCTTGAACCTTTAAAGCCTAACGAACCAGCACTGGACCAGGAAATGGCATTTCCTGTAGTATCTGTGATCGTAACGATAGTGTTATTAAATGTTGATTTAATATGTGCTACGCCACTTTCGATATTCTTGCGTTCTCTTCTTCTCGTACGAACAACTTTACGTGCCATACTTTAAGTGCACCCCCCTTTACTTCTTCTTTTTGCCGCCGATTGCTCTTGCTGGGCCTTTACGTGTACGAGCATTGGTTTTGGTTCTTTGTCCACGTACAGGAAGTCCGCGACGATGACGGAGGCCACGGTAGCAGCCGATCTCCATCAATCGTTTAATGTTGAGGGACACTTCACGACGTAGGTCACCTTCAACCATGAATCCTTTATCAATGGTTTCCCTGATTCTGGCGATTTCATCATCAGTCAGATCTTTGACTCTGGTGTCAGGGCTAACTTGTGCCTTCTCCAGAATTCTATTGGATTGAGAAACTCCGATACCATAGATATAGGTCAGAGAAATCTCAACACGCTTGTCTCGAGGTATATCAACCCCTGCGATACGTGCCATCTAAGAGTCACACCCCCATTTTCGTTGTTCGATGCTCGATGCTCGATGCTCGATGCTCGATAATTTTTTGTTTAATTTTAATTAATTTTTAATTTTTTAAATAAATGTTTTACCACAGAATTCATAACAACTTACTATAGAGCTAAAGATAATCTAATTCTTGAAGATCTCTGTTCTTCCGTGCAAAGCCTTTCCAGTAAGTCGAACCTCGAACCTCACACTTCGCACTTCAAACCTCGACTTTAGCCTTGACGTTGTTTATGCTTTGGATTTTCACAAATAACCATCACTTTACCATGACGTTTAATGATTTTACACTTTTCACAAATAGGTTTAACAGAAGGCCTTACTTTCATTGGGAATCCCTCCCTTGTTTCCTTTACTTATATCTGTAGACAATCCGCCCTCTGGTCAGG
>CAYZDF010000002.1:59717-105987 GCA_964477085.1 uncultured Gracilibacteraceae bacterium | reverse complement strand
ATCCTCGTGTACAGCCAGAAGCGATAATTCTTTAACGATCTCCCATCCTTCAGCTTCCGGACAGATCTCTAACATGATATCGTTAACGGTATGGTTTGAGTCCATGATTTCAAATGGAAAATAGTCAAACGTCACAGAGAAAGAAATAGTTCCGCGATACTCGTACTTCCCCGTCAGGAGTTGCAGGAAGGTTGTTTTCCCCCTGCCGTTTCGGCCGGTAAATCCGAGCTTCCAATCCGAGTCCATTTGAAATGAGACATTGTCGAAGATCGTGTCATAGCTGGTATGATAGCTAAAGGTAAGATTCAAAATATTAATAAGTGACATCTAAACCACCTCGATATTTGAAAATAAGATATTGTTAAATTTGGGTAATTACAGTCAACCACTAAATAATAAATCCCAATGTAATAAAAGCCCAAAAAATAAGGCTGCAAGAAAGTTACTTCTTACAGCCTTTGGCATACTTCAAAAACAGTGTATCATCATCCACCGCAAAACATGCCTGGGTATGATGACTCTATCACCGGAGTTTCTAAAGAGTTAAAGATGGTAATCTTTCTTGCTATCGAGCAGGGGAAAAACAGCAACAGATAGCTGTCTTCTCAACTACTCCTATCAATTAGTGATTAGCAAGAAAATGACGCATCTTTCCAACTCCGATCTCTTCACATTTTAAATTATCTAGCAGTTTGAGTATACCAAATTACTCTAAGACTATCAACACCCTCAGACTATCAACGGGTAGGGGTTATCCTATTTGAAGTTATCCTACTTCACAATAAAGAAAGACGGTGCATACCTCTCCCCATATTGACTGCAGGGACAATTAACGATTCGATCCTGATAATAGAGCACAGTAGAAGATCCGCCGTCCAGGTTAGCCACATTGATGGCTCCGTGTTCCAGCATGATGTCCTGGATATCTTTCAGGGAGGCTCCGATCGATCCCAGTTGACGACCATCGATGACCAGCATGAGGACGGTACCATCTTTCTTTTGGCCGATGGCTGTGCGAGGTGCGATACCCCATCCCCCATCGCCTTGGGTGATGGCTGATTTTCCATCCACCACCAGAAAGGGGCCAAAGGAAACGGCATCACGGATTTTCATGTCCTTGATCTCATTTAAGGTATATCTGCCGAGGACAAGGACATCTTCCTGATTAAAACCGACTAACTCATAGGATCCCTGAGCGCCCTGATGCACGATCTGACCGTCGGCAATAACGATTCCCAAAGGGGTTCCACCAAAACCTTCTCCTTCCGGGTCACTGAAAGCACCACCATTGATGACGGCTATGGCTCTGGTTCTGTCCGAAATTTCCTCCGCTCGTTCGCCTCTGACTCCGAGATGACTGGTTACTGCGACTTTGACTCGGGCAGGGTTACTGACATTAAGAAGATAGCCTTTAAAGCCTTTGCCATAGACCTCGATCATCTCTATACGGTCGGAGGGCGTAATGCGCTCGGAATTAACCAGGGTGGGAGTGGAGTTATCCAGTGAATCCACCTTATTATTATCCATGATCGCTTTGATCTTTTGCTCACTGAAGAACCACTTGGCCAGATATTGATGGTTTAACGTGGTCATGGCGGTAGTTACCCAAAGGTTGCGAGTGTAGATGAATGGTTGAAATGGGGCATAGAGAAAGCCGATGAAAGAAAGCAAAAAGAGTACACAAAGAAGGCTGATAAAACTTATTATCAGCCCACTTTTATTCGCTTTTTTAGGTTTGACCTGATAGCGATAATCTGTTACAGACATCATATATCCTCAGCATCTGAATTATACTAAGATAATGATATTGTAACAGGTATTTATTTACAACAAATTTCAATCTTATAATTTCTACCCATTCACTATTGTTCCGCCATTAACATGCAAAATTTGACCTGACATGTAAGGATTCCCGTCACAGGCCAGGAATAGATAAGCTGGAGCTAACTCCACGGGCTGCGCGGCTCTCTTCATGGGCGTGGTACTGCCGAAGGTGGAGACTTCCTGGGCAGAGTAAGCCGATGGGATAAGGGGTGTCCAGGTCGGACCGGGGGCTACCCCGTTGACTCTGATTCCCTGCCCTACCAGTGATTCGGAAAGGGAACGGGTGAAAGCGACGACGGCTCCTTTGGAAGCGGAGTAATCGATCAGAGTGTCTTTGCCTTTATAAGCTGTAACCGAAGCAGTGTTGATAATGGCTGCACCAGCCTTAAGATGTGGCAGCACAGCTTTGCTCAGGTAGAACATCCCGAAGAAATTGGTGCGGAAGGTTTTTTCCAGCTGCTCGGCGGTAATATTCAGGATGGAATTCTGAGCTACTTCTTCAGCAGCGTTATTGACTAGGATCTCCAGGTGTCCGAAAGTTTGGATGGTATGCTGTACTGCCTGCTGGCAGAAGGCCTCATCTCCAATATCACCTGCTATGAGCAAACACTGACGTCCAAGTTCTTCAACCCGCTTCTTGGTGGTCTGCGCATCTTCATGCTCATTCAGATAGATAATGGCGAGATCTGCCCCTTCTTTGGCATAGAGGACAGCGACTGATCTGCCGATTCCACTGTCACCGCCGGTGATCAGGGTAACTTTGCCCTCCAGTTTGCCACTGGCGACATAGTTCTGGTTTTCAAAAACAGGCCAAGGATTCATCAAAGTTTCCAGTCCAGGCTGTTTATTTTGGTGCTGAGGCGGGAAAACCTGCTGTGGTATTTTCGTTTGGTTCACGGGCTTCACTCCTTATTTTACATGGTGTAAGTTATAAACTCTCCTTACTTTTCCCAGTGAAGAGTGACACTACTCATATTCAGCGATAACTTTCATTACCATAATGTAGCTCATCATGATAATGCAACATTTAAAGCCTATTAAAATAGTCGTGTAATGCAAATTTTGAATGCCAACTGAATTCAGAATAAGCATTTATGGATAAAATATTATATTTGGTTTATTCTATTTGACTTTAGTTTATTTTTATTGTTTAATTATTAATATACTAGTTGATTTTGCCTGTTTATTCTTATACAATAAGTTTGAGGTGATTATCAATGAGTCAAGAAAAAGAACTTATGACTGCTCAGATTCTGGCGGAGAATCTGAATCTCTCTGTGGAAACGATCTGGAAATACACCCGGGATAAAAAAATCCCCTATATTCAATTGGGTAATAAACAATACCGTTACAGACTTGAGGATGTCATCAAAGCCTTGTCGGATTCTTCAGTTAAGAACTCTGGCCCTTATGCGGTTAAAGAAAATGTCGCTGGCTATACTCTACAGTCCACTCGAAAAATTACTTACCAGGACTATCTAACGCTGCCGGAAGAACCTGGCTATCGCTATGAGATCCTGGACGGCATATTGGTTAAGGAGCCATCTCCCAATGTGATGCATCAACGCGTTTCACGCCGGTTACAAAGGATTCTGGAAGATTATATCTGGGAGTTTGACCCTGCAGGGGAAGTATTTAATGCACCTTTAGACGTTACTTTTGGTGATATTTCGGTTGTCCAGCCTGATATCCTCTATATCTCCAGTCAGCAAAAACATACTATCCTCGAAGCCCGGATCGATGGTCCACCAACCCTTGTCGTTGAGATCCTCTCTCCGTCAAGCAGCCGCAAAGATAGGCTTAAAAAATTGCAAATCTATCAAAGGGCAAAAGTTAATCATTATTGGATAATTAACCCAGAGGAGAAGACAGTAGAATGCTTCGCTTTACGTGATGAACTGTATACCTTAGTCGCCACAGGGTTGGACGAAGATATCATTGAACATCCGGATTTCAAAGAATTATCCATTAACCTCAATACTCTGTGGCACGGTCGCTAGATTATTAACAGTTTTTTTCTTTTCGCAGTTCTCCCATGGATATAACACTAATTAAGGAGTGTGTAATATGTTATGTAAAGCCTCCTATGAGGAATTTCTGGAACTTAATGAAAATAGTGATGAGCGATACGAATACATCGATGAGGGAATCTATCTGATCCCTGCACCTGATGTCCACCACCAAATGATTCTTGGTAAGCTTCACTCCCTCTTTTATACTCGCTTTAGAGAAAGCACCTGCCGACCTTTCATATCACCCTATGAAATTACACTCAGGAGGAACAATGAAAGTATTAACGTTGTCCTGCCTGACTTAATGGTTATCTGCGATATCGAGAAACATCTTGATGAAAGAGACTACTATATTGGTGTACCCCATGTGGTTGTTGAAATCGTCTCAGAACACTCCCGTCAAAGAGACTTGGTTAAGAAGCTGGATCTTTATATGTCTACAGGTATTAAGGAGTACTGGATCGTAAACCCATTGAATCGAGAAGTAAGCATTTATCTCTTTGAAGAAAAAGCAATAACTAAGAACATTACTTTCAAAAATCATGAGACTGCATCTTCATATTACTTTAATGGATTAGACGCCAAATTGGAGTTTATATTCGCTTAGACTTTCTGAATTAGGAGGTTTTCCATGCTGGAAATCACGATACCCGGGTTTTACTCATTCAGACTTGAAGTCCTTATCCTAGATTATAACGGCACCATCGCGTTAGATGGCCAATTGCTGGAATCTGTCCGGCAAAAGTTAATTATGTTATCTGATTTTTTGGAAATACATATTGTCACCTCCGATACCTTTGGTTCCGTAACAGCTCAGTGTCAGGAATTACCTATCCAGGTTCAGGTCCTGAAGACAAGGAACCATACGCAGGAGAAAGCAGATTATCTCGATCGATTTGCCAACCGGAAAATAGTAGCGATTGGCAATGGCTCCAATGATCAACTTATGCTGAAAAAGGCCGATCTGGGGATCGTGGTTCTAGGCACTGAAGGCTGTTCAGGTCATTGTCTAATGGCTGCTGATGTCCTGGTTAAAGATATCCATGATGCACTGGATTTGCTGCGTTATCCCGAACGGCTTATCGCTACCTTAAGACGTTAATAGAAGACTTTTTAGAAGACGTAGATTTCTAGATCCAATCAAGAAATAAGCATCTAATTTTAATAAAAATATCTATATTTTTAATGTGAATATTCATTTTTGAAAGATTAATTTGAATAAACCCATAAGGAATGTGGTATCAAAATAGACCAGACGGTATTCCATCTGGTCTAAATGTTTATCCAACAAAAACAAGACTTATTTAAGGTTTAATCCTTGAGTAGCATCATTGTCATAAATCAGGATATCTTTTCCGTCCTGGAGCAAAAACACTTTCTCTATCTCGTCACTGATAAGTGTTCGGATATCTTGCGAGGTTGTAAACTTCACGGCAATCCCGCAGTTCGAACTGAATTTACGGGGGACAGGGATATTCTCTGCCTGAACCCCTGACTTCTCCAGGTACCGTTTATACTTGACCGCTCCCGAATGAGTGTAAAAAGTGGCTAAATATCCCACGTGATTCTACCTGCTTAAGATGATCCGAAAATCTGCTCCGTCTTGTTCTGTTTGGACCTGGTACCCTGCAATCTTGGCAAACCTGGAAACATTATCTTGTGCTGTTTTATTATCCACCAGTACCTCGATACGTTCTGGTGCTTTGCCCAAAGCTTGCTTGGTCAATACCACGGGTTCCGGACAAGATCTTCCTCTGGCATCAATGAGTGGGTAAGTCAATATCAACCCCTCCTTTAATACGTACTTCAGTACTCTTCTCACGATTTAGAAAGGCAATAATAAGGGTCACAATGAATCCGATAATTACAGCTGCTTGACCGTTGAATGTAGGACCTTGGCCAGAAGAAGCCAGCCCGAAATTATGCGCAAAAGCTGCACCGGTACCCATACCTAATACGGCAACGATGGAATCGATATTGCCTTCACCGGACAGGATCAATTGTCGTAACGGGCATCCCCCTAAGAGGACCGAGCCCCACCCTGCTAAGGCCATCCCCAGGAAATTCCAGAGACCATCTGTGTGGGCAATAGGCTGAGTGGTGAATCCCGGGTTAAACTTTCCAACCACAATATTGCCTATCAGAGCTGCCACAAAGATAGAGATAAAACCGGTAACCAGGTACCAATCGTTAAACATGATGACATCCCTGATTCCTCCGACCATGCACAGCCTGGTTCGTTGAGCTATCATTCCCACGATACATCCAGCAGCCAGCGCCAGAAGTACTGGGGCATGTGAAGCTCCGGGGCCTTTAGCACTAAAAAAGATAAATGCAGGTGCTGTTAATAACAGAATGACAAGTCCGATGTTAGCTGCCGGAAAGAGATACCCCTCGACCGCTGCCAAATTGTAGGATCTTTTTAACGTAAAACCGTTCTTCAAAAATTGAATCCCGATCAGGATTCCCCCGACGAAACCCAAAAGACCGAAAATAGCGTTGAGATCGCCTCCTGCCAGTCTAAGAACCATCCTCAGTGGACATCCTAAGAACATCAAGGCTCCGATCATGACAACCATCCCTAGAATAAAACGGGTAAAGGGGGCTGAACCTCCTCTGGCCTGATATTCCTTTTTGCCAAAGGCCATCAGGAATGCTCCCAGACCAATCCCCAGAATCTCCGGCCTGATATACTGAACCACTTCAGCCCGGTGGAATCCCAGACTACCCACTGTATCACGGATAAAACAGGCAATACAAATCCCCATATTCACAGGGTTTCCGAATTGCACCAGGACAACCGAGAGCAGACCGACAACTATGCCTGCAGAGATAATCCCTTTCTTCTCACCCAAATCTCTAACCTCCTACCTCACATATTTATTTACATCGTTAATAATAAGTACTTAACTATTATAGTACCAAACAATGCTAATGAATCATTGCGATTACCAATACGTTCTGGGGCAACTATCGATTATTTCTATCTTCCATTCGGTGCGTTTATAGTAAAATAGAGTTTGAATCTATTTATAAGGAGTCAATTATGTCAACCGTTTATTTTGATCAGGCCGCTACTTCTTTCCCCAAAGCACCGGGGGTAGCGGATGCAGTGAAATATTATCTGGAACATGTGGGGGTTAGTGTTAACCGAGGTGTATATGGGCAGGCCATTTCCGCAGAAGAAACGGTGTTTGAGACTAGAGAAGCTCTCTGCCGTCTCTTTCATTTTGATGAGCCTGAAAATGTCATCTTTACCCTCAATATTACCCAATCTCTCAATATCTTTTTGAAAGGAATCCTCCAACCAGGAGATCATTGTATCGTATCTTCGATGGAGCACAATGCTGTGATGCGTCCCTTGATCCAACTAAAAGGCCAAGGGGTTAGCTTTACCCGCGTTCAAGCGGATGCCCAGGGATTGATTCAGCCTCAGAATATTAAAAAGGCCATCCAGGCCAATACCAAGATGGTTGTTCTCACCCATGCTTCCAATGTCTGCGGGACTATTCTCCCAGTCCAGGAGATTGGGACAGTCTGCAAGGAACATGGAATCTATTTCATTGTGGATAGTGCCCAGACGGCAGGATCGCTGGATATTAACTTCAAGGAATCGCACATTTCAGGACTTGCTTTCACCGGTCACAAAGGACTTCTGGGACCACAAGGAATCGGAGGTTTTCTTATCAGTCCTGAACTGGCGATGAAAATGGACCCTCTTTTTTCGGGAGGTACGGGAAGTTTATCGGATCGGGAAGAAATCCCTCCCTTTTTGCCGGACAGGTTTGAAGCCGGAACTCCAAACATCCCGGGAATCTATGGATTGCACGCTTCCCTGGCCTATCTTGAAAAGGAAGGTATTGAAAATCTCCACAAAGAAGCGATGAACCTAACCGAGTTATTTCTTACAGGAATAAGCGATATCAAGGGCATCGAAGTGGTGGGTATCAAAGGGATTGAGGGGAGAACCTCTGTTGTATCGTTGGATTTTCCTGATAAGGACAACGGAGATATCGCTTATAGACTGGATAAAGACTTTGGTATTATGACTCGTTCCGGTCTGCATTGCGCTCCCTCAGCCCATCAGACCTTAGGTACATTCCCTTATGGCACTGTACGCTTCAGCTTCAGCCACTTCAATACCAAAGAGCAAATTCGCTTTGCGGCTGATGCGCTTCATAAGCTGACGATACATGATGCTTAGGCAAGTATCATGACCATGAACCAACAGATTCAATGTTTCAGAATCAATTTTTCCATAGAAAAAGGTCGTCTCCTATAAGGAAACGGCCTTATCCTTTTTTGGGACTTTCACGATATTAAGTCATGATAGTATTTGAGAATATATTCCCTGAATACTGCTGCACACGGTGACAGTGGCCTGTTCTTGTGAGTCACCAGGTAAAAGCATCGCTCTAGGTCTAATCCTTCTATGGAATAAGCTTGGATAAGTCCTAACTTAATATCGTCTTCCACGCTGAGGGAGGATACCACCGAGACCCCTAAACCCTCTCTCACAGCATATTTAATTGCCTCTATACTGTTGATCTCTGCAGCAATTTTTAAGGTATCCGGATTGAACCCTTTATTCCTTAGTTCCTTTTCGAACTCCTGCCTGGTTCCTGAGCCGGGTTCCCTGATGATGAAGTGTTTATCTTGAAGACTTTCCAGTGGTACTCTGGACATTGTCTTGTTATCCGTCTCTTTGTCCTTAGCAGATATCAAGATCAGTTTATCACTGGACAAAATGTCATATTCCAATTTATCATCTTCCAGATGGGTCCCCACAATTCCGATCTGGTATTTTTTCTCCTGGAGGTCTCTGATTACTTCCCGTGTATCACATTGATGAAGGATAAAATGAATGTTAGGATAGATTTCCCGAAAACCCTTGATAATCCTGGGCAGGAGATACTGACTGGGGATAGTGGATGCCGCAATCTCCAGCCTGCCTTCGATCCGGCTGCTGTACTGATTTAAGGAACAAATGGCACTATCCCTTGTTTCCAGCAGATTGACAGCATATTGATAAAAGATATCCCCGGCCTCTGTGGGGGTAACATCCCGGCTGGAGCGGTCCAACAGCTTCATACCAAGTTCACTTTCCAGGCTGTTAATGTGACTGCTGACCGTTGGCTGGGTCAGAAACAGGGCATCGCCAGCCCGCGAAAAGTTACGTAAGCGATAAACAAAGACAAACGCTTCTATCTGCCGAAAATCCATATCTTACTCCTCTTCTGTCCTTTCTTTACTTTTCTTAGCGTTAACTCTATATTACCAAATGTAAGAGGCCCTGCAAAATGACGGTCGTCACTTCAGTGCCCTATTGCTTTTGCCCCCTAAATTCTACGTATTGTTTTACTTCAATTGATCTTAATGGCCAACATTGTTTCTTTATACTCTTTTATAAAATTTTTAGAGTTGGGTTATAAAGCTTTTAAAGTTATTGGTTAGAATAACCTCAATGAAAAACAAGGAGGTTGTTCTGATGAACAAGATTAAACTTTTGCACGACATTACCAAAACCATGAAGGAAAAAGAGTTATTCAATGGTACTCTCCAGGTCGACTGTGCCAAGGATCAAGTGACGGTATTCCAAATGGACAATTCTTTTACCAAAAACTTGAGCACCGGCTTAACCAAAGCCAACATCAAAACGGATATGAATTACGAAGGAAAAAGCTTCAAACATGAGAGCAGTACAGAATTCACCCATCCGGAAGGATTTAAAGTGCACTGCCACAGCCACGGTCATTTTTTTAAAAGAAAACATCCGCATTTTGACCAGCCCCTTCCCTGCGGCCACGAACATGGCGGCCTGAGAGGAATCTTCTCTATGCTCTCCTTTGCTCTCGATATCCTTAATAGAACAGAGGTTGAAGAACAAGCTGATCAATCTTACCGTATTACCTTGACTATGGATGAGCTGCCGAAGAATTTGCCTACAAAATTCTCCCACCGGTTTAATGATCAGAGTGGTAAGCATTCTGAATACAGCGAGTTCCATAAGCATTGCCTGATGCAGGAATTCCATGATCTTGAGAACCCAAGCCTGACTCTCGTTGCTCTGGTCAATAAGGACTATGCTGTGGAGTGTATTAACATCATATTTAGTGGGACCAAGGTTGATGAAAACAAGGAAAACCACACCCTGAAGTTAAAAGCCGATCTCACCTTGGCAGATTAGGGAAAAGAGATGTGCTCCACCTTAATCCTCCCCAGGAAGCGAACCCTAAAGACGAGATATCGCGATCAACACCAAAATTTGCCACAATTGCGGCAAATGCATTGAGGTTTGTCCTAATGCCGTACTCGGCAGCATCCGTTTTCTATCTCATCACCATGTTCGTTTAGTGAATCCCCAGCAATGTACCAGCTGTCTTCGTTGCCTGAAAGTCTGTTCCTATCAGGCGATAAAGGCTAACAAGTCTAATAATTGCAGAAGCGTTTAGGCCTGCGTCCTAAGTTCTCTGGGCACATAAGCCGTGTGACTGTTTTAATCTCTCCAAATAATGGGTTATAATGATGAAAAAGGCTGCAGGTGACTTATGGATTGTAAAAAAAGGCGTCGTCTCAAACATGAACATAAATTTCACTCTGTTCATGATATCCTTCACTCCAACAAGCATTACATGCATCGGTATCACAGCAGGGAAGTCAATCTCTCTCATAAGTCCATTCTTTTCCTGCGCCCTGTCTTCTTTCTGGTCATCATTTTCCTGCTCTATCTCATATTTCGCTTTCCAATCAATAAGATCCTGACCTTTCTTTTAGGGATATTTATTGTTACCCAGATCTTCTTTATTATTTGGATGACTCATCTGGAAAAGCGCATCTATAAGCCGCTTCTGCAATTACAGGAAGGGGTTAAGGCGATAGCCAAAGGCAATTACAATGTGAAGATCGATAATACCACCTACAATGAAATCGGCTTTCTAATCGATTCATTCAACGATATGTCCGTCAGGTTACAGGAAAATGAAGCTCTGAAGCTGGCTTACGAAGAAAACCGCAAAATGCTCATCGCCAATATCTCTCATGACTTAAAGACACCGATCAGTGCAATCGAAGGATATATTGAAGCTATTCAGGAAGGGGTGGTAACATCCCCGGAAAAGCTGGAACAGTACCTCCATATCATCAGTAAAAACGCTGATTATATCAATCGCCTGATTGATGACCTCTTCCTCTATTCCAAACTGGATATGAACCAGTTGGAGTTCCAGCGGGAAAACCTGCCTATCCATGCTTTCATGGAAGATTTGATGGCCGAGTTCAGCTTCGAATTTAAAGAAAAGGGCTTAAAGTTTCAATATACGGACCTCACCGGTAAGGACGAGATAGTCAGCATTGACCGAAAAAGAATCCACCAGGCGATACGGAATATTATCAGTAATGCTGTCAAATATGGTCCTCGCAAAAACCTGAGCTTACAAACCTCTCTGTATAAGAAAGGAGAGTTGATCTGCCTGGACATTCGGGATAACGGCCCTGGTATTCCAGAAGATAAGCTCCCAAAAATCTTCGATCGCTTTTACAGGATTGACAGTGAGCGGACCAAGGATCTGCTGAGTACCGGGCTGGGTCTTTCCATTGCCAAAGAATTAGTAGAGGCCCATGGCGGAAGTATCCAGGTTGATAGTACTGTCGGAGAAGGTACTTGTTTTACCGTAATGCTGCCAGGACTTACCGGAGGAGGGCTTGAATCATGAAGCAAATCCTGATCATTGAGGATGATGTTCATATCGCCGAACTGGAAAGAGACTACCTCCAGTTAAATGGTTATAAGGTAGAGATCTCCCAGGATGGAGAAAAAGGCTTAAAAAAAGCCTTAACCGGAATCTACGATGTGATTATTGTCGATCTGATGCTGCCGAGTAAACATGGTTATGAGATCGTCCAAGAAATCCGCAGCCATTTTGAAGTTCCCCTGATCATCGTCTCCGCCAAAAGCGAAGATATCGATAAGATCAGAGGACTGGGTTTCGGGGCTGACGATTATCTGACTAAACCGTTTAGCTCAGCCGAACTGGTAGCCAGAGTGAAATCGCATATCCAGCGTTATGAACGCCTCACCGGAAAGAAGGCTTCAGTCGAGCTCATCAGTCACAAAGGGTTAGAGATTAACCCTTCTTCCCGTAAAGTCTATGTCAATGGCAAAGAAGTCATCTTAACTACTAAGGAATATGAACTTCTCTACTTTCTTGCTTCCAACCCCAATATAGTATTCAGTAAAGAACAGCTTTTTGACCGTATCTGGGATGAGGAGTACTTCGGAGAAATCGCGACAGTGGCTGTCCATATACAGAAGATCCGGAAGAAAATCGAAAAAGATCCGGCTAATCCCCAGTATATTGAAACCTTGTGGGGGACGGGATATCGGTTTAATTCTTAAGCTCTATCTATTAATTTCACTAGCTCTATCTGTTAAATTACACTTCTAAGATTTTCGCAAAATGCCAATCCTAAAGAGTTACTTGAATCATTTTTATAAAGATATCTCTATAGTTAGCAACTTAAACAAAAATAGTGCAGCTTAAAGATGCACTATTCGATCCGCAATCCGTTTTATCAGATGGTCTTCATGACTGATAGCCAGAATTCCGATTTCTCTCTTTCTGGCAACCTCCAGAACCACCCGCCAGATCTTGGCCTGGGTGATAGCATCAAGCATGGTCGTCATCTCATCCGCGATCAGGAAACGGGTCTGGGGGCCAAGTGCTCTTGCCACACAAAATCGCTGGAGTTCTCCTCCCGACAGCTCATTTGGGTAGCGGGTCAGCCATTCCCGACCGATCTCCAGTTCCTCGAGAATCTCTTCATCCGGCTGCCAACCCTCATAGAGGGTTTTTTTCATTGGCCAGCGCGGGTTAACTGCTTTCTCGGGGTGCTGGAAGATGAGCTGCACAGGGTTATAGCCTGTTTTAGGGAGTGGTTTGCCCTCTAGCAGAACCTGCCCTTGCAAGGGTTTTTCAAAACCGGCCATGATCCGGGCCAATGTGCTTTTGCCACAGCCGCTCGGACCGGCTAATCCAACCACTTCACCAGTGTGAAGGCTGAGATGGATGTCGTTTAGAATCCATGGTCCTTTCTCATAACGGAAATGGATATTCTTAGCCTCAAGAAGCATGTATACACCTCACAATCCCCTGGCGCAGTTCCCTGGCCTCAGGCTGAAAGTGACGACATTCAGGTGTTGACAAGCTGCAGCGCGGTTCAAATAAGCATCCTTCAGGCAAGCTGCTTGGCAACGGCTGAGTACCTGGAATGGGTTCAAAGCCATTCTGAGGGAGAGCCCGCCACAATGCTTTGCTGTAAGGATGCCTCAGGTTTTCTCCCCCTGCCGTAAAATCGTTTACCGGAGCGATTTCAACCGTCGTCCCTGCATAAAAGATGGCTATCTGATCGGCAATTTGTAAAGCAGCTTCAATATCATGGGTAATCAACACGACTGCTCGGCCTTCATCAGCCAATTGTCTGAAATGCTGCAGAGTTTCTGCTAACACTTCCGGATGAAGGCCCGGCGTGGGCTCATCGGCAATGACAAGCTCCGCCTCACTGACCACTGCCGTGGAAACGAGTACACGTCGTAACATCCCTCCCGACAGTTGAAAGGGATAGAGTCTTTCATCTTGTTCCTGGAGTTTATAACGTTGAAAAACTTGGCGTTGGATATCCTTGGCTCTCGCTTCTTTGACTCCCCTAATTCCTGAACGGACTTGCTTCCCGACTCGCATCAAAGGGTCCAGATAATTGACCGACTGAGGAATCAAGGCTATTTCTTTTCCCCTGAGGACTGTCTGCCACTCGGGTGTGAGTTTTTCACCCTGATAATGAATGGTTCCTCCAACAAGGGCATTGCCAGGGAGAATACCGAGTACAGCATGAGCTAAGAGGCTCTTGCCTGAGCCACTAGAACCGACGATCGCCAGAATCTCACCTGCGTTTACAGACACATTGAGGCCGGTGATAACCTTCAGAGTTTTCTGCTTTAAACCGTCGGCGTACTGGATAAAGGAAACAGACAAATCTTTAACTTCTAATAGCGGTTGTCCGGATGACATGGTTATCTCCCCTTTCTCGAAGTGTATCTCTTATTCATGGACGCTATGCGGGTCAAGCAGCAGGCGAATATTATCTCCTAATACATCAAAAGCCCTGACAACAACGAGTAAAGCCAAGCCCGGATAGAAAGCAAGCCACCACATTCCGGTCGAAAGGTAACGCATGGATTCGGACAAGATGATTCCAATGGCCGGTTTGTGTGGAGACAGACCAAATCCAAGAAACGTAATAGACGCCTCATGCAGAATGGCATGAGGAAATAAGAGAATAAGTCCTACAAATAGCTGGGGAATGATATGCGGCAGGATGTGTCTGCTGGCAATCCACCACCTGTTTTTCCCCAGACGCCGGGAAATCTGAACATACTCGGTGGAACGCAGCTGCATGACTTCCGCTCTGATGACACGCGTCAGGGAAGGCCAATGCGTCACGGCTACACCGATGACAACCCCTTTCATTCCCCCACCTAAAGTGAAAGCGATCAGGATTAATGCGACCAAATGAGGCAATCCCAGAAAGAGATCGATCAACCAGGAAATGAATGCATCCACTCTTTTCCCCATGGTTGCTGCAGCCATTCCCAGAATTAAGGCAATCAGGACACTGGCCGAAGCAGCCAGCATTCCGACTCCGATACTCAAGGTCAGTCCTTTAGCCGTTCGGGTCATCATATCGCGTCCCAGCCAATCTGTCCCAAATGGATGCTCCAGGGACGGTGGAAGATTCCTGATCTCCAGGTTGCTGACGATGCGTTCCTCACTTAAGCCAAATCCTCCCGCTAACACCAAAAGCAACAAAAAAGCCACGAAAAAAGTAGCTAAGAGCGTTCGCTGTCGGCGGTTCAGCATCACGAATCTGCCGGAAGTCTCTTTCTTTAAAGGAAAACTCGCTTCACTCATACACTTGCTCCTTCTTTAATACTGGGGTCAATGATTCGATAAATAACGTCCGCCATGAGGTTACCCGCAAAGACAAACAGCGCACTAAAAATAACAATACCCAAAAGCAATGGTACGTCTCCTCTTAAGCCTGCAGCCGTAATGGTTGAACCCAAGCCCGGATAAGAGAATACTTGTTCAGCGAGTATGGCTCCGCCAAAAAGTTCACTAAAGGAAGCAAACTGAAGGGTGATCGCAGGTAAGGCTACATTACGCAAACCATGCCTCTTTAAGATTGTCCGGGAATTCTCTCCCCGGGCTCGGGCAAATAAGACATAGTCACTGTTGAGAACATCAATGAGCTTCTGACGCGTATGCAAGGCAATAGGAGCTACCCCCAGAATACTAAGCGTCAAGGCAGGCAGGACTAAATGCTTCATTCGACTGATAAGCGTAACCTCTTCGGTCAGAACTCCCGCCGGAACTCCCATTCCTGACGGGAACCAGCCCAACCAGACAGAGAAGACTATTAACATTAAAAGGGCCAGCCAGAATGTTGGCGTGGATGCCAGGGTTAAGGCATACCATTTGATGATCCGGTCTAGCCACGTCTCCCGTTTCATTGCAGCGACTATTCCTAACACAAAGCCAAAGATCCCGGACAAAATCCAGGCTACCCCCATCAAAGCGAGAGAAGCCAGAAATTTTTCACCGATGACCTCAAGTACCGGTTGGCGATAAATGGAGGACACACCAAAATCGCCATGAGCGATAGCTCCCAGCCAACGCAGAAACTGTTCTTGAGGTGATTGATCCAGCCCCCAGTAGGCCCGAATATTTTCCAACTGCTCAGGTCCCACTAAGAGCATATCGGCTCCGACATAAGCCTGAACGGGGTCGATCGGTGACTTGCTAATAAGAAAGAAGCAGATCAGGCACAGGGCAGCTAGAAGGGTAACGATGCGGATTAACTTATGGGTAATGAACAGAATCAGACTGCGGACTTGCATAATAATGGTTTTCTCCTTGGGACTACGTATTAAGAATGTCTCACCTAATCTAATACACTAAGACGATTTCCATATAATCATTAACCGAATTACAAAGCTTTATTTATGATTGCCAACGCCATTCGGCGATATTGTCGGTAATAGGCCAGCCATGACCATGAGGTTCTATCTTCGGTGTTCCGATATCCAGTTTATCATTAACTAGATACAGATGTTTAAGGTTAACCAACCAGGCCCAAGGAGCATCTCCCTGGTAAGCCAGACCTGTCTGGCCATCCCACTGAGCTTTTTTCCAGTATCCGATAGCTTCCTCTTCACTTAAAGCCAACTGGGCCTTTTCCATGTATTCATCAACCTTAGGGTTACTGTAGAATCCTGAATTATACCACTCGAAACCTCTTGTTGAAGTGCTGTAAAGATTGTACATCTCCAAAGGAGTATGACTTCCCCAGCCAAAGAGCACGGCATTGGAGTGAACCATCTGCCCGATCTCATCCCAGCTTTTACCCTGAGCGTTAATCTTAATCCCAAGCTCTTTGATCTTATCTGCAACAGCGATGGCCAAAGACTGACGGGTCTGATCTGAGGATGGATAGATAAGATTAAACTCCGCTTTAAGGTTATCTTTTTCCAAAATACCGTCGCCGTCTTGATCCTGCCATCCACCTTCAGCCAGGATCTTCTTAGCCTCTTCCATATCGTTATCATTAATCACGGTATCCGGATTCCACCAGGGCAAACCGTCACACACCGTGTATGCCGGTGTGCCGAAACCTTCCAATACGCCATCGACTAAGGCTTGGCGGTCAATAGCAATGTTAATCGCTTTACGGATGGCGATATCAGCAGTGACATCGTTGCCGATCGGTTTGCCATCGGCGGTTTTCTCCCCAGCTTTCCCCACTGGGAACATAATCCCTCTGTTATCCACACTGGGTACTGCCACTAACTTCATACCCGCGACCTGATGTTTGCCCAAGGCTGGAGGGATGGTGGTGATATCGACATTGCCGGATTTGGCCGCAGCATAGGCAGCATCCTCTCCCAGGAAAAGAAAAGTCAGCTTTTTGAAATAAGGTTTTGGGCCGTAATATTCAGGGTTCACTTCCACAATCAGCTGTTGTCCTTTATCCCACTGCACAAATTGGAACGGACCTGAACCGATAGGAGCTTGCGAGTATTGCTCATTATAGGCATGCTTTGGTACGATGCCGGTGGAGATTAACAGATTAACAAACGTGGATTGCGGTTTTATTAAGGTAAAGGCAACCGTCGACTTGTCAGTGGCAACCGCACTTTTTAAATTGGTCAGATCTACCACCGATCCGCTGTTAGCAGCAGTGGTGAAGGTAAAGGCAACATCCTCTGCAGTCAGAGGTGTCCCATCCGAAAACTTGACATCGTCCCGGATCTTAACAGTCCATACGAGCGAATCTTTACTGACTTCGTACGTGGCAGCCAGATCGCTGACAATATTGAGATCCTTATCTCTTTTTAATAAAGTGCTTTGGAAAAGAGGAGAACCGTACCGTCCCCAGCCCATGACCGGATCAAATCCATCCTCCGGTTCGTTGCAGATGGCCACGATCAGTTCGTCCTTATTCTGCTGACTCTGAGCAGGCTTAGGCTTACTTTCCCCATCGCAGCCACTAATGACCGTCAACAATAACATCAATAAAATGGTTAGTCCCGCAACTATCTTTTTATTCATGTAAGAACATCTCCTTATCTTTGGACGTGTGCTTACGCCCATAAAAACTTGGACTCAAGACTATTTTAACTCTAAACTTTTTATGCTTACTTTTCTTTAGTTTGATACCACACTCTCAAAAACCTGTCTTTGGTTCAGCGATAATTTAATTAACTAAAGCATATTGCCTCTGTCATTATAAATCATCCGACTTTTGGCATACAATCCACTATGGGGGGATATTTGCATAAAAATTGGAACTTATTCAATAAAAAAAGAACCATCAGATGGTTCGAAAGAAGAAGACAGAATAAATGCTCCCTATACAGTCCAAAATCTTAAACTCCTAATTTCCAAATATACAATCGAATATCTAAGGATTCTTCTTTGGTCATATTGTATTCTTACCAAGTCTAATTATTTCAGGATTGTTGTCGTACTTAATGTATAATAGCTTTCCAAATGATATGGACAGCCAGGTAATCTACACCTATGATAGATATTATATCAGGCCGTTATGGTTCTACCCGTCGTTAAGCAGCTGATCTTATCTTCCAAGACTTGCTCAAGTATGCGTAAGGCTTCCAACCCGGTACAGTGACCAGTGTAGATGGCATTGATATCAGATTTCAGAAGAGAAATGGCAATTCCCAGGACGGTTGCTTCATCTTCCTTCATCCCACCCGTGGTCGTATTCATGAGATGGAAACCCCCGATCAGGGTCTGAATCTCATGATCCGGAAAATCCTTTTTAACAGACAGTACCATGTTAATAACCCCGTTATGGGAACACCCCGTGAAGACATGCAAGATTTCTTTGCCTGCTGGGTTTTTCTCCTGGATTACCATGATCAGTTCGTGATCGTATGTATCCTCGACCAGAACTCCTTCCCATTTCTTATAGAGGATGGCACTGGGTTTAAAGGTGGAATGCTCGGTATTGGGCAAAAGGGTGATTCCAGGAGAGATAACGATATTCTTATCAATATAGTGAATTCTGTTCTGGTATCTCTCCAGAACTTCATGGTTTAAGCCGATATACACCATTTGATCTCCAGCCCGCCGGGCATAGTATTCCCCTTTGGCATAGGGGCTTAAATAAACTTGGGCCTTTTGATTGATCTTCAAGAAATCTTCTAATCCCCCGCCATGATCATAATGGGAGTGGGAGATCACTGCGATATCTACAGTTGTCAAATCAACTCCTAGGGATTGCGAGTTCTGCAGGAAAGATGCATCCGGTCCGGTGTCAAAGAGCAGCTTTTTATCCTCTGTCTCTATATATAGACTTAAGCCGTGTTTTGCAATTAAGGCAGAACCTGGCTGTGAAGTATTTTCTAAAAGCGTTATTACTTTCATGGTCCCCAATCCTTTCCTCTTTTCAGAGTATTAGTACTTAGACAGAAATCAGAAATAATTGCTTGGCATTATTAAGTCATTATTTAAGTTATGTCTAGACAGCTTGTTTTATTATTAGTAAATTCATGTTTAATTCTGATAGTTTGTTTGGAATTTTGATTCGAAATTTAATTCGAAATATTATTGATGTTAGCTTGGCTTCTATCTCTATATTACTCCATTTAGCATTCAGCTGCAAAACGTTATAGACATTTTGTATTCATTATTCTTTTGCCAAAACTACACATTTTTACAAAAAGACAATTATTCAGGTAAAACTTTTGATATAATACAGTTTAGAGCTTTGTGAAAAAATGTTTAAATAGATCCTGGGGGTAGAAATATGAATCATAATTATGATGTCATTATCATTGGTGCTGGTGTTGTAGGCAGTGCAGTGGCACGGGAAATGGCCAGATACGACCTGAAGATCGCTGTTCTGGAAAAAGAACTGGATGTCTGTTCAGAGACGAGCGCCAGGAACTCAGGTGTACTACATGCTGGTTTTAACAATAAGCCTGGATCCTTAATGGCCAAATATTGTGTTGAAGGCTGCCTGGGCTTTGATCAGGTCGCCAAAGAACTGGATATTCCGTTTAAACGCACCGGTAAAGTCGTGGTTGGCTTCACCGAGGAAGATAAGGCTAAACTGATTCAGCTCAAAGAACAAGGAGAGAAAAATGGTGTTCCGGGACTGGAGATTATCAGTAAAGATAGAATTAAAGAATTAGCACCCTATGTTGATGGTGAATTCGCGATGTACTCTCCTGCCACGGGTATCTTAGATCCTTTTATCTATACGGTAGCTTTAGCTGAAAATGCGCATCACAATGGTGTTGAATTCTATTTTGACCATGAAGTGACAGCAATCGATAGAAGTGCAAATGAAGGTACTCCGCCAGCGGACGTCAGGAAGGAATATCGGTATGATGTGCGAACAACCCAAGGTGCTTTTAAGACGCGCTGGGTGATCAATTGTGCAGGTCTGCATTCTGATAAGATCTCTAGGATGTTGGGTATAGATGACTATACCATCTACCCCTGCCGTGGCGAATATTTCATCCTGGATCAAAAAGCGGGTGAATATCTCAAGATACCGGCTTATCCTGTACCTAACCCTAAAGAGGGAGGCCTGGGAATCCACCTCACTCCTACCATCCATGGCAACATTCTGATAGGTCCCAGCACCGAATATATCGAGGAAATAGATAATTATTCCTCTACCCAGCAAATCCAGGATCTGCTGATTAAAGACGGCGGGAGAATTTTCCCCTATCTCAAAAGGGAATATTTCATTCGTAATTTTGCAGGGATCAGGCCCAAGTTGACACAAAAGAGTGTCGGTGGTTATGCTGACTTTGTCATCGAAGAACGAGAGGAAGCGCCTCAGACCATTATCTTGGTTGGTTTAGAATCTCCCGCTTTAACAAGTGCCCTCCCTATCGCGCGTCGTGTAGTCGAAATGATGGGAGCTAAGGAAGATTTGAAAGCGAAGAAAAACTTCGATCCCTATCGCCAGGGAATTCTCCCATTCAAAGAGCAATGTCTTGAAAAGAAAAAAGAACTGATCGCTCAGAACCCTCACTACGGCGAGATAATCTGTCGCTGTGAAACCATTACCAAAGCGGAAATCTTCGAGGCCATCCATAATCCCTTAGGTGTGGATACAGTAGTTGGTATCAAAAACCGGACAAGGGCCATGATGGGCCGCTGCCAGGGTGGGTACTGCGAGACACGGATAACTGAGCTCCTTATGGAGGAGAAAAGTAAAAAAGAAACAGAAATATGCTATGCCCGCAGGAACGGAAATATGTTTGTAGGGAAGGTTAGAGACTGATGATCAAGAAGGACGTTATTATCGTAGGCGGTGGTCCGGCAGGATTGGCTGCCGCAGTACGCTTAAAAGAACTCGGTATTCACAATGTGTTGATACTGGAACGGGAAAAGTTTCCTGGCGGGATATTGAGACAATGTATCCACGACGGTTTTGGACTGACACGATTTCGAGAGGCCTTGAGTGGACCGGAATATGCAGCCCGATTTATCGATAAAACAGAAGAGTTGGGCATCGAGTACCTTACGGATACTACTGTACTGGAGATCTCTGCTGACAAAAAGATTGTGGCTGTTTCCAAAGAAGGTCTCAAAGAATTCAAGGCTAAAGCCATTGTGATGACAACGGGCTGCCGGGAAAGAACCAGAGGAGCTATCAGTATTCCCGGGACGAGACCGGCAGGGGTTTATACAGCCGGCGTCGCTCAAGCCTATGTGAATCTTAAGAATGTGATGGTCGGTAAAAAAGTCGTCATCCTGGGGTCAGGAGATATAGGGCTGATCATGGCCAGAAGGATGACCCTGGAAGGCGCCAAGGTTCTTGCGGTATTTGAAATATTACCCTATGCCAGCGGGTTAGCCCGGAATATTGAACAATGTCTGAATGACTACGATATACCACTTTATTTAAGCCATACCGTAACCAACATCAAGGGTAAGGAACGGCTGGAAGGTATCATCGTCAGCCAAGTGGATGAATCCTTAAAACCCATCCCCGGTACGGAAAAAGAATATGAATGCGATACCCTGATTCTGTCGGTTGGACTAATTCCTGAGAATGAATTATCTCTGCTGGTTGGTGTGGAGTTAGACGTTAGGACCAAGGGACCTGTTGTAGATGAGCATTATCAGACCAATGTCCAGGGGATTTTCGCAGCCGGAAATTCACTCCATGTTCATGATCTGGTGGACTTTGTTTCCATCGAAGCGGAAAACCTGGCTAAAGCAGTAGCTTCCTATATTCAAGGCCATACCTTGTCTGAATGTGATATGAAGATCGAAACAGATGAGCTTGTCGGTTATACTGTTCCTCAGCGGATCAGCGGTCAGCAAGATATCCTGCTCTCCTTACGCGTCAGGAAACCTCTTAAGAACGTCATTCTTACCATTATGCAGGGTGATACGGTCATAAAAACCAAAAAGATGAGAAAAGCACTCCCTGCTGAAATGATCCAACTCAAAATCAAAAAAGAAGATATCATATCTTCCAATAATATAAAGGTAGTTGTTAAAGATGAATAGAGTATTTACGTGTATCCTATGCCCCAACGGCTGTGAGATCAACGTTCAATTGGATAGCGACAGAACCATTCTGGAAATCGAAGGTTCTTTATGTGCACGCGGTGGTGAATACGTACAGCAGGAACTTTTCGCACCACAACGAAATATTGCGACCTCAGTCAAGGTCGAGGGTGGGAATATGCCTTTAGTCAGTGTCAGACTGTCGGATGCAATCCCGAAGGAGAGAATATTTGATGTCATGGCTGAGATTAAAAAAGTGAGCCTTCAAGCTCCCATCACTATCGGGCAAGTCATTATCGAAAATGTCCTCGGCCTGGACAGGAATGTCATCGCCACCAAAAAAGTTGACAGTATCTAAATTATAACCTTGTAAACGATATTATTTAGTTCGTTATATAATGACTATTGTATAAGGTATATAAGGTGTATAACTTTATACAAAATCAGATGTCCTAGTTTTTACAACCTATTCCCTCACGTATAATTATCAAAAAAAAATGATTTTGTTGTTTTCTTGTTGGAAATTTGTAGAATATTGAATTATAATCCAATTAATTTAACACTCCTAATGAAAGTCAAAAATTCTCTTGTTTAAGTTAGGCAAGGGCATTTTTGACTTTTTAGGCTTGTAACATGATTGTTTAGAAGCATCTGTATAGCTTTGAATCATCTGTATGGAATTGTAACAAAAAGTAATAAGCTTATCGAAAAACTCAAGAGAACGTTAATCATACTGTATGGTTTTCATCTTAATGAATTCATGATAAAGAAACATGAGTCTTCTGGTGACCGAGCTCTCTTCCTGACCGGATTTTCTTCTATCGATCTCCCTCACAGATATGATCTCCGTCACAGGCATGATCCCCATTAAGGCATTGGTTAAGAAGACTTCCTTCGCTCCAAATATATCTTCAAGCCGATAATTCCCCTCGTAGAAAGGTATTTGTAGTTGATCGGCTAACTCTTGGATGATCTGACGTCTTGTTCCGGACAAACAACCACTCTGCAAAGATGGTGTATGGATAGCACCATCTTTGACAAAAAAGATGTTGCTCCGTGTTCCTTCCATGACCTCTCCCTTAGCATTAAGCCAGATCCCTTCAAAAGCCCCCTGAGCTTGTGTATCTCTTAAAGCTGATCCAGTATCCAATAAATCCGGTGATTTGATATAGGTTAGCGGACACTGGTCCGAACGTCTATCCGGAAGCAATAAAACTTTAACCCCTTGTTCGTACTGTTTCAAGGTATAGGGGATGAGTCTCGTGGTCATAGACCATTCCAATGTCCGGCTTTCAAATCCTTGGTTAGATCCCTGAGCATCAGCGTTATTTATACTAAAGCGGTTTGAAACAGAGATACGCAATGCATAAGGAAGGGGTAATAAGTTATTTGTCGGGGATGGCTTTATTGCAAGCCGGATCTTTTCCAGCCACTCTGGAAAATCAGGTATCCCCACCCCGAGTAATTCTCCGCCTTTTTTCATTCTTTGCCAATGGTACAGTGGTAGTTCAATACCTTCAGCAGTAATTCGCATTGTTTCAAACAAACTTATTTCCCGCGAGGGATATTTCTTAGGAAGACTATTTCCTTCCACGCGAATAACGCCCAATATCTCAAGGAGACGACCGGCTTTATGAATAGTTTCTTCATATTCTTGTTGAGGAATAGAGTCAGCAACGATGCCACCCCCCGCATGTACATAGGCAGTACCCGCTTTCAGCAAAATGGTACGGATAACGATATTGAGATCCCAGCTGCCATCAAATCCGATATAGCCGATGCTTCCCGTATAAATCCCCCGTTTGTAGGGTTCGAGCTCATCAATGATTTCCATCGCTCTTATTTTGGGAGCACCCGTGATTGATCCTCCCGGGAAGATGGCTTTAAGCAGTTCACTGGGCTTCAATTCTTTCTTCAGCCTGCCTTCGATCGTCGCTGCTAAGTGCCATACTGTGGGATATTTTTCCAAAGAGATAAGTTGACGGGTCAGAACAGTTCCAAAATCACAGATTCTCCCCAGGTCGTTGCGCTCCAGATCCACGATCATGGTAAGCTCCGCCTTGTCTTTTTCACTATTGTATAGTTCAGCGGCCATGCGATTATCTTCCTCAGAATCCTTCCCACGAGGGCGTGTCCCTTTAATGGGCCGGGTTTGGATGGTTCCATCAGGAGTAATCCGAATAAACCTCTCCGGGGATGATGAAAGAATCTGAAAATCCTGATATGGAAGAAATGCTGCAAAGGGGGCTGTATTCTTATTGTGTAGAAGAGTGTATAACTCCCACGAATCTCCTTCGTATTTCATGTGAAATCGCTGGCTGAGATTTACCTGGTAGATATCACCAGCGTAGATATAATCGATCACCTTTTGCAGGTCGCTTAGGTATTCTTCTTTAGGTTTGCTTTTGCCCACCAGAGCAAAAGGCAAAGACATACTGTTACAACGTTCAGATAAGGATGGTGAAGGCGAAATTCTGCCAGGAAGAAATTTAGAGGAGGTCAGGAAATCGTTAATAATATTAGCTAAGCTCTCCAGCCTTTTCTTGGCAAGCTCAGGATCACATTCTCCATCGTCCTTCATTCCGCAGGCAGCCAACCAATAACGCTGTGTTTCATGATCATAAATCACAACTCCGTCATACCAAGCCAGTCTCCACAATGGCAACAAATCATTCTTATCTTTCTCGACAGGGGGTAACTTTTCAATCTCATCCTTTAGATCATAGCTGAAAAATCCTACTGCTCCCCCACAAAAAGGGAACGGTGAGGGTTCACTAACTTTGAACTGGTTCAAGTATTTATCTAGGACCGCAAGGGCATTCTCACCGTATTGGAAGGTCATACTCTCTTCATGGTGGGTACTTCGAATAGTGTAATGTTCCTGATAAGCACTGACACAGATGAAGGGGTAAGCACCCAGGTAGGAATATCTGCCCAAGGTGTTGTAACCACTCCCACTATCGAGAAAGAATGGTAGATCCGCTTCTTTAAACACCTGCATGAATTGGTGAGGATAAACAGCCTCCTCCCCATTTGGGGTTAAAACAACAGCTAGCGGTCTTATCTGCCAAACCCCGTGGTCTGAAATCACTTTTCTTTCATTCATATCAATCGTTGGTTCTAAGTGTTGTTCTTGGATAAAACCTTCCACTGTTTCTTTTGTCTTTATCTTTTGATCGCTCAGTATATTAGTCAACTTTAAATCGTGATTTTGTGTCTGATCATGCACACTTTGATAAGAATACCTATGGTTTTGTTTATGGTTTTGTTTATGGTTTTGTTCTATCCACTTACGGGCATCCCGAATAGCAGAGGCCAACAGCTGCAATCCATATTGGGTAAGTATCGCCTCTGGATGGAACTGTACTCCTTCTATGGGCAAAGTGCAGTGGCGTATTCCCATAACCTGTCCATCTTCCGTTACTGCTGAAATAATGAAATCATCCGGGATTGTATCCTTTTGTAAGGCCAGCGAGTGATAACGGGTGACTTGCAAGGGGTTAGGCACACCTTGGAAAATCCCGGTTTCATCATGGTTGATCTTAGAAACTTTACCATGGACCGGAGTATTAGCTCGTATGACTTTTGCTCCGAATACTTGGCCAATGGCTTGATGACCCAGGCAAATACCAAGTATCGGGATCTTGCCTTGGAAGTGTTTAATAACATCCGTCGCTAGGACCGCTTCATTGGGGGAACAGGGTCCGGGCGAAATCACAATCAATTCTGGTTGGAGATTTTTGATACGAGAGATCGTGCAAACATCCGGACGAAGAACCTCAATATGTTCTCCCAACTGGCCAAAGTATTGGTAAAGATTAAAGGTAAACGAATCGTAGTTATCCAGGATTAAGATCATGTCGTCTTATTATCTCCTATAGTGCATCATCTAGGTAGTTAATGCTATTAGCTATCCGGCTAAAGCTTTAAACTCTATTTTATCTTTATAATATATTTCTTTATTCTGGCGGGCAATAAGAAGTTTTTATCCAGCTAGAGGTATTTGTTCCTGCCACAGATAGGATTATAAAATAAGAGAGTATCCTTAAAAGCGTTAAGGATACTTCCAAATAATAGTCACAAGTTAATATTAAGGCGGATCTTTTATAATCGAATACGCTAAATTGCTGGCTGATTGCACTGCTTATGTGTCCATTATCAGAAGGAATAGTCTAACCACCTCAGGGTCAAATTGACTTCCTGCACACCGTTCTAATTCTGTTATTGCTTCTTCTTTTGTCTTGGGAGCACTATAAGGCCTTTCACTGACCATGGCATCGAAGGAATCGGCCACAGAAAGGATTCGGCATTCGATCGGTATCTCTTCCTGCTTTAATCCCAAAGGGTAACCCAATCCATCCCATCTTTCATGATGGGTCAGTATAAGGTTAGCGACTTCTTTTAGGTCAGGTGATGATACCATCGCAATCCGATACCCCTTCTCCGGATGTTGACGCATAATCTGCCATTCTTCATCCGTAAGGGATTCCGGCTTAAATAAGATGCTATCTGGAATACTGATTTTTCCCAGATCGTGTACCTGTGAGAGCAAGGCGAGTGCAGTCATCGTTGTGTCCGAAAGCTTCTTTTGTTCTCCCATCTTCATGCAATGGTCTAAAAGTCTTTGTGTATGTCCCTGTGCAATATACTCTTTTTCGGTAAGAGCTGCCATCAGAGCATTGACGATCTGGCTGTGGCTGCTTTCTTTTTGGAAGAGCTTATTACGATACATGTGTTCATCGGCTTTTTTCAGGACTTCCTCCAGACAATTACCCGGCTGTTCCACTGTGCATAACCCAATAGAAATACTGATAGGAAGACTTGGATTTTCCTGATTATACACCTGGATATTGTTTTTGATACGATTTGCAATCATCTGAGCCGTATTGCTCTCTGTCCTGGGGAGTATAATCACAAACTCATCCCCTCCGACCCGTGCCAGGATATCACACTCCCGCAAAGATCTTCGTAGAATACCCGCTAGATTTTTTAGAAGGATATCGCCACGGTCATGTCCCATGGTATCATTAATGATTTTTAAACCATCTGCATCTAAGGAGAGGATGGTGATCGGGTATTCGTTACTGACAGTTAACCTTTTAATTTCCTTCTCAAAATACGTGCGATTATGTATGCCGGTTAGAGAGTCATGATGGCTAATGTATTTCAATCTTTCTTCATTCATTTTCCGGTCAGTCACATCCAGGGCAACAATTCCCAAGAGTTCAGAAGAGTCATCATGGTCGATGGGAAAGACCCAACTATCATAATAGCGGTTTCCTCCATCCTTGAGTATAACCCCATCCGAGAAACAAACTGGTTCTTTTTTATCTTTTAAATCCTTAAGTCTTTCCATCAGAACCTGAGATAACATAGGCTGGAAGGTGTCAATTACCTGATGGCCTTCCAGTTCTTGCGGTGATTTATCCAAAAGATCAGATCCCGATTGAGAGATCCTAATTATTCTTCCACTCTGATCCATGATACAGATCGGATTAGGGCTATGCTTCCAAAAAGAGTCTAGAATACTCAATGTTTTTTTCAATTTTGCTTCACTTTTTTTTAGAGTTGCTTCAGCTTGTGCTCTCATCAATAACTGTGCTACCTGAGCTGCATACAGTTCAACGAGGATGGTATTCTGCACGTACTGCCTTTTTGGCATAAAGAGGATAAAATCTCCGATCATCTTATCGTCATGCGCAATCTCCAAGCAGCAGACTTGACCGATATCAAGATGCTGTTGGAACTCAGAACACTTATTCTCCGGCACAACGCTGCAAGGGGATTCTGCAATACTATCAATGATAGTTAAACTATTATTATTAAGTCGGTGAACTATCGCATTCTTTCGTTGACATCCCAGAATATTAAAACCCATAAATTCGTTGATTGCCTTATTATCATCTGGGTTAGCAGCAACTGCAACGATGGTAGACATCTCAGCTTTAGGATCATAGAGGTCAAAGAATACGTACTTTGCTCCTGAGATATGTCGTATATCATCGGCAAAGATATGATAGTTAATCTCATCAAAGGGTTTCTGCTTAATGTCTTCTGCAATACTGGCCATTTTCTGTAAGATAATATTCTTTTCTTTCTCTCTGAGATATTCAGTAATATAGAAGCCAATCGTTTTAGCCGCAATTCTCACAATTGGTTTTAAAAAGTCCGGCTCCCCAGCTACCCCTAAGCTGCCGACTCGCTTCCCCAGAACGTTAATGACATAGTCATAGCCTGTTCTTGTATCTGTACCAAATTGCCGATAGAACTCTTCCAGTTCCTGAGTAATAATGGCCTCATCCGATTCACCAGCCAGAATAAGCTTGGAGCCCATATTAATTCTTCCGATCCGCTCAGGCAGAGTGGCTTCGATGATCTCTCCATCAAGACCACAAATAATAATATTACAACTAGTCTCATCAGAGATCATCCGTGAAACTTCTTTTAATACACCCAAATTAGCTTTTAGTACGTTCTCCAACTCATTCACCTGTCCTTATAACAACAAGCAACAACAAGTTACTAAAAAACGCAAGGACCAAAAAGAATTATACTCATAAAAATATAAGATAAAAACAATAAGATAGGAAAATAAACGGTAATTTATCTAAATTAGTAAAATATTCTACAAAAAATAATAATTTACTGTTAAATTTTTCTAAATTATTTTCCTTTTAAAATGTATATTAATACCTTCAAAAATTCTTTTCATTCTTTTCTCTGAAGAAAGCTGTTACAACCGCTGTCAAGGGGATGGTTAAGACTAACCCAATGCTGCCGGCAAGGGATCTTACAATCTCTGACGAGATCATATCCCAGTTGAGGAATTCATGAACAGGAATCTCATGAGCCATGAAAAGCAGAAGCAAAGGCATTGAAGCACCTGCATAGGCCAGGATCAATGTATTGGACATGGTACCCATAACATCGCGTCCTACATTCAGGCCTGATTTAATTAGTTCTTTAGTCTTAATATCTGGTTTTACTGTTTCGATCTCATTCATGGAGGAGGCTATGGACATCCCAACATCCATGACGGCACCAAGTGCTCCTAAGATGATGCTGGCGAAAAGAAGTCCTTGGAAGTCAAAGCCCGTTTTCTGTGGGATGAACATCAGCATTTGCGCTTCTTGCTCTCCAAGGCCGGTGAGTTTAGCTAGATTGCCAAAGATCAGAGCGATAACGCCGGCCACCAGGACGCCACCCGTCGTACCGATAATAGCAGAGAGCGTTTTGCGATTAACACCACTGATTATAAATAATGTCAACGTTGTAACAGCTGCACAGATCCCAACTGTAAGCAATAGCGGATTATATCCTGCCAAGAGCCCGGGTAAGAGAAATTTAACCACAGCTACCGCAGTAAGACCTAAGGTAACTATCGTTTTAAGACCTTTAAGACCTCCGAGGGCAACAAGAGATAACAAGAAGAAAATTAGCAGATAAAGTAAGTACCTCTGTCTGTAAATCTCTGCGATGAAGGCGTTGATGACCTTCCCTTGATCATCTTCCTCTAAATAGATAAGCACTTCATCTCCCTGATCGACCTGAAGATTATAGACCATCCTTTTATCAATGACATGCTCAGCATCAACCACTTCACCGCTGTGTTTACCTGAGAGTATTTTTAATTTCACCTTATAATATGTAATCTCATAATCATCACCCGTATCCGGAATCTCTTGCTGCTTTTCTTTATCTTCTGCAATCTCCAGAACTTTACCTCTCAC
The DNA here is from genome assembly GCA_964477085.1 of uncultured Gracilibacteraceae bacterium. Classification (GTDB taxonomy): domain Bacteria; phylum Bacillota; class Desulfitobacteriia; order Desulfitobacteriales; family Syntrophobotulaceae; genus Dichloromethanomonas. The sequence goes on along the minus strand of CAYZDF010000002.1, from coordinate 76,305 downwards.
GGTCTCTGGTCTCACTTCTTCGTTCTGAGCCCAGGCCAAGGGAGAGCTAAGGAAAATCATAAGTAAGACAGCAATGATGATAATAGGTGGCTTTATATTTTTTTTGAGTTTATCATTTTTATTTATATTATCAATTTTTATGTCATTTGAATTTATCATCTTAGTAATATCTCCTTTAGATCATTTAGAATAGCTTACTCTTTTAAAACTGATCACAGCCTTCCCTCGAACTCATATTACCAAAGGAACACTGATTAGACAAGAAGACAGAAAAAGAAGCAAGATTCTCTTGCTTCATATTTAGGATATATGTGAAGGAGACAAAAAAACATCTATTGATCAATAAGATATTCGTTACACGAAAAACTCTATACCCTTTTAGGTTGGGCATTCCACTGTTTCTTGGGTTGAGCCACTTAAGGCTCCCCAACCGCCCCAGCCACCGGATAACGATTTGGCGTTATAGCCAAGGAGATTGAGGGCAGCAACTACTTGTCCACCATTTTGTCCGGTATAACAGTAAAGGACAACTAATTTATCCTTGGGGATCTGATCAAGGTTTTGTCCCACTTCAGCAAAGGGAATATTAGCAGCTCCTTTGATATGATCCTTCTCATAGTCGGAAGCGTTGCGAATATCCAGAACGAAAATATCATTTGATTCGAGCAGTGGGACCAATTCTTCAGCACCCATGCGATATTGATCATCCGGCATCCGTTCAAAGTACTTGAGGACAGCCGGTTCTATTGATTCTGAGGCATTGGCATCTTTACCGATACCGGTAACAAATACCATACTGATAAAAATAATAGACACCATACAGACAGCCGCAAGGGCTTTCTCGCCATTAGATTTAAACATATCCTATAACCTCCTATTACTTGGCTACACTTCGGCCTGAAGCAGCCTTTGGATCAAGATGAATTGGTTTCTTTTGCTGAAGAGCACTTTCGATTTTATCAACAGCATAGACGATGATTCCAATGGCCAGAGCGTAAATCGCTGCCAAAGCAAGAGTGTTAATGGGGATATAGTCTGCTAGCATGACCTCACCAATATTAAAACTGATCAGGGCCGACCCAATGCTGCCCTGAATCAGCGTGAATCCCAGAACTCCAAAAATACCGCCAAGGACCACATAAGCTGCATCTTTTTTGCCTTCGGCCCAAGCCCCGATGCATGTGCCGGGACAATAACCGGCAATGGCAAAGCCCACACCAAAGATCAGCCCTCCACCCAGAGTACCGATCACATTATAGTTGATGATTTCCAGAGAGATAAGTCCCATCGTACGCATGGCAAAGACGCCAATAGTCGATATTCCCACAGACAGAAACATAAATTTGGCTATGCGCATGTCAATAAGCCTTAAGGTTCTTAGAATATTGTTATATTCCAGGGCACCAGCTCGTTGTAACACAAGCCCAAAAAGTATACCGAGTATAATAGCGATAAAACTGTTCATTTGGAACTACCTCCTTTATAGAGAAGTAAGGCAGTAGGTATTCCTGCAGCAAAAACGGCTAATCCGAAAACAATACCACTAACCGCCATCTGACTCATCCCACTGATGACATGACTACTGGTACAACCTCCGGCCATTCTGGCTCCGAATAAGAGCAGAAATCCGCCAATAAATGCTGCCACATAACGGGTCGAAGGTTTGGAACCAAATCGCTGTGCCCACATCTCCGGTACATTTTCTTTTGGGGTAACGACTTTGTTGCTTTTCCTTGCCACCAAAGCACCAATAAAAATGCCAAGAACGAACAGCCATTGCCAACCTACTGCTAAGCTTGCCGTTCCGCCGCATGTCCCTTTGGTCCATGCACTGATCGGTATCCACTCAGGGAAGAAGAAGTTGGTGATATATCCCGTCGTCTGAGCATAAAAGGTGGTGGTACCTAAGTGATTTCCGGAAAAGAAGATGATGATATTAAGCAGACCTAATGCAACCCCTGCTTTTACCCATGACCACTTACCGTCCATAAAAGCCACTCCTTTGCCAAAATACATTTCAATCTTAGTCTTTTTAGTTTGTTATTAAAAGGACAAAAGTCACACTCCTTGATGAATCTGATATAATTTTGAAAACAAAAAAGCTGCACTCCGATCGTTTCGTTAGGCGAAGCGCACCTTTATAAGTACAAAGTTTTAATGTGTCTATTATGGAAATGAAAACATTTCAATGTCCGTAACTTACTTGTTTGATCCGTATAGTTATTTCAACCAATCTTTTGAAATGTTACAATAAAGCCATCATATGCAATTATCTCATGTTAAAACAACTCATGTTATCATCAATCAGCTATAATAATACTACTCTTAAGATAAGGAGACCCCATCCAACATGATCGTCTTTCCATTGGTTCTTTTCTTTATACTCGGTTACCTCTTTAAAGTACATTTTGCTTATACCGAAAATGCAGGAAAGATTCTAACTCGCCTTATCATAAACATTACTCTGCCTGCTACGATTCTGATATCGACCAGTAATACCAAGGATATAGCCCATGTACTCTATATTCCACTGGTTGCTGTCGTTATCCAACTATTAATGTTCGTAATCTTCTATCTCCTGGCCCGCAAGCTAAAACTGGCTCCAGAAACTGAAAGCGTATTTGTAACCATTCCCTTGATCACCAATACACTGCTTTTCATGGCACCCTTTTTCTACCTTGCTTACGGAGACCAGGGTTTAACCCGGGTGGTCCTCTATGACATCGGTAACGCCTTTACCATATACTTTTTTGCCCAGGCCATCTTTATTTTCTATGGAAAGGGTCATTTTAATCTTTTCTCCAGTATTAAGCCAATCTTAGCGTCTGTACCTCTTTGGGCTTTTTTTCTCGGACTTATTATCTCATTACTTGACCTATCCATCCCAGAAATGTTCCTAAAGCCACTCTCTATCTTAAAAGAAGTCAATGTTTTTTTGCCCATGTTCATACTCGGATTCTATTTCCAACCGACTTTGAAGCAAATCAAGCTGGTGCTTTTTTCTGTTACATTTCGTATGCTTCTGGGCCTCGCCATCGGTGTGGTTGTCTCTTTTCTCTTAACTAATTCTATGGATCGCATCACTGTGATCATGGCTGCATCCGCCCCTATTGGGCTGATGAGCCTTATTTTCTCTGCAGAATATGAGAAAGACACTCAATTTGCTTCCAGTATTGTATCCTATTCCATGATTTTGGGACTAATCATGTGTACGATCCTTGATCATATCTTCAGAATCATTGGATGGGTCTAACCTCTTTATACTGAATTAGAGACTTGTGTACGAGGACTAAACTTCAAAGACCAGACACATGTTTTCCTTATTCAGCTCTTTAAGCACTTTTCGTGTATTCCAGTTGATGATATCGTCATCGTTATAGATCGAGTTATCACCTTCTTCATCCATTCGCTTCAGTGCCAAAATCCAAGGTTCCTCTGAACACGCCAGATGCAAGAGTTCCCGCTCTTTGAGATGTCCGTGAGCGTCATAGACCGCTCTCAAGAATTCTTTTAAATCACCATCTGGTATTATTCCTTCCAATACCATGTCTGATTTGGGGATAGGACTTTTTCGGTATTTCTTATATTTGTCAAAGAGCTCAGGGCAAACCGGTCCCCTCTCCCAGGCTTCAAACCTTTCTTCAAAAAGTCGTTCCCCAAAAAATGTAAGATACCAAGCGTATGCAAAATAACAGAGCTTTTGGAGTTTGTCATTTTCCATAGAATCAAAGGTTAGCATGGCTTCGGCAATCTTATAGACCATTCTTCAATCCTCCAATAAACTTCTTATGTCTCCTTTCATGTGTATGCGAAGCCAGGCCTAAATATTTGGATTTTTACCAGCAGTATAGATTTTTATCATCTTTAGCAAATAGTAATCCTTATAAAATATACTTGAAAAATTCAACCGGATATATTACCATTTCATATAGGTTGAGTATGAAATGCACTTCAGGAATAAAAATAGAAATGCGAAAGGATTGGGGAAACATGAAAGATCTCAAAGGAACAAAGACTGAAATGAACTTGTGGGAAGCTTTTGCCGGTGAGTCTCAGGCCAGAAACAAGTATACTTATTTTGCTTCCGTCGCTAAGAAGGAAGGTTATGAACAGATTGCCGGGATCTTCCTGGAAACCGCTGAGAACGAAAAAGAGCATGCTAAACTTTGGTTCAAACAGCTCAAAGGGATTGGTACTACCAAGGAAAACCTTGCAGCAGCTGCTGCCGGTGAAAATGAAGAATGGACCAGCATGTATGCACGTATGGCCGAAGAAGCCAAGGCAGAAGGATTTGACGAGATAGCCAGACTCTTTGAGGGTGTAGCTAAGATCGAAAAGGAACACGAGGAAAGATACAAGAAACTGCTTGAGAACCTCCAGCAGAATACCGCCTTCTGCAAGAACGACAAAGTAACCTGGAAATGCCGTAACTGCGGACATATCCTGGAAGCAAAGAAAGCACCTGAACTCTGCCCTGTCTGTGTTCATCCCAAAGCTTACTTTGAAGTCGAAGCTAAAAATTATTAAAGAACACTCAGATTGATGCAAGCGTGGATATTGGAATTAGTTCATCTATTGCGGTTACTAGATTAGTGACAAAATTATGAGACGCTTATTAGAGAAGGACTACCCTATGGTAGTCCTTGCTTTATCGCGACAGCCTTATCAATTTCTTGCTCTATTTTTATAATTTTTTCCCTTTATCTTTTTCATTCATTCTATTATTACCTCGACCTATCCTTATTTGTTACTGACCACATCTTATCCGAAATCATACACTCTAACCTAACTATCTTCATGATCATCGTTATATTTAGCTTCGATCTTTGCAAATAGTTCAGGATATAAGGAAACCATACAATCGGGACAGATGGTATGTGTAAATTCTGCACCCGTTTGGCGATGAAGATAGTCTTCAATCACCACCCATTTTTCTTCTTCATCATTTATTCTTTTACAGTATGAACAGATAGGTGTCAATTTGCTTAAAGAATCAAGGGTATCTTTCATTTTTGTGTAAATCAGACTATTATAAACAGTCACACCGATATATGTTCCGATCATTTCCAAGTAGAGAATTATATCCAATGAAAATCGGGAGTGATTGCTGAAGAGTTGAATCAAGCCAATACACTCATCTTTAGCGAGAATGCGGATCAAGGCTACAGATTTATAGCCAAAATACAAACGATTTTGTCCCTTCTTTACAATGATGTCCGGCAATTGATTAGTCCAAAAACTTCCGTTAGCCGTAAAACATGGGTAATCTTTAGAGATCCTACCTTTAATAATATCACTGCAGAGACAAACAGTTGACCAGATTTGATCGTCTTCAAACTGAAAGTTCTTAATCCCCTGTTCCATGGAACAGAGACCCTTCTCTTTTACCACGTAGGCTGGTGGGAATCCTTCATAAGTATAGTAAGGATATTCTTTTCCATCATTTAATCGTATTCCTATAGCTTCACAATTGGATATTTCTTGACAGTGTTTCATCACAGCCGTCAACGAGTCCTTAAGATTGACATAATTATTCAATTCAGAGAGCAACTTCTTGATCTGTATCTCACGGTCTAGTTTCTTTAACAGGTCTTTGACTAACGATTTCGACATAACCCATCCCTCCTTCTTGAATTTACTTAAATTATAATACAAAAATATCGCAAAATTTAGAATTATTTGTAAATAATACAAACAGATTTTTACTACAAAATAATATTTATTTTTTAAGTAGAACTTCATAATAACAAACATCTCAAAAAAAGAAAGAATGTTTTGAATACTGCCTGGAAAATGCTCTCATAATAGTAACAAAAAATAACCACACGTGATATCCAGATCAAGAGGTGAAAACTGTGCTAAACAGTTAAAAGCAATAAAATAATTTCAAAACTTAACTCTCTATAGTGGATAGATAATTGAACTTCGTAATTTATTTAAATTAATACTTATTTAATAATTTATTCTATCAAAGTAATATTGAAAAATTATCCAGTCTATTATAAGATTTAAGATAAGGAAAGTTGAAATATAGAAAGATATAAATGAGGTGAGAATATGAAAGCAGTGAAACTAAGTGAAGGTATCTACTGGGTAGGTGCGATTGATTGGAACATCCGAAATTTCCACGGATATTCTACCCAGAGGGGAACTACATATAATGCCTTTCTGATAGTAGACGAGAAGATCACGCTCATCGACACCGTTAAGTATCATTTGATCGATGAGATGCTGGATCGGATTTCCGATGTGGTTGACCCTGCCGATATCGATTACATCATCTCTAACCACGTTGAACCGGATCATTCCGGAAGTCTTCCCGAAATTATGGCTATCGCCCAAAACGCAACACTGGTGACTTCACCTAACGGCGAGAAAGGCCTTCGCGCTCATTATAAGGAAGATTGGAATTTCCATGTTGCTAAGATGGGAGAGGTTTTGAATATCGGCAAACGAAATTTGACCTTTGTTCATACCCCTATGGTTCATTGGCCGGATAATATGGTTACCTATATCCCGGAAGATAAAGTCATCTTCTCTAACGATGCCTTTGGTCAGCATATTGCCTCTTCTGAGAGATTTGCCGATGAATTACCTCTGGGGATCGTCATGGAAGAAGCCCAAAAATATTATGCAAACATTGTCTTGCCCTATGGAGCTCAGGTCAAGAAAGCATTAGGTGCCCTGGCTGACCTTGATCTGGAGATTATCGCTCCCAGTCATGGTGTAGTATGGCGTTCCCACATTTCAACGATTATTGATGCCTATGAAAAATGGTGCGTTAATGCCACAGACAAAAAAGCCGTTATCATTTACGATACAATGTGGAATTCAACCGAAACCATCGCCGAAACGATTATGAATGCCTTTGAAAGCAAAGGTTATAAGGCAAGATTATTCAATCTCAAGAACAATCATATTTCGGATATCATGACCGAAGTGATCGATGCTAAATATATTTGTGTTGGTTCTCCGACCCTGAATAATAATCTCATGCCCAATGTCGCAAGCTTCCTGACCTACCTCAAGGGGCTTGCCCCTAAGGACAGGATCGGATTGGCCTTCGGTTCCTATGGCTGGGGAGGCCAAAGCATAGGTCAAGTAGAACAATATCTTAAGGATTGTGGCTTTGAAACACTTGAGAATATCCGCATCCAATATATTCCGGATGAGGATCAATTAGAAGAAATCAAAGATAAATTGGAGGGGAGTCTAATATGATGAAGTTAAGAGATCTGTACAAATGCAATATCTGCGGTAATGTGGTCGAGGTCGTTCATACGGGTGCTCCTTCCCTGGTTTGTTGTGGTAAGCCGATGGAGAAGCTCGAACCCAAGTCCGAAGACACGGGTAATGAGAAACACGTCCCTGTCGTTGAAGCAATGAATGGCGGTATCAAAGTAGCAGTTGGAAGTATTGAGCATCCCATGGAAGAAAAACACTTCATCCAATTTATTGAGGTAATGACAAACGATCAAGTTCTGCGGGCTGAACTCGCACCCGGTCAGAAACCAGAAGCCTCTTTCTGTGTTGATCCTCAATCTGTAACAGGTGTAAGGGAGTATTGTAATATTCATGGTCTTTGGATGACTAAATAATATCAGCTTAATAATGTACGGGAGGCACAACGGATGAGTAAAAAATTTAATGGTTTTAAGATCATGAAGCGTACTGCCATTATTATGGTCTTAATCCTAACTTTAGTATTAGCGGGCTGTTCCGGCGGAGTTGACAAGGGAAACCCTGCCCCGGATTTCACTCTGACCGACCTGCAAGGAAATAACGTTGCCTTAAGTCAATATAAAGGCAAAAACATCTATCTTAATTTTTGGGCATCCTGGTGCGGGCCGTGTAAAGATGAACTGCCCGATATTGAAAAGATCTTCCAAGAATATAAAGTTAAAGATTTGGTTGTGCTAACCGTCAATCCAGGTGAAGAAGAAGAAATTGTAAAAAAGTTCATGGAAGACAATCAATATTCATTCCCTGTTCTCCTGGACTCCAAGAAGGATGTAGCCCGTCTTTATAAGACAAACGATATTCCGGTTTCTCTCTTCATCAATAAAGAGGGAACCATTGTCTCCAAGAAAGTAGGCTTGATGACAGGAGAAGAAATGAAAAAAGCTGTCGATGCACTCTATCAATAAGCCTTGGTCAAGCTAGACATCCTAGACATTTTATAATTAAGGGGAGTCTCACCGTGTGAGACTCCCCTTAATAGTAATTCGAAATATATCTTTATTCCAATACTGTTATTATAGTGGGGTAATAGGAAAAATTGGCCTGAGCTATCTACTAATAGTATTCTGCAGGGTTCCGATATTCTGAATCGTAACTTCTACGATGTCTCCCACTGCCATAGATCCAATCCCGCTTGGTGTTCCAGTCATGATGGCATCTCCGGGGAGAAGTGTCATGTTCGAAGAGAGATATTCAATAAGATCAGCACATATGAACGCGAAGTTATGCGTATTGGATTTCTGCCGAATCTTCCCATTGAGTGTCAGCATAATATCCAGATTGTCAGGATTTACCACTTCAGTTTCCACCCAAGGTCCTAGCGGACAGAAGGTATCAAATCCTTTGGCTCTAGACCATTGATTGTCTTTCTTCTGAAGATCTCTGGCAGTGATATCATTTCCCGCAGTATAACCGAAGACATAACCAAGTGCCTCTGCACGACTGACGTTCTTCGCTCTCTTGCCGATGATGATAGCCAGCTCTGCTTCATAGTGGAGATTCTCAGTCTGTGGCGGATATATTATCTTCTCCTGAGGCCCTATGACACTGGTGGAGGGCTTAAGGAAAAAAAGCGGTTCAGTAGGCACCGGGCTTCCGAATTCTTTGGCATGGTCAAGATAATTAAAGCCGATACACAATACCTTAGATGGCTCAACCGGAGCCAGAAGCTTCACATCGCTCAGTAAATACTTCTCCTCAGTAACTGTATGCTGTTCATAGATAATTCCTTTTACCACGTTGATGACCTCATCATTGAGAACACCATATTTGACTTGCTGGTCTTTTGTTTCAAATCTTACATATTTCATCTGTCAACTCTCCAATCTCATAATCATATAAACTATTATAACGTAGGGAATCAGAGAAAAACATCTCTTTCCATGAGTGATTACCAAAAAAGCTATTATTATGTATAAATTGCCACCTCAAGAGGGATAGTATTTTTAAAGATCAATGGAGGTTCACATGTTTAGGTGGAAAAGTTTTCCTCAAGTGGAGCAACAGCTTCGGTATTATGACTACAAACCTTTCTATAACCCCTCTGATGATGAGGTCATCACCACTCAGCTTTGCCCTACCTGTAATATCAATTTAAAATATATCGGCTATAAAAATGTTCACAGCTACAAAGCGTTTATGTACTGTAACGGCTGCCGATACTGGGAAGAATACTTATAAAGCAACTGATTACCGTTTACCAAAGAAGTTAAAGCTCCCAATATCCTCCTACATTTTTAAGATGAAACCTGACAAAAATTAACCTGAGGAGACCTCAGGTTAATTTTATTAAGAATGTATAATAGTTACATAATCATATTATTTAAATATGGTAAGATAGTAGCAGTATCTATGTATAAATTGAATAATCCCCAACAAAATTACATTAATCATAAACAGATATATTTTTAATGAAACAGAGGAGGAGCTAAAAATGCAGAATGTTTCATTAGCAGTCGCCTTTTCAGCGGGTTTGTTTTCCTTTATGTCTCCCTGCATACTCCCTTTAATACCGGCTTACTTAAGCTATATCTCCGGCAATGCCGTATCTGAGATCATGGGAGGTAAGGATAAAAGAAATCTTATTTTCAAATCGCTAGGCTTCATTCTGGGATTCTCACTGATTTTCATCATCATGGGTGCGTCTGCCAGTACGTTAGGACAGCTTTTCTCAGCTTACCAGGCTACCCTGATGAAACTGGGCGGTATCCTTATCATCGTCATGGGTATCCACATGACTGGACTGATCAAGATCAAGTTATTATATCAGAAAAAAAGAATAATCTCATTCTCCGAAAAGAATCGCGGTTTGGGTTCCTTATTCATTGGCATGGCTTTTGCGACAGGATGGACACCTTGTATCGGCCCCATTCTCTCTTCAATCCTGATTTACGCCGCGAGTATGGAGACCGTTTCCAGCGGCATATTACTCCTTTCTGCCTATTCCCTAGGTTTGGCTATCCCTTTCTTCCTAACTGCTTTGGCAGTGGGAAGTTTCACCCGATTTTTCAGAAAGTTCTCCTGCTACTTAAATGTGGTATCCTTTGTTAGTGGTATTCTTATGATTCTAACGGGTATCCTGGTATTTACCAACAAATTGGCTTTACTTGCAGGTTATCTGAGTTAGTGTTCCATCATCAAACTGACTGGGAAGGAGAGATATGTGTGCAAAGAAGGTTTCCAATCTGGCTGGGCGTTGTACTTGTTTTAATAGCAGGTGTACTTGTATTTAACTTGTTTGAACAACCTGCCGATAACCAACAAGCGAAAGAAGATCCCGAGCAAGTTCCAAAGACCGAGGTGCAAACAGCACCTGATTTCGCCTTAACTGATCTGGAAGGGAATTCTGTATCCCTCGGAGATTTCAAGGGCAAAAATGTCTATATCAACTTTTGGGCCTCCTGGTGTGGTCCTTGCCGATTAGAGATGCCTGATATTGAGAAAATTCACCATAAATATAACGATCAGGATCTCGTGGTATTGGCCGTGAATATTGGTGAGAGCAACGACACGGTCAGAGCTTACATGAAGAATAATAATTTAAGCTTTACCGCACTTCTCGATCCTAACGGAAGTGCTGCCAAGACTTATAAGGTGTCTTCAATCCCTCTATCCATTTTTATCAATACGGAAGGTGTGATCGTCGGCAAACGAGTCGGACTGATGAATCTGGAACAGATGGAGGCTTATGTTTCTGAACTCTATAATTGAAGGAGGCAATACTCGTCGACTTCATATCGAGGATATTATTGAGATACTGCCTTATCCTAAAACATACTGGTAGACAAAAATATAGTGAGCAATACTGCCGGCGAGGATAAACAAGTGGAATATTTCATGAAAACCCATTTTCCATACTCTGAGGCGTTTGGGTTTTAAGGCATAGAAAACTGATCCTGCAGAGTAGAGGATTCCACCTAGAACCAGGAGAAAAACGCCTTTGCCCGGTAGTGCCTGGGAGATAGGATAGATGAAGAAAACAGCCAACCACCCCAGCAGAAGATAGAAACCGGTGTATAACCACCTGGGGGCATCAAACCAAACCAGCTTCAGAACGATCCCCAGAACAGTTAAAGTCCAGATGGAGATAAGAAGTCCGATACCGAGTTTACCGCTAAGCGTGAGGAGACAAACTGGGGTATACGTTCCCGCTATAAGGACATAGATCATGCAGTGATCTATCTTTCTTAGGATACGGATAACCTTATCTGTGGATATTACCCAGTGGTAGACACTGGAAGCCGTATAAAGCAGGATCAGACTTAATCCAAATATGATCCCACCGATTAGATCAGCAATACCTCCTTCATTGACAGACTTAACAATGAGAAATACTAATCCTGCCAAGGAAAGGACTGCTCCTAATAAGTGCGTCATGGAATTCAAAGGCTCTCTGATCCTTAGATACATAATATCTTTATCCTCCTATGTAGTTTTAATAACTATATACTATTATATCTATATTCTATGATACTTATGTATAATTTTAAATCATATTTTAAAAATTCAAAATAACCTTCTAAAATATTTTACCACGTTTTAAAAATGATGTATGATTGGCTTATACTAGTTTTATAAGACAAGGTTGGAGGAATAGCTATTGAATCATTCAGGATCAAAGTCTGACTTTCTCAATTACCGGGGCATAAGTCCTTCCGACATTCCAAACATTGATGTCTATATGGATCAGTTACTCACTTTCTTCGAGACATCCTATGGTTTTCTGCGCAGAGACCGCAGTGAAAGTATACTTACCAAAGCCATGATCAATAATTATGTTAAGGCAGGGGTAATGGACAAGCCCATAAAGAAGAAGTACAACAAGCATCAAGTCAAGAAGCTCATTATGATCTATCACCTGAAGCTGGTCTTAGCTATTCATGATATTGAAAAGCTTCTTCGTCATGTCGGTCATACTGAACTGAGTACGGATGATTTTTATGAAAGGTTCCTGATGACCGAAGCAGCTGCCTACGAGGAGCTGGCATCACGCTATTTGGAGACTTTTACTCAAGAAACGGATCAGGAAGAGCTCATCAATACCATCTTAACACTGGCTACCGAGGCCTGTGCCAAAAAAAGGTTAGCTGAAAAGCTACTGGACAAGCTGACTGAGCCTCCATCACAGCCCTAGATAAACTCTAATCCAATTCACGAAGGCCTGAAGTGATTCCCATGGATAATGCTAACCGCTACTAATATTACTATTAAAAGAAATAACCTGTGAAGCCAAGATATATTTTTCCTGTCTGTCTTTATCATCATGAAGCCTAATACCCTTCACATAAAAATAAGGAGGGGAAACCCCCACCTTATTTTTATTTTTGTAAAGACTTAGGTGTTTTGGGTTGGTAAGCCCAATGCCCGCAAGCGAATACAGAACTTGCAGAAGCTAATAGCACGAGCATTGAAGCCATTAGAGTATAAAGCATTCTCTTCATGATTTACCCTCCCTTTCCTTTTTATTAAATACAGGTAGTAAGGTTAAGGCTTGAAACCCGACACCTAAAACTACACTTATATTAAATAATTGGTTATTGCTAAATTGAATTAAGATAATTGTAAGTAATACAAATCCAGTAGAAGCCATTTTAAGTTTGGTTTTTAGTTTATTTGAATAAATAGGCTTAGCATCACAGTCAACAGGTGCATACAGAAAAACGATAATTAAGCTAATTAGCAAGGGAAATAAAATAAGATAAGCACTATAAAGTTCGATTTCCATAACTTCTTTGGATATAACACCAAGTAACGAATAGGATATTGCTCCAAATACCAAACATTTTGTCGGCGTTTCAAAGTGAGCTCCACCGGAAATTCTTCTTAGTAAGCCACCAAAAATAGCTGCTAATGTCGCCGGAACTAGTGCGTTAAGGAAAAAAGCTATCAGAACAATAGACAGGAAACCTAAAATAGTGAGAAATGCTGTTTCAATTCCATATGCAACGATTTCTTTTTTTTCTTCACTATAGTTTAATTCTCCAGTAATGATATCACATAAACGTTTACTAAAATGTGAAATATTCATTTTAACAATTCTAATATCCTTTCTATTCTCATTTTAATGTTCATTTAATGTTACGTATTAATTGCCTTTAGGTATTGATATCTAATTAAAAAAGCAAGGGTAAATAATATTAGAACTTGAGGCATTGTAACTACAATCCTTATACTCGTAGAATTAATAACCATACCATGAGTTAAATTCCAAGTAGACATTATCAAGTTTATGAAAACTGATTCAATTATAATTAGTACTAAAAAGCTAATTAAACATGATTTTAGAGAATTGATAACCGAAATACCACCATACTTAATAAGAAAGAGAAAATGTAAAGTCATTAAAATGATTGTGTGTCCACCAAAAGCAATAGGAGTTAATCTTATGAGATAAGATATAAAAGCAGATATAAATCCAAGAACAATCAACTTTTTCCATTGAAAAGATTTTTTAGCAATGGCAAAAGATAATGTAAGTATTGATATGGATTCAGGTATTCCTTGTAACACAAAAGCTAATAGAGGTATTTCCATTATTAACTCCTTATACAATTTTATTATGCAGCCTTTATTTTTCTGTAATGATTTAAAAGAAAGGCTACCGTAAAAATAGTAGCCACTTGCGGTAAAGTAACAATTATTCTCAATAGAACATTACTATAAAGCATTTCAAATGATAATCCAAAAATAGGCAGTAAAAATAATAAATAAATGGCCTCAATAATTATCAAAGTTAAATAACTTAAGAGGCTAGCAAATAGAGTCAAATTTAAATGGCCTTTACCAATAAATTTTAACAATACAAACAATGTAGCAATATTAAACACTGTATGGATACCAAATATTACAGGAAATAAACGTAATACATATGAAGCACAAGCAAGGACTGAACCAATAAGGATTACCCTTGTCCAACGTAAAGTCATCTTTGCAATTACAAACGCTAAGGTCGTTACTGCTATTTGTTCGGGTATCCCTTGCAAAATCAGAGCTAAAAATGGAATCTCCATTATTTCCTCCATTGGTATAATTATCCTAATTTATTCTACACAAATAACTATATTCCTTGACAATTCAGAAAATAATTACTTTTGTCCTAAAAATTAGCACAAATGTATTTCTTTAGCATACTTTCAAAGGAAATTTTATATAAAAAGTAGTTCCTTCACTCCCTGTTTGGAATTCGAATTTGGCTTTATGCCGTCTGGCTATACCGATAGAAATCGCCAGGCCCAGACCTGTTCCTGTTTCTTTGGTGGTGATAAATGGAGTACCCATTTTTTCCTGGACCTCCGGGGGTATTCCATTGCCCTCATCTTCAATGGCCAGGACGACATAGTCTTCCTGTTGGTAAGTACTGATAGTAACTTGACCCCCATCGGCGGTCTCTTCCAGTCCATTCCTTACCAAGTTCAGAATAAGCTGTCTTATTTCGGACTCATTCAGGTCGATCACAGGGATATCTCCCAATTGAAGGACAACATCTTTATTGGAGTTAAAGGCATCAGCTTGAAGCATGGGAAAGATCCGAGAAATAATTTCATTAATATTTTCATGTGCTGTACATTCATTATTCGCTTTGGCCAAAGATAAAAAGTCTGTAATAATTCCATTGGCTCTATCGATTTCGGAAATCATAATCTCCATATATTCTTTGTCTCTGTCTGATTCTGATCTTGCTTCAATCATCTGCAGGAATCCTCTCACCGTGGTTAAGGGATTTCTTACTTCATGACTAATGCCTGCTGCCATCTGACCAATCAGATTGAGTCTTTCCAGTCTCACTAATTCTGCTTCTTGCTGTCTGATCTCTGTGATATCCCGAATAAAAACAGATAAGCCTTTAGCAAATGGATAAGCATGAATCTCATAGTATTTAAAACTTTTAGTAGTCTCCCAATGCATCGGTATATTCTCCAGCAATGCACGCTTAAGATTGGACACATCCTCAGGATTAATATTTTCTGGCAGTTCGTCCCAAATATTTTTCCCGATAAGATCATTCTCCCTTCTCATTATTCTCTTCGTCTCTTCATTGACAAAAGTAAAACGCCACTCCTGATCCAATGAGAAAAAGCCATCTGAGATTCCTTCCATAATGGTTAATAATTTGGCATTGGATTCTTCCAAGCTGTTATTTAAATCTTCAACATGGTCCAGATGGGTTTTGATTTTCTCGTAAACGGGTAATAACTCGGGCAGCTTTTCCAGTTCATCCATATCCTCCATCCGTTCCTTAACAATCATCCGGCTGAAGGAATCAAGAGCTTCTCGAATTTTTGTAATGCTGGCCTTTATTAGCAGCAAGACTAGAATCCAGATGATGATACTTGGTATAAAGACTTTACTATAATTCATATAAGATTGATAGAAAATACTACTTGAATCCATCATGGCCCAGGTATGACCGATAATTTTATCGTGATAAAAAACCGGTACGGCAACACCGATTACCCCTTTACCATCCCAACCGGTCAGATCGGAATCGGAGATAAATTCCGGTGTTAGCGATTCGGATAACTTATCAAACATCTTCTGATGTAACCGCATATTCAAATAGCAATTATCCGGATTGACAGGAGATGTTACGATAGAATTCAACTCTACATCATAATAGCCTATGACCATCTGAGAGTGTTTTTCTGATAGGCTGCTGAGGGAATTTTCAAGGCAAGCCTTTGATAACAGAACTTTATCATCGGTGTTTAGTTTTTCTACTCCTGGATAATCCTTCATCCATTGATAATTAGCTTGGACTTTCAGCTCTACTGCATTCGCTATAGACTGTAACTCAAATTCCCTTTTCAAAACCTCTTTCTCCCAATAAATCCTAGCAATAAACATATAGAGCATGACCAAAATACAAAAAATCAAAAGCGTAATCTTAATCATAGTTGTTTGAATCACTGAGTTTTTCTTATGCACCATTCTTACCTCTCAAATGTCAGCAGATCTTTTTACAAATACAAGGGCTATCTTTTATTTTAATGAAATTATTGGTAAAATGTAAGATATAAGTTGTCGGTTTATAGTAATCTTCACTAAAACATTTCGACAAAAAGATAACTTGATGTTCACCATAGTATTTCAAAGCTGAAAAAGCGTCCCAGTATTTTCTAGATGAAGCAGGGATTCTTTTTTTGTATTTATTCAATGAAATTACAAATAATAAAACACAAATAATTGTAACAAGGATGTATGGAATATGAGAAAATGCCTGTTTGTTAAAGGTATAACCTTCGTAGTTATGTTATCGATAGCATTTCTGCCTGGTTGTGGACTCCTCAACCGGAACAGCGGTCAACAGCAGCCTCAACAGCAAGAACAATCCGATAAAGTTCCTAAGCAA
>CAYZDF010000002.1:0-59617 GCA_964477085.1 uncultured Gracilibacteraceae bacterium | reverse complement strand
GAAAGAACAAGATCAGGAACAAGGTCAAAGCCAGAAACAGGAAGAAGGCAAACAAGATCAGCAAAAACAGCAGGAGGGTCAAGATAAGCAGAAGCAGGAAGAAGGCCAAGGAGGCGAGGAGCAAGGTCAGGGACAGAAAAAAGAAGATCAAACGTCCACAGGTAAGACTGGCGAACAAAAAGCTTCTGATCCTTGGCAGCAAGTTACACAGGATGTTAAAAGTCTGCATTCCAACTGGAACGAATATCTTCCGGAAGCTACCAAGAAAGGTGCCAAGAAAGAGACCATTGATACGTTCAGTGACGCCTTAAACAATCTGACCAAAACAGCTGACAGTAAAGATAAAATAAAGACACTTCTGGCAACGAATGCTCTGTACGCGAATATACCGGATATGCATTCTTTGTACAAGACTAAATCTTCACCTGAACTGAAGCGTGTGATCTTTCATACTCGCAATTCCGTACTCCACGCTATGGCTAAAGATTGGGATAAAGCAACCGCAGATATAGAAGACCTAAAAGCTTTATGGTCAATCGTTAAAAACACCATAAGTAAAGAACAGCAGGAAGATGCGACTAAACTGGATCTATCTATCTATGAGCTGGAAAAAGTCGTTAAAGAGAAGGATAGCGATCTAGTGGAAATCAAGGGAAAAATCACTATGACCAATGTTGACACGATGCAAGAATCCATGGAGAAACAGTAATAATCAAAGACATTAACAGAGTCCTACCTTTGTCGGTATGGACTCTTCTTTTAGCATTCTTATTTTTGGTTATTTTCTAACAGACCTAAAAAGATTTCAATAAGTTCGGGGTCAAATTGAATTCCTGCAAATCTCTTAAGCTCATTGATCCTCGTCTTATACACAAGGGCTTTTCGGTAAGGTCTATCGTTACTCATACTGTCATATGCATCTGCTATCGAAAGGATTCTACACTCCAGAGGAATATCCTTGCCTGCCAAGCCAAAGGGGTAACCATTACCATTCCACCACTCATGATGTTTGAGGATCCAGTCTGAGATATGGACGAGGTCTGGTGAAGTTTGGGCGATGCGGAAACCGATCTCGCTATGCTTTTTCATCTCTTCAAATTCGTCTGAAGTGAGCTTGCCTGGTTTGAAGAGGATAGCATCTGAAATGCCTACTTTTCCGATATCATGAAAACGGGCAAAAAGTCTTAAGTTGTTGATTTGGTATTCTGGTAAGCCGATAGAAGAAGCAATTTCCTCCACGATTTTACTTAATCGATCAGCATGGCCTTCGGTGATATAATCCCTTACTTCTAATGCTTTGGTCAGAACATCCACCACTTGACTCTTGGCGCTTTGACTATGCAGTAATTTTTCGTAATACATCTTCTGCTCAGCTTCTTTGAATAACTGAAGCAGATCAACATGCGAATCATTTCGGAAAGCAATGCCGTGGGAGATACTTAAGGGGATATGCGGACCATTTTGATTATATTCATTAACGAGCCTGATCATCTTACGGTGTATAGCGTATAGCTCACGTTCTGACGTATGACGTAAGATGACACAAAATTCGTCCCCACCAATGCGGGTGATAATACTTTGTTCAGGGCAGGCTTCTTTAAGAATCTGAGCACTTTTGCGAAGAAGTCTGTCTCCTTCCTGATGTCCCAGAGTATCGTTAACCAGCTTAAGACCATCGACATCACTGACAATCAGCCCAACCACTGTGCCATTCTTTTTCCTGCGGTTTTTTATCTCTCTTTCAAAATACCGCCGGTTATAAAGACCAGTCACACTGTCATGATCTGCGACATATCTTAACTTCTTCTCAATCTTCTTACGGGCTGTGATGTCCCGAATCGATTCAACAGCTCCAATCACTTCTCCCTTTGAATTATAGAGAGGCGAAGCTTTGATCGATAAGTATCTCCCCGTATCCTGACTATCCAGATAATAGTCCTCAACGGTCAAAGCTTTATTATCCTTGTTCATAATAACTTTTTGATACGCTCTGGCATCTTCTTCCGCATAATTAAGTACCAGATCGATAAGAACGGGTCTTCGTTTCCGATAGAAAGGTATTGCGTATTCATAATCACCTTTACCTAAAATATCTTCAGCCTTAATCCCTGACAATTCTTCCATCGCTTTGTTCCAGGAGACCACTATTCCTTGAGTATTAATAACAAATGTTGGATCAGGCAAGAATTGTATGATATCCTCCTGAAGCCGCATGGAATCCCTGAGTTCTTTTTCCCGGCGTTCTAGGTTTTCATATTGAACTCTTAGCTCCTCTTCGATGGACAAAATTTCTTCAAGTGCTGCTTCCAACTCCTGGTTAGACTTAAGTAATTCTTGTTCATATTTAACCTGCTCGGAGATATCATTGGCCACGCCTATGCAATAGAGAATATCTCCATTTTGATTTTCGATTACTGAACCAGATGCTTTATGCCAGTGCAAGGTACCATTCTTATGTCTCACCCGGTAGGTTATGTTTTTCTGAGCTGCACGAGTTTCAATGGCATTTTGTAAAAACTTCTGGCAGATTTCAAGATCCCCAGGATATACGAATTCAGCGAAGTGCTTTCCTTCTACTTCATGCTGCTCATAACCTAATTGCTCGATCCAACTATGAGAGACATAGATGAATCTCCCTTCCTCAGTCATAGTGTAAATCATGGATGGAGCATTATCAACAAAGCCCTTAAACTTTTGTTCACTTTCTCTCAGGGCTTCTTCCGCATTCTTATTAGCTGTGACATCATCAAAGACAGCTACAATTTCACCGGTTGGAAGCTTGTAAATCTGATTTTCATACCAGTTGAGGAACTTGGAATCCTTATAGATTTTGGCGGGATAATTGTGTGAAACTCCTGTCTTCCACACTTTTTGAAAGATTTCGATGATCCCAAAATCATCAATATTCGGTCTTAATTCGGAAAGCTTTTTACCAATGACATCCTCTTTACGTTGACCTTCAATCCGTAATGCAGCTTGGTTAAAGTCTTTGATTATATAATCTCGACCTGAGCTGCCGTCATTACTGACCTCATAGACAGCGACGCCGCTATTAATGGTATTAAAGAGGCTTGAAAATCTCAATTCACTTAAATAGAGTTCTTCTTCCATTTTCCTTCGGTCCGTTACATCCATAGCGATACCCAGCTTCGCTTTCTTACCACCAAGCCAATGGATAAGATGAGCTCTTTCATCCAGCCATTTATCATTAAGGCGATCATGATAGAGGGTCTTGTGGAACTTTCCTTCTCCAATTTCCAATATATGACGATTATTACAGCTTTCACATGGTCCTGACTGATTGTGCTCGATAGCCTCCCAACATATTTTTCCTTGGATATCTCCCCATAATTCTTTACCGTGTTTATTTAAATACAGTACTTCGTAGGTATCGATGTCAATCACATAGACAATAGCGTCAAGATCATCAAGTAACTCAAGAAGCCTTTTGTTAGTCTTATCATAAGAGATGAGTCTATCCATTAAGCTTACCCCCGTAGCAACTTTATCTTTACCCCTATAATAAAGGCCATGTTAGTGTTTAATAATTCACTAATGTCTTTTGTCGTTCGGATCTTGCACCATAGTCTTTAACAAAAAAACTTCACTCCATGATGCTTATTACGTTCTCTAATCTGAGAGGAGCAAAGTTTAATATTTTTCACAATATCACAATATGTTTTAATTTCGCCATATTCACCTAAAAATCCTCTTTGGTATGCTATTTTTCTTATCCAAAACAGCTATTCTATTCATCTCTTGAAGTAAATGCAAAAAAAGAACCTGATAGGTCAAATTGATATAACTCTATCAGGTCATTTGATTTGTTCCTTTATTTTGCTTTGTTGAGTACAAGCGTGGATACTGTGTTGATGGGGCAAATAGCACACCATGTTCGGGGCTTAAATAACCAGCCAAGAACCAAGCCAATCACTGTAGTCGTAAACATCATGGAATATAATCTGAAAGAGAGATGGATAGCCCAGTCCGCGCCGATGTTTCCAAAGAGGATCTGGGGAAGATCGAAGGGTATCTTAAAGGCCATCAGAAATCTAATCTCCTCGATGGGCATTATTCTGCCTTTTGAAACCATAATGGTTGACATGGTTAAGACGAAAAGGTTGAAAGCGAAATAACCAAGTACCAACCACTTTACTTTACCTTTTATGAGCCATTCGATTCCTTTTTGGCCAAACGAGGATCTATTTTTAAAAAGTTTGGAAAACAGGCTTGCTCTCGGACAGTAATGCTGACACCAGCTTTTCTTCTTGTCTTTAAATAAAAGGATAAATGGCAAGATCATACAAGCTAATCCTAGCCAGCCAAAGATGATATTAAAGAAACCAAGAGCAAAGAAGATAAGTGTAAAAATATAATAGTATTGCCAATTTACCGATTTCATTTTTAGTCCTTCCTTCTATCGTGCGTTTTAGATGAGTATTTTATGAATTGCAACTATTATTTGTAAGTTTCTTAGTTGATATTAGATAATACTTGCTCATTCAATATACCCCCACTAGGTATATATCTTATAAAAAAACAGTTGGCCTGTCAAGAGTTTTATGATCTTCTATCTGTGTTATCAACAAAATATTAAAAACTCGGTAGCTCTTCATAGTAAAAACCAGCTATGGTCCGTATGAAGCTATGGTTGCTCCCCCTAAAACAATGTCTTCCTGATAGAATACCACCGCCTGGCCGGGTGTTATGGCTCGTTGAGGATCTTGAAAATCTACCCTGACCTGATGTTCGTCCAGAACATGAATGACTGCCGGAACCTTAGGCGCATTATATCTGATTTTAGCCATTACAGAGAGTGTTGCAGCCGGAACATCTCCTGAAATAAAGCTATAATCATCGGCTACTAAAGAGGAATGAAACAGTTCTTCTTTGGCCCCGACTTGAATAATGTTTTTTTCGGGGTCTATATGTGTCACATACACCGGGTAGCCAAGGGCTAGTCCAAGTCCCTTATGCTGACCGATGGTATAGCGGTAGATACCTTTATGTTCTCCCAGCTTCTTACCCTGAAAATCAACGATATCGCCAGGAGTGGCACTAATATTCCGATAGGTCTCTAAAAAATCTCCGTAGGACCCTTCCACGAAGCAAATCTCCTGACTCTCAGCCTTTTCGGCAACGATCAGACCCTCTTCTTTGGCCATAGCCCGGATCTCAGTCTTACGATACTTTCCCAGCGGGAAAAGTGTATGCTCTAACTGTTCTTGAGTCATATGGTAAAGTGCATAACTTTGGTCCTTCGTGTTGTCTATCCCCGTTTTCATGATCCATTTCTGAGTCGTTTCATCGAATTCTCGTTGCACATAGTGCCCCGTGGCGATGTAATCGGCATTAAGAGCCTGTACTTTGCGCAGAAGGGATTCAAACTTAATAAGGCGGTTACAGGAAATACAGGGATTGGGTGTCCTTCCGATTAAGTATTCATCACAGAATTCCTTTATCACCTTATCCTCGAATTCTTGCCTGAAATTCATAACATAATGTGGGATCCCCAGGTTCCATGCGACCCTTTGCGCATCATTGACAGCCTCAAGACTGCAACAGGCCCGGGCATTATCTTCGGACTGAGGCCAGATCTGCATGGTGACTCCTATTACTTCATATCCTTCTTTTTTTAAAAGTACTGCTGCCACAGCACTATCAACACCGCCGCTCATGGCGACGATCACCTTTTTAGCCATCAGCTTCTCCTAGCAAACAATTTTTTAGCACTTTATGGATAGTATCTTCAGGTTTCTCATTTCCGATAAGATTATGTATCCTTTTTTATCTAAGGTTATCTAAGTTCAAGTTTTTCTCCCATCAGATTTAATCAGATTTTCTAACGTATAGGAGTCCAGGACCTTGGTCATCGCATCTCTCAATTCTCTCCAGATCGTCTGTGTCACACAGTCAGCATTACGCAAGCAGGAACAGGGTTTATCACCCGAAACACATTCAACTGGAGCGATCGGCCCTTCAAGAGTGGTAATGATCTCTCGGATTACTATCTTTTCGGGTTCCCTGGCTAATACGAATCCGCCTTGAAACCCACGGACACTATTGACCAGACCGGCTTGTTTGAGGGCCACAAGGATCTGTTCAAGATACCTTTTTGATATATCCTGCCTTGCAGCAATATTATTTAGAGTAACAGGTCCATCTTTCTCATTCTGGGCAATATCCAACATCGCCCTCAGACCATATCGCCCTTTTGTTGATAATTTCATACTATCACCTTCCCCTCTCTATTATAGCGATGATCTTTATATTTACTAGTTATGAATGCATAAAATTTCAAAAAAGTGGAATCTTCTAACTCGAAATACCTATTATTGTAAAGATAAATCCTTGATAATATCATGGTCTTGGAATATGAGCCATTCGAACCCCTGTAATCTCAGCAATAAAGGGATCTATGGCAACTAAATCGTCCTTGGTAAGTTCATGAACGGAAGTTTTGCCCATAGAGCTTAAGGACATTTTCATCTCCTGAGCACAGGCTTTGAGATATAAGTACAAACTTTTAGCTCCCTTATTGACTCTAAACTTTTGGGATAATTTACTGACGTTCCAGGCCACCGCTGTTGGGGGTTCAAACGGCAGGGCTCTCAGCACCTGCGTATGCGCCAAGGCGAAGATGGCTGCGGTTCCGATGTAAACGGCATCAGCCCCCAGAGCCAGACATTTGAGAAAGTCACCGGGTGTAATGAGCTTGCCATCAACGATCAGATCAATCTCCTTTTTGGCTCCAACTTTTTCGAGATAATTAACCGCCCTGGACAGCGCAATCACGGTGGGTAGTCCATGATCATCCAACAGAGTCGGCGGCGAACCTTTGGAAGCACCCTCAGCGCCGCTGATGGCAACGAAATCAAGACCGGCTTCCAGACACCAGGCCAGATCTTTTTCTAAAAGATCTCCGGCGGCTATCTTGGCTCCGATCGGAATTTCATCAGTGATACTGCGTAATTCTTTAACTTTTTTAATTAAATCATGGGGCTTATCAATTCCAGACATCCGCGAAGGATAGATAATCCTTTCCCCTCGACGCACCTCGAATATCTTACGCATTTTACGGGAGATTCGCTTTGACGGCAAAACTCCGAATGATCCCCCGACTGCCCCCTGGCCGAAGTGAAATTCGATGGCATCGGCCTGACGTAAGATTTCCGGGTCTTTGGTCCAGTGTCCCCGGTTATATTGGACGATCAATTGCTCAGCAACTTTTCGTTCTTTGGGGAGCATCCCGCCTTGCCCGGTATTGACGGCAGTACCTGCAAGAGTGGCTCCTTTGGCCAGGGCGATCCTGACTTTTTCACTGACTGCAAAACCATAACCCATCCCGCCGATCATGATGGGTACCTCAAGCTTTAACGGCCTTTTTGCTTTCTTACCGATAACGGCAGATAGATCTATCTCTTCATCTTCAGGTGTTGGAAGAGTCGCAATCTGAGCAAAAGAAAACATTAAGCTATTGATTGATGGGAATTTTTTGGGACTGCCCAGTGGCCGTTCAGGGTTTTTCCCATATTCGGCCCGAAGATTCAGCTCAACGATATTCTGTGGCCCTACCCGCTTGGAGGCAGAAACGAATTCCCATAGATTCTCATGGTACTCATCAGTCATAATGATCTTAGTCCATTTTCGGATTATACTTGCTAAAAGCTTCTTTCCCAGATATTTAGCAACTGAGATGCCACCAAGTAATAACAAAAAACCATAATGGTTATTATACTTTTTTTTGCGCATAGATTTCTCCTCAATAAATAATCTCGGGGTGATCACAAGTTATCATAAGTGTTGCTCTATATTTAGTATCTTCAAAAGTCTTCTCTTTATTGATCTTTCTTATTATTTCTACCTTAATTATTCTATTAGCTGCTGATTCAATGAAAATTGAAAGAAAAGCGATGTTTTTGTCTTAGCTTCTGATGAATCTCATGTGCAGTTTCAGGAATGGTTTCATTTCATTCTTTCTATCTTCATCAGGTTTCTGAGCTCGTTCATTGATGAGTTTCATCGTTTTAACCAAGAAAACATGAATCGTACCTCTTTTTGCCATAATGCCCAGTTTATTGTTCCTTTGGTTCAATTGATTTTATTCTTGTGATTGACCTTTCTCTCAAACAAAAGAACTCCCCCCTTCTTTTAGATACAGAGGAGAGGAGTTTAATATTTATTTTGTTAGCTTAATATTCAAACTTGGTAAACATGTTAAATTATGACCTCATAATCGAGTTATCTTTTTGACTGGCGTATAGTTCCTCATCCTGTTGAAGCTTCCATGCTTCCAGATCCAAGGCCATGTAAGCTTCTTTCAAGTCATCTTTAAACTGTTCAGGCGGATCAAAGGGATGATAATAACCCCGTTCTATCGCATAGTCAGTAATCTGACCATGACTGTCAATAATCTGATTAAGGTGTTTTTTCAATGTTTCCCTGACTTTAGAGGTTGTCGTCTCACTGATGGCCGAACAATACTTACTCAAGGCATTCTTGGTCGTCAGAAGCAGTTCGGTGACGATATCTTTCTCGGTCATGAATTCTACACCTGCCACATCCTGAATAATATTCGTCATATTTACAGACCCCTTAGCTCTGCATGGTATTTTGATTCTGTGATGTCTGAATATACTCTCTCAACTCTTTGATCTGTTGTTGCGAATTCTCCAGGTCGTTTTGCAGGATGAGCCGAAGTTTAGGGTCAGCTACCATGCCAGTAAGACCTGAAGCTTTAAGCGCACAGATATTCTTGAGTTGCAAAAGTTCATGGATTTCAAAGGCTTCATGAGGCGCAATACCATTCTGCGACAAGAAAGTTCAACTCCTTCTATGGATTGTCTCTTACTGAAGCGGTTCCGCCTTTTTTTAGTTGTTGTTCCGCAAATTGAACCATTCTTTTTACCATGTTTCCGGCTTCCCTTGATGTAATATCACCGGCGTCGCCATCAAAAAGTTGAACACCCATCTGTTGTTCACTGCTGCTTGCTACTCCCTGGGAAGGATCTATCGGTCTAAACCTAGCCATATATGTCACCTCATTTTTATTTTGGATTGCTATTAATAATCTTTACTTTTTTTGTAAAATACATACTAACTAATTATTGGTTGTTTTTATGAATACTTCCATAATAAAGAATAAAGCACTCCCATTTTAAGAGCACATCATCCCTGTTTTGTCAAACAAGATTAGTGATTATTTACAAAAGTTCTTAACTTGAATGGTCAATTGCCTTATTTTTTAACTGACTTTCAGCTGAGACTATACCATCATAAACATAAAAATGATGGGTACAACCGTACCGATTAAAGCGGCCAGGGCTGCACCTACTGCACCTAATTTATTGTAATCATCTACCCATAGGCTTTTGCCAAATGTCAGTGTATAGTACCCACTGGTCAGAATAAATAGTACTATAGCATAGCGTATCATTCTTTTTTATCACTTTCCTTTTCGACGCCTTCTACTTTTGTGGTACTACGCATCGGACTTGCTCCATAAATAAAGCCGGACCTGCGTAAGCTTACTTTGACTTGGGAATTAACCTTGGCGTCTTTATAATGGGCGATCCAATTATAATCATTGAGTTCTTGAATCGTTCTGAAATTCCCCGCTACTTTTTTTCCAAAATGGAAAATGTCTGTATTCCACTCTGTTTGGGTCTTCTCAATCGTTTTGGCGAGTCCTCGGTTAAAATAATCCTCCACTACCTTTTCCAGCCCCTCGATATTATCCCGTCTTTCGTAATGCTTACGGCTTTGAATGGAGATGATATCGGCATCCAGTGTAATTTTTAAATCAATAACTGGACGTCCATCCTCGAAACGGGCACTTACTTCCGGTTCTCTGGCTAACTGCGTTTCGATGACGATAACATAGCCTGGTTTATTGGGATCCTCTAAGGTAAAGAAGCCTCTGCGGAATTCTCCGATCCCCATCAGAAAGAATCGCGTTTCATTCTGATAGAGACTCCCCACCATTTTATCGCCATCAAAGACAGCGGTACCGAATAACTCTTTCTTGGTTCCCCCTTTACGGGGGATGCTTCCAGGCGGGATATTCAAATCGGTGATCAGAGGAGGGTTCTCATCTCCCTGCCCCTCGATCAAGCCCTCATCGTTATTAACCCCAGCATAGATTGCTGTGGGCTGACCGTAAGGTGTCAGGAGATCGATATAAAAATCGGTAAAGATGACATCAGAGAAATAACCGGAGTTCTTGGATTGTTCAAACATCAGATCAATCGCTTTGGCTGAGTTGGTACCGATATATGTTTTGTTTTCAAGAATGAAGTCTCTGGCTGTTCCTTTACAAACCACTACTCGCATAAATTCTCTTACTTCCCGGAAACGAGCCAGGGGCTCCACATAGGTTGATACACCTTCCCTGGCATACTCCTCAGAAAAAACCAGCATTTTGGCATGGATCATAGATATCTGCCTGTTAACCGCCGCATTCATGAGGTTGAGGGCTTCCAAGAGGGAAGGAGCCTCGACTGTAGAGACGATGGTTCCATCAACTTCGCCGCTTTCTTCCTTTCCTTCACCTCCACCGCCTCCACCCTCTTTACCGCCTCCGCCTTCTTTATAGGTAGCGTACTGGAAAGTGACACGAATGGCATTGTTGACCCCTTTGTCCACCCCGATGACAAGGGCGTATACTTCTTCGTCAATCTCTGTGGCGTCATAGCAACCTGCGAGAGGAAGACACATAATGAGAACAAGTCCTAAAGTAACTAGTTTTGGGACGGTATTTCGAGTCTCGATGTTCTTTCGATCAGGTTCTGGCTTTGGCATTTATCTTCCCCCCTTTTTTACCCCGAATCATGGCGATGACCAATACCATCATTGGGATAACCATCAGGATTAACGAGCTATAATTTCGGAGGATATTGATATGCACTTCGATTATTTCGGCAAGGTGATCGGGATAGAAAGAAATCACGAAGGATAGCATGGTAAAAGGAATCAGCAGCGGGCGATGGTTATTGATATTAAACACCCTGCAGTACGAGGTTAAGGAGATATAAAAAATAAAGGCAACAGTAATCACCGATGAGATGACCCAGATAAAAAGAAAGATGGCCTCGACTCGTTGAAAGAAGCGGGAAAAATAGATGATGCGGGTTAGCTGATATAATCCCGAAACATGTTCCCCAGCCACGGTGTACTGAAAGGCAGCCAGGAGACAAATCAAACTAACGCTGAAGATCATTCCAGTGAGAATAAGGGTAGAAATTCCGACCTTTTTAAAGGTTTTGACACCATGGATTGATTTAATAATAATCGCTAAGAAAACGATTTCGTCATAAGCAGCACTTCGTATTACTCCTGTTACAATAGTCTTTTGTAATCCATATCCAAAGTAAGGTTTCAGATAGTCGAAATCATAACTTGGTACAGCCAGGAGCAACAAGATAATAAGGGCTCCCAGTATAGGATAGAAGAAAGCATACGATAAGCGGGCTATACCCTCTAAGCCCACATAAGCCATCGCTGCTATAACGAGCAGAAAAGCAAAGATCAAGACACTGGGAGGAGAAAGCGGCATTGCATAGATTTTGAGAATAGCGATGAATTCTCTGAGATTGACACTTGCTTTATAAAGAAGGTAAGCGGCGAATATGAAGATTAAAGTCTTCCCTGCGATCTTCCCCGTGACTGTTTCAAAGATCTCATATAAGTCCTGCTGAGGGAAACGCTTCATGAGGATATATAGCAAGCCAAAAAATACAATGGCTGTCAGACACGAAATCAATGTTCCATACCAAGCTGCTGTACCCAATGACTTTATTATCACCATGGGACTGGCATAGAAGATTTTAGTAATCAATACGATTGTCATGAGGCTGAATGCCTCGTAGTATCCAAAATGTCCTTCTTTAATCATATTCTCTCCTTTAGGACTTATCCGGATCTTCCTGGGCCCACTGTCTGGCGATCTTAGGCTGACGTCTGCGATCTATGGGATTAAGAAAATCGGGTCTGTTTTCCTGCATCCATATGGGCCATCTTAGAATTATATCTCTGCTCCTGCTGTTCTTGGGAGCAACGATGGCGAAGAAGGGAATACCGAATGACTTAAGATTAACCAGCATTAGCATGTAAGCTACTAGGGCCAGAGCTATACCGTAAAAGCCAAGCAGTGTACCAGCTCCGATAAAATAGAACCGTGTTAACCTTACCCCAAAGGCCAGGCTGTAATTGGGAATGGCAAAATTGCTCAAGCCTGTGACAGCGACGATGATAATCAGAATTGGACTGACGATGTTCGCCGAAACAGCTGCTTCCCCTAAGATCAACGCTCCGATAATGCCCAGTGTATTACCGATGATCCCGGGAATTCGGATCCCCGCTTCCCTGATGAGCTCAAAACCGAGCTCCATCAATAAGATCTCCACTAAGGTCGGGAAAGGCACATTCTCTTTAGCTATGGCGATCGCTATCAGGAGATCGGTAGGGATCATCTCCCTGTGGAACGTGGTCAGGGCGATGTACAGCCCCGGGAGCATGGATGCAGCCAGAAAAGCAAAGAATCGTATGAAGCGTAAGCCTGAAGTATACTGCCATTTGAGAGCTGCATCTTCTGGGGAATGCATGAGAGCATTCATGGTGATAGGAACGATCATGGCAAAGGGCGTACCATCCATGATGATGGCTACCCTCCCTTCCATGATATGGGAAGCCGTGCGATCCGGACGTTCTGTGCTGAGAACAGTAGGAACGATGGTATAGGGATTATCTTCGATCAATTGCTCCAACATACCGTCACTAACCAAAAAATCGGTTTTTACACCTTTAAGCCGCCGGCTGACTTCTTTAACGATAGCGGGATTAACCACGTCTCTCAGATATACAATAGCTACTGTCGTACTGCTTTTCTCCCCGATTTCAAAGAACTCTGTCGTCAGGCTACTATTACGTATGATCCGTCTAAGCAGGGAGATACTTGTTCTTAGGTTTTCACTGAATCCTTCCTGCGGTCCCTTAACGATACCCTCCGTCTTGGGAGGCTCTACCCCACGTTTGTCATAACCTATGGATTCACAGGTGATGAAATAATTCAAGCCGTCGACATATAAGGCTGTATTTCCCTTTAATATCTCGGTGGCTGTCTTTTTAAAGCTGCTCAGGTTTTTGGTATCGTTAGTCTGAATGATATTCTCCAGTTCATAGAAAAGGTGGTTCTCCTGCGGACAGCTGAAACTTTCTTCGTTAAACAAAGGTCTGAGAATATAATTATTGATGATATTTTTATCGGCCATTCCATCCAGATAAGTAATAAAAGCCCGTTTTTTATTCCCCAATGTAAACTCTCGTGTGATCAGGTCTTTATTCTGGGGAGCGCCGAATAAGTAGTGGACCATTTTCTTATTAGTATCGATATCGGATTTGACTTCATCGGTATTGTCCGTTCGGTTTGACCGTACCTGGGCAGATGATAACGGTTTCTTAGGAATCTTTCGGCGTGCTCTGCCCGTTTCCTGTCGCTCTTGCTTGTCACTTGATTTTGAGCCTGATAACTGGTTATTCTCTCGTTGCTTTGGTGTTTGACCATTATGTCTGTTGCTGGTTTTATAATCTCTGGTACCTTGTTCACCATCTTTTTGATCAGCCTGAGGGTCTTTCTTTTTCTTCTGATGGACCTGGCCTTTTTGATCCCTGTCTATTTGTTCCTGCTTTTGTTGGTCCTGTTTTAGTTGATCATGCTTTGGTTGATCCTTACTATTCTCATTTCCCTGTTGAGTATTGTTTTGGTTATCTGTATTTCCCCCCGGCAGATTGAAGATATCTGGCACGCCTGCATCCTGACCTTCAGTCCTCTCCGGCATGGTAAATGTCTTTGGTCTGTTGGTCTTTTTATATGTAATCATCGCGATCATTTTTTTGATGATGCTCTGTTGCTTCTGCATATTTTAACTACCCTTCGACGTATTGATACACTAGTATTTGTTTCACGCTATATTTTTAACCAATGATTCGTTTATTTATGTGGTTATTTTTAAGCCATTTAACTTATGATAATAGTGTCACAAGTTGGTAAAAATAATACATAATTATGTGTTCGGTATTATTTTAAAGAAAGCTTCTTATTATGTGGCTTTATGAATTATAATAGGAATGTAAAGCATAAAAGCATTTAAGCAAGGGAGATGCCATGAGTACAAGAACATTCAATAAAATCTTGGTCGCTAACCGAGGAGAGATCGCCATCCGTATATTTCGAGCCTGTAAAGAGTTGGGTATTAGGACAGTTGCGATCTATTCCGAAGAAGATAAATATGCCTTATTCCGGACCCGAGCTGATGAATCTTACCTGATCGGCAAAAAATTGAAGCCTATCGAAGTTTATCTGAACATGGGTGAAATAATCGATCTGGCTTTGAAAAAAGGCGCAGATGCTGTTCATCCCGGCTATGGTTTTTTATCCGAGAACCCTGAATTTGCCCGGAAATGTGCTGAGGCGGGGATCGAATTCATAGGCCCTTCTGAGTATACCCTGGAGAATCTGGGAGATAAGATCAAATCCAAAATACTCGCACACAGCGTCGGTGTCCCGACTATTCCAGGCATTGATAAACCCATGACCTCTGTACAGGAGGCTGTGGATTTTGCTGAAACCTATGGTTATCCTGTTATTCTTAAAGCCGCTGCCGGAGGCGGGGGTCGAGGGATGCGGGTGGTCTATAGTGAAAAAGACCTGGAACGCGAATTCCATAATGCCAAAAATGAATCCAAAAAAGCCTTCGGTATTGATGATATATTCATCGAAAAGTATCTGGAAAGACCGAAGCACATTGAGGTTCAGATTCTGGCTGATAAATACGGCAATATCGTTCATCTTTATGAAAGAGATTGCTCAGTCCAAAGAAGACATCAGAAGATTGTGGAATTCACCCCTGCTTTTGCGATTTCCAATGAACTTCGGGAGAAGCTGTGCAGCGATGCCTTGAAACTCTCTAAGGCCGTGAATTATGTTAATGCCGGGACGGCTGAGTTCCTGGTCGATAAAAATGGCAATCACTATTTTATCGAGATGAACCCTAGAATCCAGGTGGAGCATACGATTACCGAGATGACAACCGGTATCGATATCGTACAAAGTCAGGTTCTTATCGCTCAGGGGTATCGCCTGGATTCACCTGAAATTGGCATTCCGTCTCAGGACTCGATCGTTCCGAGAGGTTACTCTATCCAATGCCGGATTACCACAGAAGATCCCTTATCCAACTTCATGCCGGATACAGGTAAAATTGATGTCTACCGTACGAGTTCCGGTTTTGGAATCAGACTGGATGGCGGGAACGGCTACACCGGTTCGACTATCTCCCCATACTATGACAGCCTCCTGGTTAAGATCATCTCCTGGTCCAGGACTTTTGAAAATGCCACTAAAAAGGCCATTCGTTCCATTAAGGAGATGAACGTCAAAGGTGTCAAGACTAATGAAGCCTTTTTGATCAACGTCTTGAACCACGAGAAATTCTTAAGCGGTGAATGTGATACGCATTTCATCGATGATACGCCTGAACTCTTTGATATCAAACCCAAGAAAGATTACGAGACCAAGATCTTAAAGTATATCGGTGAGAAAGTCGTCAATGAAGTCAAAGGTACCAAGAAAGATTACAATATTGCGCCTGTTCCTAAAGTAAAGGTTCCTGAAGAGCGTTTGGGGGTCAGGAAAATTCTCCTGGAACAAGGAGCGGAAGGATTTGTGAACTGGATCAAGAACCAGGATAAACTCTTACTGACCGACACCACTTTCAGAGATGCTCACCAATCCTTGCTCGCCACCCGGGTCAGAACCAAGGACATGGTCAGGATTGCCGAAGCAACCTCCATACTGGCGAAGGATCTCTTCTCCCTGGAGATGTGGGGCGGTGCCACTTTTGATGTGGCTTACCGTTTTTTACGGGAATCCCCCTGGAGAAGGCTGCAGGGCTTAAGGCAGCTAATCCCAAATATTCCATTCCAGATGTTGATCCGCGGTTCCAATGCTGTCGGCTACACCAATTATCCAGATAATTTGATCCGAGATTTTATCCAGGAAGCTGCAGATCAGGGGATCGATATCTTTAGGATTTTCGATAGTCTGAACTGGCTGAAAGGTATGGAAGTAGCTTTCGATGAGGTCATGAAAACAGGGAAAATTGCTGAGGTCTGTGTTTGTTATACCGGTGATATCCTTGATGAAAGACGGGATAAATACACCCTGAAGTACTACGTCAATAAAGCCAAAGAGATCGAGAAAATGGGTGCTCATATC
Source organism: uncultured Gracilibacteraceae bacterium (assembly GCA_964477085.1). GTDB lineage: Bacteria > Bacillota > Desulfitobacteriia > Desulfitobacteriales > Syntrophobotulaceae > Dichloromethanomonas. The sequence goes on along the minus strand of CAYZDF010000002.1, from coordinate 43,344 downwards.
CTGGCTATCAAAGATATGTCCGGACTATTAAAGCCTTATGCTGCAGCCAAATTAATCAAAGCTTTAAAAGAAGAAGTTTCTCTGCCGATTCATCTGCATACCCACGATACCAGCGGTAATGGGCTGGCTACCCTGCTCATGGCTGCAGAAGCCGGAGTGGATATCGTAGATACAGCCATGAATCCGATGGCCGGACTCACCAGTCAGCCAGCCTTGAATTCCGTAATCGCTGCCCTTGATAATACTAAATTCGATACGAGAATGAATCTGGAGGATATCCAAAAGATCTGTGATTATTGGAGTGAAACCAGAACCGTTTACGAGCAATTCGAATCCGGCCTGAAGTCTGGTACTTCGGAAATCTACAAATATGAAATCCCTGGTGGACAGTATTCCAACCTAAAACCCCAGGTGGAGAGTTTTGGTCTCGGGCATAAATTCAGAGAAGTAAAAGAAATGTATAAAGAAGTCAATGAAATCCTTGGGGATATCGTCAAAGTAACCCCTACATCCAAAGTGGTGGGTGACTTTGCGATCTTTATGGTTCAAAACGGCTTGACGAAAGAAAACCTATTACACAAAGGAAAGCATCTGGCTTTCCCTGACTCTGTCGTCGATTACTTCCGAGGGATGATGGGTCAGCCTGATGGCGGCTTCCCCGAAGAGCTGCAGAAGATTATTCTTAAAGGAGAAGATCCTATCTCCTGCAGACCGGGTGAAATCCTGGAACCGATTGATTTTGAAGCGATAAAAGAAAAACTGAATGATGAATTCCATGTAGAAGCCAATATCCGCAATGCTTTAAGCTATGCGCTTTACCCCAAAGTGTACAGTGATTATTTAAAGTCTTTAAATGATTATGGCCATCTCTACAACCTGGAAAGCCACGTCTTCTTCTATGGTCTGAAAGAAGGCGAAACCAGCGAGATCGATCTGGATGAAGGAAAAATCATGATCGTCAAGCTGGTCGAGGTTGGTGATCTGGATGAGGAAGGTTATAAGACTGTTGTCTTCGAAGTCAATGGCAATCGAAGAGAGATTAAGATCTTTGACCGTAACTTCGAAGAAAAAGAAAAGTTAGATGTTACTCCGATGGCTGATTCGGGTAACCCTAAGGAAATCGGCTCCTCCATTACAGGCACTATCACCAAGATATTGGTAAAAGAAGGAGAATCCATCACCAACAAGCAAAGCTTGCTGATCATTGAAGCTATGAAGATGGAAACCAATGTCTTGGCCCCTGCTAACGGGGAGATCGAGAACATCCTGGTGGCGGAAGGACAGCCGGTAAAATCCGGTCAGCTTTTAATTAAGCTTAAATGAGTTCGTGAAGCCCAAGTTGTGTATTTATTCAAACAAGTAACCAAAAATCCCTAAGATCAAAGGAACATAGAGGTACATCCGGCGATAACCAAACCAAAGAACATTGAATAAAAATGCCGACCAGTTCCAACTTGCACTCTTACTAGGGAAAGCTGTCGTTTCCCATTTTTGAGTATAATAGTTGGAATTCCGGCCGACAAACAATCGAACGATATGATCCGAAAGACTTAAGTAAGGTTTTTCTTCTTCGCTTCCTTCTGTCATCATCAGATCACCTCCATAGATTTACCTTCAAGATGTTCATTTTTTTTGCATCTGACAAAATCTATTGGAGAATTTTTTTTATGCATGTCCCTTTTATTTATTTTTTTGGAAAAAGCGAGTAACTTCTTCAGGTGGTAAAGGGTGTGAAATTAGATAACCTTGTGCTTTATGGCACTTTTGGTTAATGAGATAACTTAGTTGTTCTTCTAATTCAATGCCTTCAGCAACAACTTCCAGGTCCAAAGACTGTGCTAATTTAATAATGGCATTGGTCACTTTCTTTTTCTTATTCTGTTGGTGGAGGTTATCAACGAATGATTTGTCGATCTTAAGCGCGTTGATCTGAAGGTTGGCCAGGTAGTTGAGACAAGAATATCCTGTCCCAAAATCATCGATGCTGACCTTAACTCCAGTCCTATTAAACTCCCTGATTGTATTGGAGGTGGTTTCATGATTTTTCATGGCGATGCTTTCAGTGATTTCAATTATGAAGTATTTGGGTTCTAATTCACATTCCTTTAAAATTGACAAGACACTGGAGACGAAGTCCGGTTCATAAAATTGTTTGGCCGATATATTGACGGATATTTGCAAAGAGCTAAATCCTTCATCATGCCATCTCTTACATTGCCGACAGGCTTCTCGGATCACCCATTCACCGATGGGGATAATCATCCCTGTCTCCTCCGCCAAAGCGATGAAGTCATTGGGCATTATCTTTCCGATCGGAGAATTCCAACGGATCAGAGCCTCAACACTGGTGATATGTCCGTCAGAAAGATTAATCTGTGGCTGATAATGAAGTATAAACTCATTATTCTTTAATGCATTTTTTAACATGCCAATCTTCGAAAAGAGTTTAAATGGTTTTGTATCTTCACTATCGTATAAGTGATGGCGGTTACCACCTTTTTGAGCAGCAGCATAGAGGGCAATATCTGCCATTTGGATAAGCTCATCAACCTCTGTCCCATGCTCAGGGAATAAAGAAATCCCAATACTTAAGCTGCAAAAAACCTCAAATTCTCCCAGATCTAACCGGCCAGAAAATGAATGAACAATATCCCCTGCCAGACTAAGGACACCGAATTTGTCTTTGCAATCATCGATTACGACCACGAATTCATCGCCGCCATAACGAAAAACCTGATTAAGACCAAAAATCTTCTGGAGTCTTTGAGCGATTTCGACCAATAATAGATCGCCAGTTTTCAGCCCCATGGTATCATTGATAAAGCGAAAACGGTCAATACCAATGATCAACAGGGCAATTATCTTATCCCCCTGCTGTCTATCTTCGTCGATACGTTCCTTAAAAAAACCAAGAAAAAAGTCTTTATTGGGTAATTTAGTTAAACTATCGTATTTCTTCAGAAAATCATTTTGTTCGAGTAACGTCATCTTATCACTGATCTCTTGGAACACCAGCAGTGTACCCTGGTTATGAGGCCATGACGTATATGAATATTCGATCATGAACTCTCGACCGTATCGGTTGACCAAGATTCCTTTACTGAGCATGTTTTCCGCAGAGATACTGTCAATGACAGAAAAAACCTTGTTGATAGAACGGCCTACTGCTTCAGTAGCCATCCAGCCCGTCATTTTCTCCGCAAAGGAGTTGAGGAAAACAATGTTACCTAGATTATCTGCTTGAATGATTGCATGCATATCCTTAATTCTATACTCCATTTTTTGCTATTTTGATATACATTCTCATTCTACATATTTCGCCATTAAAATACAATCAAAAAATAGTAACCTACTAGTGATTTATTGCTATGGCAATAGTTAACAAAAAATAAGCCTTCGGTCTTGTGTGTACCTGAAGGTCTTTCATCTTTAAGTTTAAGTTGTCTCTTTGATGATCCCTAGCTTTTGAATTACTTCAATCAGTTTACCTGTATCAATGGGTTTGGAGGCATAGGCATCACAGCCAAGTTCAAAGGCACTCTGAACAATATCTGTTTCAGTCAAGACTGTTGTCATAATTACTTTTGATTCTTTTTCAGGCGCTATACCTTTCTGTTTCTCTAAGTCTCGGATAGCCTTTAATACTCTGACACCATCTGCTTTAGGCATCATGATATCCAAACAGATAAGATCATAAGGTTTTTCGTCCTTTAAAGAAATAATAAAGGCATCAATAGCTTCTATTCCGTTTACCACCAGATCACACTGTCCGTATTTTGATAGAAGTTTAAACAAAAATTTTCGACTCACCATATCATCTTCGGCAATCAGAATTCTCATAATCATTCTCCTCTATAGAAAATAGGTTTTTAAAACGTTATATTCTTTCTTTAATGATTTCAAGTGGTCCATTGCTTCTAGAAGATTGCCACGCCTTACCGAAAGCTCTATCTTAAACGCTCTGCTTCTCATATCATCAGCATCAATTCTCTGACATAAATATTTGATATAATTGGCTGTTGATTCAATATTCTTGAATTCTTCTTGTTTCAGATATTTTTCTAACAAAAACAGCTGTTTTTCTACTTCTTGAATTAATGCCTGGTGGTTTTCTGTATTATTCTTGCTTACGTTGACCGACGATAATAATAAGTCTTCATCCATAGTAAGTTCAATACCAGACTTTTTAGATAATGTTTCGGATATTCTATCCAGAGCATAGAAAAGACTCTCCATCTCAATAGGTTTAGCCAGATAATCGTCCATGCCAGTTGCCATGAATTTTTCTCTGTCTCCATATAAAGCGTAGGCAGTGATAGCGATGATTGGAGTATGCTTTTCTGTTCCCTCCATTGCTCTGATCCTCTGTGTGGCCTCAACCCCATCAATATCTGGCATCTGAATATCCATTAAAATCACATCATACGTATTTTCCTGATACCGCTGTAAGGCTTCAGCACCATTATTGGCAAGATCGATATTATGTCCTCTTTCTCTAAGCATACGACATAACACATATTGGTTTACTTTGTCATCTTCGGCTAAAAGGATTTTCATCTGTTTTGTTGCTTTACTGATGCGGCGCTTTGGTCTGGGATTAGGATTCAGCAATATCTTGCTCCCAATTTCGAACCACAATGTAAAAGTAAATTCACTCCCCTTGCCTATTTCACTATTAACGGAAATTGAGCCTCCCATCATTTCCACAAGTTGCTTGGAAATAGCTAAGCCTAATCCCGTTCCACCGAACTTTCTGGTGATGGAGCCATCTAATTGACTAAAAGATTGAAATAGATTATTCATATCGTTAGCGGAAATTCCTATCCCTGTATCTTTCACACAGAACTCAAGTCGAATATGGTCACCCCCGAAATCTGTTTGACTGATGTACAAATCAACAGAGCCCTGATCGGTAAATTTAATAGCATTATCAATCAGATTATTCAAAACTTGACGTAAGCGGTGGGGGTCCCCAATAAGATATTGGGGTATATCTTTGGGAAGTTGTTTAGTTAGTACCACTGGTTTTTCTTTAACAAAAGGAGAATGAGCTGCAATTATTTTTTCAATTAATTCACACAGATCAAAAAGGATATTCTTAATCAAGAGTTTACCTGCTTCTAACTTTGAAAAATCAAGGATGTCATTGATAATTGTTAATAGTGCATCGGCACATGATTTTGCTGTGATAAGATTATCCTTGTGTTCAGCATTAAGGGTGCCCATCAAGGTTAGATCGATCATACCCAACATGCCATTGATAGGAGTTCTGATCTCATGACTCATATTGGCCAGGAATTCACTCTTGGCTTTATTGGCAGCCTCAGCTTCTTCCTTAGCTTTGAGCAAGTCTGCCTCCGCTTTGTTTCTTTCTGTAATATCTCGGATAATACTGATTATCGTCGGCGATTTTCCGATCTTGTAGTATTGGGAACTGACTTCGACAGGAAAAACGGAACCGTCTTTCCGTTTGTGATTTGTTGTAAATGAATTATTCTTATTGTTTGCTAATAATTCTAAATGCTCTCTTATCAAAGACGTGTTTTCTCGAAGGTCATATACGCTCTTGGTCAGTAATTCACTATGCGTATATCCGTATGTTTTGATTGCCGCTTTGTTCGCCTCAATAATACTTCCATCCGTGTGCATAAATAGGATAACATCATGTGTATTTTCTGATAATACCTGATATCGTTTAAACCCTTCCTCCGCTATTTTTCTCTCTGTAATATCAAACTCAATCGCAATATACCCTCCAAAATCTCCTTCTAAATCGTAGAAAGGATTTCCGTTACATAAGAACCATCGATATATACCTTCTTTTGTTAGAATACGGTGCTCGACCTGAAATGGAATCCTTTTTTCAAAAGCATTCAGATAAGCATTCAGGCTAAAGCTCGCATCTTCCGGGTGAATACACTGCCTCCAACCAAACTCCAAAGCCTGTTCCAGAGAGTAACCGGTAAAGTCAAGCCAACCTTTGTTCACATAATCGCATTGACTATCTAGCTTTGAACGCCACACTAAAGCGGGAAATTGATCAAGCAACTTCATTTGAAAGTCCCGTGACTGAATAAGGGATTCTTCCATTTTTTTTCTTTGCGATATATTTTCTAGAGCAATGACGACCTTCTTAGTTGAACCCTCTACAATTGATGAAACGTTGGTGCTAAACCACAAAGTATTTTTTTGGCCTTCAATCTCAAACTCCTTACAGAACTCTAGACCGACTATAGAGTGTTCCGTTTTGAGAACAGATTGAACTGCTTGTCGCAGTTCACAATCTTTGCAGGCACTCGCTTTTCCGCAACCTTTGTATTCTCGATAACTTTCTAAGCAACAGAATGCATCCCCGAATGCTTGACTCAAAACGCTGTCTCTTTCCTTTTTAAATAACAAAAGTGCACGGTCGTTAATCTGTGTAATCTTTCCTTGTTCATTTAGAATAAACATACTTGCCGGCGCTGAGTTAAAGAGTACTCTGAAGTTATTGGCTTCTGTTTTGACATCGTCTTCGATGCGTTTTAAGCGTGTGATATCCCTAAAGACAATGATGATACCCGTTAGAGTATGCTCATCGGAGTAAATGGGAGAACAGCTAGCGGAAATAAATATTATACTCCCATCCTTTTTTAATAAAACAGAATTATTACTTAATCCTATTGTTTTATTTGATATAATGATTTGTTCAACCAAGTCGTCCATCAATTTCCCAGTTTCTAAGTTAATTATAGGGAATACTTCAAACAGCTTCTTTTCCTTCGCCATGGTAGAACACCAGCCCGTCAAGTCTTCAGCTGACGAATTAAGGTATTTAATACCACCCGTTAAATCTGCATAGATAACTCCATCACCGATACAAGCTAAAGCAGATGCCATCTGATCTTTGGTAATATCAAGTGTATCAAAAGAATTTGCTTTCATTAACCCTCCTAGTTTAATATCCATCATCGTTAACCTACTTCAACATACTGCATAATACACTCGGAATTATTTTTAAGTCAACCTGTTTTTCAACTGCCCCAATATCATAGGCAACTTTCGGCATACCATATACTACGCTTGATTGTTCATCCTGTCCTATGGTTCTTGCACCTTTTCGCCGCATCTGACGTAATCCTTTGGCCCCATCATAGCCCATTCCCGTTAATATTATCCCTATAGCCTGATCTCCAGCTTCTTTTGCTACTGATTCAAATAAGACATCAACAGATGGACAGTGTCCATTGACCTTTTCTCCTTCAAAACATTCAACGCGGTATTTCGTATCTATTTTTTTAATACGGATGTGGCGGTCTCCTGGTGCAATCAATACTTGTCCTTTCTCGACGTAATCTCCGTTTTTTGTTTCCCTGACATTTAACTGTGTTTGATTATTAAGCCTTTCTGCAAACATTCTGGAGAACATCGGAGGTATATGCTGAACAACTAAAATACCAGGTATTGAAGGAGGTAATGATTTTAGTATTTGATAGATTGCTTCCGTCCCCCCTGTGGAGGCACCAATGGCAATGATTCTTCCAGGTTGAACAGGTATATTTGCTATCATTCCTTTAGGCTGCATTATCTGCATTTGGCTAACTTTCGCTATCGTCGCAACTTTAATTTTATGGATTACTTCATCAATAAATGTCTCAAGTTCATTGATCGATCCTATGTTAGGCTTAGTGACAAAATCGACGGCCCCAACATTCAACGCATCCAGAATAGCTTCACTTACAGTACTTACAACAATAACTGGAAGGTGGTACTGAGGTAATAAACGTCGCAAGAATTCTATCCCATTCATCTTCGGCATCTGGACATCGCAGGTCATCACATCGGGTTCGAGTTCTATAATTTTATCTCGCGCCTCAAATGGATCCGTTGCTGTCCCCACTACTTCAATACTTAGGTCAGTAGATATTCCCTTTGTTAAGAATTGCCTGAAAACCAGAGAATCATCAACGACAAGTACCTTTATTTTTTTCATATTATTATCTCACCTATTGCAGTTATTGTTTTCTGTACACAGCCGGCATCACATACCGAAAAGAAGAATTATCTCGGCTGAGTGATTCAGAGTGCCCCACAAAAAGATATCCGCCGTATTCCAATATATCATACAACTTACTAATTAACTTGTCCTTAGTCGGATTATCAAAGTATATCATAACATTTCGGCAAAATATGGCGTGAAATTTCTTTTTAAATGGGAAAAGTGGCTCCATCAGATTGAACTTCCGATATATCACTTCATTTTTGATGTTATTATTGACTTTCACATGATGATCATCAACTTTTTGAAAATAACTGTGTTTCCAGAATGCAGGTATAGGGGAAATCTTATCCTTTTTATAGATCCCTTTTTTGGCGATATCCAATACCTGTGAACAAATATCTGTAGCAAGAATTTTTGTATCCCAGGCATTTTTTTTCCTACCAAAAAATTCATCAATGATCATCGCCAATGTATAAGATTCTTCTCCCGTAGAACAAGCTGTACACCAGATTCGCAGATCATGATCCTGAATGGCAGAGGTAAGGTATGGCAGCACTTTCTCTCTGAAAAAGTAAAAGTGATCTGCTTCACGCATAAAGAATGTATGGTTAGTGGAGATTTTATCGATGAGTGTCATTACAGCTTCCCCTGTTGTATCTGAAATCAGGTAATCATAATACTCTGAGAAACTGTTAAAATTCTTACTGATTAAGACATGATGCAGTCTGCCAGTAATGAGGGATTGCTTTTCTTTTTTAATATTGATTCCGTAATAGTTTCTAATATAATTAGAAAGATGAATAAACTCTTTATTCGTAATCTTTATCATAGCGATATCACCCTGATGATGTAGGGAGAGTATCTCACGCTCTCCCTACATCTACGTCCTAATACTTCCCAAACTCACTGTCACTTAAAGCGATCTTTTTTGAAACCTTGGATTTTTCATCTTTACCCTTCTCATTTTTGTGTTTGTCTGTAGTGACAGCCACTTCATTCTTTGTTTCTGTACCATTGAAATATTTAGCATTTCTTTTATCGTTAAAAGTTCCCAGCATTTTCATAATTTCAGGACTTAAGTCATCTAATGCTTTATACGAGCGAGTCTGAGTATATCTTCGAAGTTTAAATCGATTCACCTGCTCTTTCAGCAATTCAGCCTGGCTTGCCAATTCTTCACTGGCTGCAGCCCCTTCCTCAGAAGTCGCGGAGTTTGTCTGTACGACTTCAGCCACTTGTCCGATACCCTGATTGACCTGCGCGATTCCTGTTGCTTGTTCATTTGAAGCGATGGCAATATCATTGACTAGGTCTGCTACTTTGGTAACTCCCTCAACAATATGATTCAAGGCACTGGCTGTATCAATAGCAATCTTCGTTCCACCTTCAACTTTTTTAATCGATCCCTCAATCATATCAGTAGTTTCCTTAGCAGCATTGGCAGACCGGGCTGCAAGATTTCTTACTTCTTCGGCGACAACCGCGAATCCCTTGCCATGTTGTCCGGCCCGCGCTGCTTCAACAGCAGCATTTAAGGCCAAGATATTGGTTTGGAACGCTATTTCATCAATGACTTTAATTATTTTAGAAATATTGTTGGAAGAATTGTTGATTTCATCCATCGCTTCCAACATCTCTTTCATCTGGTCATTACCCTGAGCAGCGTTAATCTTAGCTGTCTCTGCCAATGAATTGGCTTCGTTTGCGTTTTGAGCGTTTTTCTCAGTCTGAGCAGAGATTTCTTCCAGGGATGCAGTAAGCTCTTCAATGGAACTGGCTTGCTCCGCCGCTCCCTGCGATAAGGCCATACTGGAATCCGATACTTGTTTGGAACCCGAAGCAACCTGTTCGGCAGCCGTATTGATGTTACTCATCACTTCATTTAGATTATCAGCCATAGTCATAAAGCCTTGCGCCAAGATCCCGATCTCATCTTTGGTGTCAATATCAATATCGACATCAAGATCACCATCTGCCACTTTTTCAGCGATTACTACCAATTTGTTAATTGGTTTACTTATGATTCGTGAGATATAAATACCTAACACAACAGCTAATACCATTCCAACTAGTATACAGATCACCATCATAATAATTGCCTGGTTAGCTTGCTCGGTATTATTCTCTGCCTTGGTTTTTGCATCACGCTCTTTCATCATGACCAGTTTTTCAATGGCAGCTTGTTCATTCTTTGCTGCTAGTGTCATTCCTTCAGAATTCAACAACGCATTGGCCTCTGCATCTTGATTTGCCCTAGCCAATTGAACTAACTGATCTAAATAAGATACATACTCGTTTCTTGCTTGAAAGAATTCATCATACGCATCTCTTACTTCCTGTGATAAGATACTCTTCTCGAATTCTTTAGCAGCTTCATCGATTTCTTTCCTGCGTTCTTGGATACTTTGCACTTGAACACTTATTTCCTGAGAATTATTTGCTAAGATAATATCCCGGGTATCTACTCTCACTCTCTGAAACGCAGTAGCGATCTTAGACATTTCACTAATGGGAACTGTCATTTTTTCATATAATTCTGTATCACTGTTATCAAGTGATATTATGTTATAAATTCCGATTCCTCCGACTAGACCGGAGATCAGAGCAACAATAATAAATCCGGTTATTAATTTGACACTGATCTTCAGATTCTTAAACCAATTCATTTTTCTTTCTCCTTTCATCCCTGTTTTCAGTTCTCAATATTTGCCAAGTTTTCTAGATCATCTTCGTTGAGAAGCTTGTTGCAGTCTAAAAGTAATTTAACTTCATTACCGACTTTACCTATGTTTTTTATGTATTTATTGCTGCGTGCGTTCACTTCAGGGGCTTGTACAATATCCTGATCGGCTATTGATAAAACTTCTGATACACTATCAACAATAAGCCCGATGGAAATATCCTGAATATCAATGACGATGATACACGTTCTATCATTGTATTCTCTGAAGTCTTTCTTAAACCTTAACCTCACATCCATTACTGGAATAATCTTACCCCTAAGATTGATAATTCCCCTGATGTAGGAAGGAAGCTCGGGAACCTCTGTTATTGGTTGAATGCCAATGATCTCAGTAACAAATTTGATTTCAATCCCATAACTCTCATTTCCGATTGAAAATGTAAGAAATTTGCCCTTTTGAGTGTCTTCTTCCTCTTCCAGCAATTGATCTACTATGCTTTCGGTCATTGTCCTTCCACACTCTCCTTTCTTGACATTCTAGTTACTTATACTTTTCTGTTTTTATTTGTGGATTAACCCCGAGATATCCAGGATAAGACTGATGTTCCCATCTCCTAAAAGGGTACAACCGGTAAGTCCGCTGATCTGCTTGATACGTCGGAAATAATTAGGCAGGGGCTTCACTACCACTTGTTGTTCTCCTAAGAGGGCATCGGCAAAAAGACAAATTATCTCTTCCTCATGTTCGACCATAATAAAAATCCCATCAGTAAATGAGGTAATCTTTGTTTGCACTTTAAAGTAGTCGTGTAATCTGAGAATAGGGTAACAGTTGCCTCTGACCATAATTATCTCGTTGCCGTCAGGGTCTTCAATAATATCTTTTTCTTGGGGACGGAAAGATTCTTTAATAGATATTGTTGGTATGGTATACCTTGATTCGCCGACACGAATGTTCATCCCATCAATAATGGCCAAAGTTAGCGGTATTTTAAGGGTAATGGTTGTTCCACAACCTTCCTTGCTATCGACAGATACTGTTCCTCCAACTGTCTGCAAGTTTTTGGTAACAACATCCATCCCTACTCCTCTCCCGGAAAATTCAGTAATCGCTTCCTTAGTCGAAAATCCTGGGAGAAAAATGATATTGAATATTTCTTTATCACTCATCTCATCCTGATGCTTGATAAGAAGTCCATTTTCATGAGCTTTTGCCAGTATCTTATCCTTGTTTAATCCTTTTCCGTCGTCCCTGATCATAACCAGTACATCACTGCCAATATTGCGTGCTTCTAAAGTAATTGTTCCTGTTGTTGGCTTGCCGCTTATTCTTCTTTCCTCTGCAGATTCTATACCATGGTCTATCGCATTACGGATAAGATGCATTAAAGGATCAGAGATATGTTCAATAATATTTTTATCAACTTCCGTTTGCTCACCAATCAATTCGAGCTGAACTTCTCTACGGAGTTTTTTACTCATATCTCTGACAATTCGATGCATTTTGTGAAACGTAGTTGCTAGTGGTACCATTCGGATGGACATCACAATATCCTGAATCTCACTGTTAATCTTACGCAGTTGTCTTGCAGCCTTTCGGAAATTATCCAGCTGAAGTCCCCGCAAATCCGGATTTTGGGTCACCATGGCTTCAGCAACGACCATCTCACCCACCAGATCCATCAGCGAGTCAAGTTTGGCAACATTGACACTAATGATGCTTTGTTGAGAAGATACTAAACTAGTCTCTTTTTCCTCCTGAATATCTTTGACTTTTTTTAATTTAGGGGACTTAACAGAATCAACATCCAAATTTATCTGTCTTGTTTGACAGATGTTGCGATACTCTTCATCGTTGATTTCTGTAAACTCTAATTCTTTGAGAAAAATCGTCTGGTTAAAGAACTTGAACAACTCATCATAGCTTTTTTCTGTTTTAACGACTATTTGAAATCCATTTTCCTTTATTTTTTCTGCACTATGATCGTTTTCAATGATATCCTCAGGCCAAAAAAGAAATTCTTTAACAATCTCCTTTAAGTTATGCACCACCGTATATGCCCGGATGTTTTCCATCTCACACCCTTCTTGGTAGTAAATGGTTGCCTTATAATATTTTTCTTGTATTAACTGGGCTGTTTGAGTATTTGGTATATAATACTGTTGTTTTGGGCTTGTCGACATCTCTAACCTATCTTTATCTACTTCGGGTATGACTTTTGGATTGTTATTTTTTAATAAGTCCAAATGCTCCTTGATACTTTCAAGCAGTCTTTGCGGATCACCGTCTGGCTCGTTCTTAACTTTAATCTTCTCAAGTTCAACTTTAAAAAAATCTATTCCATCAAGAACGAGGTCTGAAAGGGATGTACAATCTAATCTAATATCGTTTTGTTGTCTAATAAAATAGAATAAATCTTCAATACTATGTGCTAGAGTAGCGATGTTATTGAATAGCATCATAGCCGAAGATCCTTTAATCGTATGCATTATTCTAAATATCTCGTTAATAGCTTCAATTTTGTAGCTATTACCTTTTTCACAGGAAAGGATTAATTTCTCTAGCTGCTCAAGAAGTTGAGTAGTTTCAAAGATATACATATCGAGCATTGGTTCATTAGAATAGTTTTTTGACATTTCCGTTCACCTCCTTCATACTTTTTCAATGTTCTATTTCATTCCAAGTATCTTTGTAAGGGTTTGAACCACCTGTTCTTCTTTAAATGGCTTTACGATGAAAGATTTTGCTCCAAGAACGACTGCCCGCTTTACCATAACCTCCTGACCTATGGCCGATATCATAACGATTTTAGCTTGTGAATCAAATTTTCTTATAGCTTCCAGTGCTTCTAATCCCCCCATTTCTGGCATGGTGATATCCATCGTTACCAGATCAGGAAGATGCTCTTTATATTTTTCTACACCAACTGCACCATTTGGGGCTTCACCAACAACTTCGAATCCATTATTCACTAAAATCATGCGAATGGTCATTCGCATAAACGCGGCATCATCAACAATAAGCACTCTAGCCACTTGCTCCCCTCCTATTTTTCACTGCTCCTATTTTTCGCTGTAGTATTCAAATTGTAATGTGCAGTAGAATCATCTCTTAGTTTAAATCTATATCCTCCACGACTTTAGATCTGTTTTCTTACTAAGCTGCAGTCCAAATAGAAAAACATAGACAAAACATATTTCTAGACAGTAGCGACCGCTTTAATCTGTAGTTAGTTATTACTAACTAATATTTTAATTTAATAAAAATTTTAATAGAATATTTTTCCAATGTCAATATTTAAATAAAATATAAAAACTTATTCTGTGTCATGACAAAAACCAGCAATTGCATTCTGGAGATCCGATTTATCTTTTTTATTATATTAAAGTGTATTCTCTATCTTCCTACTTCTGTGACAGCACAAAAAAAACGCCTCCTTGAAAAGAAAGCGAATAGTGTTTGTGTATTTATTCATCATTATATACTGATATGACTTATTAACCTCTTAATTGGTATGCTGATTGTCTTTTTTAGATTAAAATCATTGTCCATAACCTTCCATTTAAACGTAAACCACCATATTATAGCGTTAATATAATCGGCTATTTCTCCTGATTCACATGTTTTTTTAACTTCACCTTTTTCTTTGGCTTGAGTAACCAGTTCAATAAGGAATTCTTCTCTTAATCTGACAATCTCTTTCATCTTTGTGAATGTTTCCTGATAATAACGATAAACATCGGCCGAAAACATAACCATCGTTATCTCGGGATAGCTTTGGTAATATTCTATGTAAGAGTTGACATAATAATTGATCTTTTCATCAAAGCTTAATTTTTGTTGATTTAAAGTACTTCTTATCGTTTGATCATATTTTGAGTATTCATCTAATATTGCAAGAATAATGTGCTTCTTGCTCTCAAACTGCCTATAGATTGCCGGTTCAGTAATTCCTTGCCTATTAGCTATTTCTTTGGTAGTAAGGCCCTGTATCCCTGCTTCATCCAAGAGGTCTATCGCCTCAATTATTATTTTATTTTTCCTTTTAATAATATTTTTCTTCATAGCAAACCTCATTAATATTTTAATCAATAAATTATGGTAATATTTACAAGACTTGTTTGTAAAATCTAACTTTGTATGTTCTTAGTAAACCCTATTTTCGTCATAACGCCCTCAATCATTCCAATACTGACCGGCTTCCAGAGAAAGGCATCACAACCTCCTTGAGTTACATAATCAACAGTTTCTTTATCGTTCAAGGCCGAGATCATGATAATTTTAGGTTTGTTATCATTTCCTTCACTGTGAGAAATGAATTCGTTGATGGAATCCAAGACCTGTATTCCATCCATTCTGGGTATCATAATATCCAAACATACTAACTCATAAGGAGATTCTTCTTTGTAGGCTTTAATGTATTCTTCAATAGCCTTAACTCCATTTGTCGCAACATCACATTTTCCATAAGCGGATAAGACTTTCCTAAGATAGATCGCACTGGCAACATCATCTTCCACTATTAATATTCTCATACCTATAACCTCTTTATTATGTTGCTAATTCATTTAACCTTCGTTCTTTGTTTGCATGATTGAATTGTTCAGCTAGTTCATTGAATTGTTCAAAACTATTATACTCCAATCCTGTATGATAATCACCTTGGGCATCATTAATTTTCAGCTTAAGCTCATGGATTGCTTTTAACCCCTTTTTTTGTTTCTAGTATTAAAGTATAAGGTTATGACCACAATGAAAAGTATAATTATCAAAACCAATTTTTATGGTTGGTGTGCCACACGAGATGCTTAGCAAAAAACTGTGAAGATAATAATCAATACATTTAAGTGAAAATGATTTAGATTTATATCTTCCATTGTTAATTAAGTCGTTAATTAATAGTCTATTTTCTTTAATTTAATAGGATTATTCTACAATGTTGACAAATAATGTTATTATTTGTCAACATAATAAATAATTTATCGCAAAAAAGAGATTTTTTAATTATTATACTAAAATAATAATAAAATCCTAAGATAAATCAATTTTTAATTAGCAAATTTAACTAATTAAATTAAAATTGGGAGGAAATTAGTTTATTATGGAGAATTAATAATTACTGTAAGTTTAATTCCATTAAAAACAAACACCTATAAATTATTATATGATTCATTTTGTATGAGGTTTATATGATATTTAATTCGTCAACAAAATATGATCTAAATTTTGGGGATCATACAGCATTTCTTTTTGATCAATTTAACGATTATCGTTTGATTGCAACTGATTATATACTGAGAGGTTTATTAAATAATGAATATGTGATATGTGTTGTTGATGAATATTTCGAGGAATTAATCATCAAGGATCTTTGCCAGCACCATATTGATGCTAAAGAATATATACAAAACGGACAGCTATTTTTGTCCTGTCTTAAAAACACCTATAGGGGTGCCGGAGAATTTCAACCCAGCTTGACCTTAGATCATTGGAAGAAACAAGCTGACAAAATAAGATACAGCCCCTTTTCCGGAATGCGTGTTTTAAGCGAAGCAACCTTTGCCTTGGATGGAAAATATGAAACTTTAGAACGACTAATCGAATATGAAATAAAAGTCAATATTGAACTAATGCCTTATTACACTAATCACCAGTACTTATGCATCTATAATAAAAGTTTGTATCCTAAAAGCATCTTGGAAAAGATTATTAAAACACATCGTCTGATAATAAACGGTACAGATTTTATTAGTCATAATCCTCTGTACTGCAATCCCAAGTACCTTTTACATGAGTTTAATAAAGAAAGAACCTTGTATCATCTATTAGGACTCGATCACCATCATCTTTCAATCGACCTTGAAAAAGAATTGCGTTCAGACCAGGAACGTTTTTACCATGTCATGATGGCCGTGGGTGATGGTCTTTGGGATTGGGATATTCAGAAAAATTTTGTCTATTATAGTCAAAATTTACTTCATACTTTAGGTTATAAAGAAAAAGATCTGCCCAATGACTTTGAATCTTTCAAAAGTCTTGTGCATCCAGAGGATAGAACATATTTTACAGAATGCCTATGCAATCATATTGAAGGTATAACAAAGACTTACAGGTGTGAGTACCGGATCAAAACCAAAGAACGCCGTTGGTTATGGGTCTTAGATACTGGAATAGGTGTCTCAAGGTCGGAAAGTGGAGAAGTCGTTAGAGTTGTAAGTGTTTATAGAAATATTACTCAAGTTAAAGAATACGAAGAGTCCCTAAAAAAAGCGAAGGAACTGGCTGAGGCTGCGAATCAAGCTAAAAGCCAATTCCTTGCTAATATGAGTCACGAGATCAGAACTCCCATGAATGGTATTTTGGGTATGCTCCAACTTGCCGAAATCAGCAGATCAGAACAGGAAAAAAAGGAATATATTAGCCTGGCTAAAAAGTGCTCAAATACTCTTATGACAGTTATTAACGATATTTTGGATTATTCTATAATTGAAGCTGGGAAGGTCCGCATAGAAAAGTATAGTTTTAGTATTAAGGAAGTCATCTCTGAAGTCGTTACTTTGTTTTATACTTATGCCAGACAAAGTGGACTAAAAATAATATGTAATATTGATAAGAACATACCCGAAAAAATTTTGGGTGATCAAGTCAGAGTAAGGCAGGTATTATCCAATTTAGTTGGAAATGCGGTCAAATTCACTCTGAAAGGAACCATTACGATCAGTGCCGAAATGAAGACTAAAGATGAAAAACAGCAAGAACTCCTAATCACTGTACGGGACACAGGAATAGGGATCCCTCAAGAAAAACTGGATATTATCTTTGATAGTTTTAATCAAGGTGATAACTCTTATACGAAAGAACATGGCGGTGCTGGATTGGGTCTTGCGATTAGTAAAAAACTAGTTGAGCTGATGAACGGAAAATTATGCGTAACTTCCGAGGTCGGAACAGGAAGTGAATTTAAACTTACCATCCCTTGTCCAAGTAAGGTGAATCTTTTATCATCTAAAAAATTTGATAATGCTCATTGCGACTATAGCATCAATGAGCCGTTGAGAATTTTGATTGTGGAAGATGACATAGTCAATCAAACATTTTGAAAAAATTTGCTGAAACTATAAATATTGCTTATCATCTTGCTAACAACGGCAGGGAAGCTGTGCAACTTGTAAGAGAGCATGATTATGACTTTATATTTATGGATATACAGTTGCCCATCATGGACGGGTTTGAAGCAACTCGCTTAATCCGTAGTCAAGAAATTCCCGACAAGCAAAGAACTTGTATTATCGGTACAACCGCTTATGCCATGCAGGGTGACAGAGAAAAATGTTTAAACGCTGGCATGGATGACTATATGAGTAAACCCATCGAGCTTAACGATCTGAAACGTTTAATGAAAAGTTATTTATACCCGTAATCTCTCCATAGATCAGTTGCTTAAGCTGAATTCTATTGCGTGATGAGTTCCTTTAAACTTCCATGTATGCTTACTATTTCCTGATCTTCAAAATCGTTGAATAATTGGATAAAAGCTTAAAAAAGAAAATCAGCCTTATGGCTGACTCATGTAGTTTTTTTAAAATTCGTTGTAAAAAAGGAGTTTATTATTCTTCCTTGACTTTAGTTTCCTTTGGTCGTTCGATCTCAGTATAGATAAACAATAAAAGGATAATGATGACTGCCAATTCATATACAACAACCCACTCGCTTAAATTACATGTGGTACAACCACAATCTTTATTGTTCAAACTGCATTCGCTCATTTCAAAACCTTCTTTCTCATTATTATTACAATGGTAATATATTCCACATATATCAATTTGAAATATGTCCATACTTTAAAGTTTCATCCGAAATCAAAAAAGCAAGCCTCAAAAAAGTAAAACAAAAAAAGACCTTGACATATTCTTCAAGATCCTTTTTTAGTTTGGACTCTTTCCCCCATTATATATATCTATTTTGTTTATCTATTTTGTCCTAAACATCCTGATTTATGCTGATAAAGGTTTTAGATAACGTTTGGCTGAAATGCTTTCTCCGGGTCTTCTATAAAATAGCGCATACTGCTCTTTTTCAACTCCGATTGACTGAACAGCATGGCATGGTCCTGTATCCTTGTCGCTTGTGCAATTCTATTGATGATTTCCTGACAATCAGCATCAGATTGTCCATGGATCATGGTGAAAACATTATAAGGCCAGTCCGGCAGAGAGGGGCGCTCATAACAATGACTGACTTCCTTAAATTGAGCCATTATTGTACCAGTTTCCACGATCTTCTCTTTAGGTACCATCCATACTCCCATGGCATTGGACGTGAATCCAGCCTTGTGGTGAACAAGTACCGCTCCAAGTCTGCGCATTACGTTATGATTCAGCAGCTTATTACTGTTTTGGATAATGAAGCTCTCATCCCGACCAAGTTGACTTGCTAGGTCGTGAAAGGGAGTTAGAGATTGGGACAAGTCTTCTTGCAATAACCGGATGAGAGCTTTATCATCTTCAGTAATTTTCAGAGCAGATTCCGTTATCCCTGTGGTATTTTCACAGTGACAATTCTCTGCGTTATTATTTGTACTAGAGGCCTTATTTGTTTTTGGATTCCTAATGCAACTCATCGTATTCTTATTGGAACTTAAATTGTTAAGATTGTTTTCCTTCTTTATATTCCAACGAGAATCTTTGCTATCTTGATCATCAATTATTTTTAGAGGATTCGATTCATTACTTACCAAATCAAAATGAACACCAATCTTAAACACGCGTTTGGCAGGAAGGCTGTACACTTCGTCACTGCTCAATATTGCTTTTACCTTATCTAATATGTCATCAAGCCTTGTTTTGGATACAGCAATTATGGTAAACCACATATTAAAGTAATGATCGCGCAGATAATTATGGGTGATCTCATTAACTGAATTCATCCAGTCTGCCAGAATATCTATTTTCTCGGCTGGGACATGGGCTGCACATAATGTACTGATATACCCCAGCCTTCGCGAATCAAAAATCCCGCCAATGCGACGAATGATACTGTCTTTCCGAAGTGTTTGTACTCTTTGCCAGGCTTCAACTTCGGAAATTCCCGCATCTTCAGCCACCAGACGATAGGGTCTCGGATCTAAGGGGAAGGCGTTTTGAATATGATTGAGGATGAGGCGGTCAACATGATGCACTCGCCTGCCCTCCTTTACGTCCATGATGAAGACACCAGGGTTCCTCGGCCATATAGTCGCCGTCATTATAATAAGCTGCACGGGCTCTGCAGCCCCCGCAGACTTTTTTGTAGCTACAGGTTCCACAGCCCCCTTTATAATCCAGTGTACGCAAATCCTGTAAAACGGGGTTATTGAACCAGATTTCATCAAATGGAGTTCCCCGAACATCTCCGAGCGGGATGTTAAGATAGGCACAGGGCTGTACTTGTCCTTTGGGACTGATAATACAATAAGAAGTACCGGCCAGACATCCCCTGCTAAAACGGGTATCGACTCCCATCTGTTTGGCGATCCGCATAAATTGAGGTGCACAGGTTGGTTTCAGTTCGATATTGACTTCTTGCTGCTTTTTCATGATCCTGGTCAGAACTTCTTCATAAGCTTCAGCCCTTAGTGATTCTTCTTCGATCGATACGGCCCTGCCTGTTGGTACTAAGAAAAAGATATGATGCGCTACCGCTCCCTCTTCCACTGCAAAATCGGTGATGTCCTCTAGTTCAGGCGAATTCCATTCCATGACAGTAGTATGGATTTGGAAAGGAAGTCCGACTTCACGGCAATTGCGCATACCCTGGACTGTTTCTTGCCAGGCATTTTTGTAATGTCTAAATTCATCGTGTTTATGGGGATGTAACGAGTCCAAGGATATTCCCATCCCCATGGCTCCTGCTTCCTTTAATTTTTTCGCAGTCTCTACAGTCAGGAGGGTTCCATTGGTTCCAAATACCGGCCTAAGGCGGAGACTCTTGGCATAAGCAACCAATTCCAGGATATCCGGCCTCATCAAGGGCTCTCCTCCACTGAAGATCATGATCTTAAACCCTGCTCTGGCGATTTGGTCCAGCATGGTTTTGGCTTCAGATGTGCTTAATTCTTCTTCAGCTTTACAGCCTGCATCGCGATAGCAGTGGTCACAATACATATTACACGCATTGGTGGTATTCCAGGATACAATCATACTTATCCCCACTTCCTGCAGATTAGTAGCACTTATGACACTCCGATCTCCTCGTCCGTAAGGTAGCAGGCCGGGTCCGATTCCCAGATGTCACCCGTGACGGCCTCGGCCCGTGTCCGGAAATTACCGTTACAGAAACTTAAGTACCGGCACTTGGAACAACGTCCCCTCAGCAGAGGTTTACGGTTCCTGAGCCCTGCAAGGATGGGGTGACTCATGTCCGTCCAAATATCTCCAAACTTTCTCTCCCTGACATTGCCAAACGTAATATGCTGGGTAAATTGATCTGGATGGACATATCCCCAAGGATCAACTTCACCGAAAGCAATCCCCGAACGGTTGCCCCCGTTTAACCCGATCAGATTCTTTATTTTCTCTGCTTTGAGAGGATTTTTCTTTAAGGTTTGAAGGTAAAGATATACTCCGTCACAATGATTGTCCACAGTTAAAATCTCTTTCTTTAAACCCCTCACCTCAAAATCCATAGTTCGACGGATAATGATATCCATCGCCTCCCTGGATTCTTCAGGAGAAATATCTTCGTCCATCATCTCCTGCCCCCGTCCGGAGTAGACCAGATGGTAGAAACAAACACGGTCGATCTTCTCTTCTTCGATAAAATCAAAGATGTTATCCAACTCTTCAAAATTGTGACGATTAATGGTAAAGCGCAGTCCGACACGCTGACCGACTGCCACACAATTCTGGATACCTTCCATAGCAGCCTGAAAAGCACCTGTCTTTCCCCTGAATCGGTCATTGACTTCCCGCAGGCCGTCCAGTGAGATGCCGACATAACCGACACCGATCTCCTTGATCTTCTTGGCTGCCTCTCGTGTAATCAAGGTTCCATTGGTGGATAAGGTTGGCCTAATACCTTTGGAAGCAGCGTATTCAGCCAGTTCAAAAAAATCATGGCGAATGAGAGGCTCCCCACCCGAAAAAAGCAGTACTGGTACTCTGAAATCCGCCAAGTCATCGATAAATTTCTTAGCCTCTTCCGTTGATAGTTCCCCAACATATTTTTCCGAATTAGAATCCATATAGCAGTGAACACAATGAAGATTACAGGTCTTTGTTGAGTTCCATACCACGACCGGGCCATTGTTGCCTGCCGCTCCGTGCGTTGTTCCTTTGCTATCTTGACTATAACGCAGTGTATCGCCAAAATATTCAGTATCAAATAACAGCTTGGTGACACTGATCATGCTCCACCCCCCTGAATGAGACCTTGAACTAAGCCGTCGATCGTATATTCTTCTGCCTCATAAAATATGTCCAGCCCAAGTTCTTTAGCGGTCTGACTGGTGATCGGACCGATAGAAAAAGACTTTACACCTTGGAGCAGCTCCCGCTTGCCGTCTAACAGCTGCATAAAATTCTTGACCGTAGAAGAACTGGTAAAAGTGACAGCATCGATGGTTTTCGTTTTAAGCAAGTGCTGCAACTCCCGTTTATTGGTCTCCGCCAATGTGGTTTTATAAACAAGTACATCCCAAACCTCCGCCCCTAGGTCTCTAAGGGACTCTGGTAATACTGAACGGGCTTCTTCCGCTCTGGCCAAAAGAACTCGCTCCCCGGGAAGAATATTACTGGCTAGCCCTTCCACGATCTTTTCAGCCCTGTATTCATCCGGGACATAAGCGACGCGTAATCCCCGATCTTCTAAGGATTTTTTCGTGGCGGGACCGATGGCGGCAAGTTGAATGCCCACAAGCTCCCGAATATCTTTATCCTGCCTGCCCAACTCGGTAATAAAGGCCTCCACGCCATTGACACTGGTAAAGATAATCCACGAAAAACTTCTGATATCTTCAATGGTTTGACTTAGAAGGCTTGGATCGCTTGGCCCGATAATATCGATCACCGGGAATTCCAGTGGTTCTCCACCAAGTTCTTTTATGGCTTGAGACAGGAAACTAGCCTGATGCCTGGCTCGGGTTACTACGATGCGCTGTCCGAACAACGGCTTATGCTCAAACCATTTGAGCTTTTCCCTTAGAGATACCACCTGTCCGACAATAATCACGGAAGGATTAGTGAACTGCTCCTTCTGTACCAACAATTCAATATCGGTGAGAGTCCCTATGAGTACGCGTTGCTCAGCACGTGTACCCCATTGAATAATACCCACCGGTGTGAATGGATCCAATCCGTTTTCTATAAGGTTTCGGCAAATATAGCCCAAATTCTCCATCCCCATTAGAAAAACCAGAGTGCTATTGGACTTAGCCAGTGAATCCCAGGAAATGGCTGAGCTATGCTTGTCAGGCTTTTCATGTCCTGTAATGACCGTAAAAGATGACGTCATATCCCGATGGGTGACGGGTATGCCGGCATAAGCCGGAACAGCTACGGCTGAGGTAATTCCGGGTACGACTTCAAAAGAAATACCTGCTTCAACCAATGCTTCCGCCTCTTCCCCACCGCGTCCAAAGACGAAAGGGTCACCGCCTTTTAGTCGGGTTACCATTTTCCCTTCAAGGGCTTTTTGGACCAGGACCTGGTTGATCTCTTCTTGCTTTAAGGTATGTCCATCCGGTGATTTACCGGCATAGATCATTTCACATTGGGGTTTGGCATATTTCAACAAACTTGCAGATACTAACCGGTCATAAACCAGGACATCTGCTTTGGCAATACATTCTGACCCTCTGATCGTTAATAATTTGGGATCACCCGGCCCCGCTCCGACTAAATAGACGTAACCTTTTTTCATACAATCCTCCATATTCAGCTCTGCGTATCTATCGTTTCCATCTCCCGGCGGATATGGGCTAAGAGTTCTTGCGCACCAAGGCTTTTGAGCTTTTCTGCCGCTTTCTGTCCAGTCATTTCAGGGTCATCACCCTCTTCCGAGGTTTCCAAAACGGCTGTACCGTCAAGGCTGGTAATATTCCCTTTAATCATCACTTTTCCGTTCTCGACTTTGGCCAAAGCACCAATCGGCACCTGACATCCGCCCTCAAGCTTTCTTAAAAATGTACGCTCCGCACGTACAGCATATTCCGTTTCCTTATCATTCAAGACCTGGAGAATTTCTATGATATCTGTACGATGGGATACGATCTCCACAGCGATAACGCCCTGTCCGACAGCCGGCAAGATAATGTCTTCCGAAATATATTCCGTGATCCTCTCTTCCCAACCCAGACGAAGAACCCCTGCTGCTGCTAGAACGATCCCCGCCATATCAGGAGATTCCTGCAGCTTACGCCAACGCGTCTCCAGATTGCCTCGTAGATCAGTAAAATTGAAATCCTGCCGGAAAAATTGCATTTGTGTCTTACGGCGCAGACTGCTGGTTCCAATAATAGCACCTTCAGGCAATTCACCTAAAGGGGTTCCATCTTTACTCAGGAACACATCTCTGGGATCTTCCCGTTTACAGAAAGCTCCGATCGTTAAACCTTCAGGTAATTCGGTGGGAAGGTCTTTGAGACTGTGAACAGCCATATCAATGTCTTCACTGAGGAGTTCCTGTTCTAATTCCTGTGTAAAGAGGCCTTTATCTCCGATTTTAGGAAGTGGTATACCTAAGATCTTATCCCCTTTTGTTTGCATCGGAGTCAGAACGAATTGATCCTCAGGAAAATGATTTTCTAAAATACGTTTGACCCAATCTGCCTGCCATAAGGCAAGTTTGCTTTCGCGGGTGCCGATTCGAATTATCCTCATTCAGCTCTCTCCATGGTTGGTCTTAGGTTCGCGGATGCTTCCTGGCCTATATTCAAAGCATCCCACAAATCGATAGAAACTAATTCTTCGTTAACATTCAGATTGAAAGAGTTTTGTAAAATCTCGGTATAGAGATGACCCTGAGGGGTATTGGATACCTCCTTCAGTGTGGTGATGGGAATATGCAGGAACTTATTAACGATGGAATTGGCCAGGGAGCGAATAACCTTTTCCTGCTTAGGGCTTAAATCTCCTAGTTTGGTCATGGCTTGGTCAAGCAAGGTGTTCTTGATCTCTTCGCCTCGCTGCTGAAGAGCAGCTATGGTAGGCAGGACAAATAAGGAGTTATGCCACTTTTTAAATTCGATCATCTCTTCATCGATGATCTTCTCTGCTTCCTCTGTCGCCGTTTCTTTGGCATTCTTATGGCGGTCCACTACATCACGCAGTTCGTCAATATCATAGAGGCTTACCCCCGGGATATCTTTGGCCAGAGGATCAATATCCCGGGGAACAGCAATATCGATCATCAATAGTGGCCGCTGCGCTCTTTTCTTCATCACACCTGCAAGTTGATTATAGCCTAAAATGAATTGTTTAGAAGCCGTTGCCGAAAAGACAATGTCTACTGTTTCTAAACAGGATTCCAGTTCAGACCAAGGAACCGCTTCAGCATTACATTCTGCTGCATTTCTCTGGGCTCTTTCCAGTGAACGGTTAGAAATCATCATAGTTGAAGCACCCTGAGCAACCAGATGCTTCATGGTCAGAACGCTCATATCACCGGCACCCAGCACCAGTATTTTTTGACCTTCAAATCGTTCTATCCGTTGTTTAGCTAATTCTACTGCCGTATAACTGATTGAGGTCGAATACTGATCGATACCCGTTTCCGTCCTCACCCGCTTACCAACTGCGAGTGCTTTCTGAAACATCACATTGATAATCTTATTGTTAACAGAGGCTTTACAGGATGCTTCATAGGCTTTTGCTACCTGACCCAGAATCTGTGACTCGCCTAACACCATGGAATCAAGGCCTGAGGCTACTCTGAAGAGATGCCTTACGGCAGGATATAACGTATGCATATAAAGATAGGGATTAAGACTTTGCTTGCTATCTCCGTATTTAGAAACCAGAAATTCTATAATTGACTGAATGCTTACTTCGATCTCTGTCGTCACAGCATAGATCTCCAAACGGTTACAGGTACTGAGTAGAACGACCCCTTTAATTCCTGGGCATTTGCCTAACACTTGCAGCGAAGATACTATCTGCGAGTGATGAATGCAGAGTTTTTCCCGTATTTCGACAGGGGCTGTCCGATAGTTTAAGCCAACAACGACCGGAAACAATTCTCGATCACCTCTTTCGCTTGATCCAGTTGTCCATTTTTAATATTAAGCAAGACCTCTCCATCTGTTACTTTTTCCCAAAATAGCAGACGTTTATCCAATGGGAGAGTATTTTTAGCTTCTATTCGCCAGGTTTTAAGAAGTTGAAGATAAATTTCTATCTCGTGACCATAAAGCTCTTCCAGTTCTTGCCGAATCTGACTGGCAACCTTAGGACTGCTGCCTGCTGTGGAGACAGCGATGGACAAGTTTCCTCGTCTCATAATCGAGGGTACGATAAAGGAACACTTTTCCGGATCGTCCACTACATTGATCAGAGTATTCTTCGTCTGAGCCTCCTTCGCAACCCGAGCGTTGATTTCCTCTTTATCAGTACAGGAAAATACTATGACGACATCCTGAATATCGCCTTCAGTGTATTCCCTGGGAATCCACAGGCATTGCTTGCTGTCAATGAGTTCTTCAAGTTGAGGCCCTACTTCCGGGGATATGATCCTGATCTGGGCACCATATTCGAGAAGAGTCTGAACTTTACGATAGGCCACTGTTCCGCCACCTACAATGAGAACGGGCTTGTTTTCTAAGTTTATGAAAATGGGATAATAACTGCACATCGATTGAATTCACCACCTCAGTGCAAAATACTTTTATATAATGTTACCAACACTTTAGTTATTAGTAAATAAAAATGGCTATAAAACTATTTTACCAGTTTATAATATTATTCGCCTACTAATCTATTTGTATATATATATAAAAATTAACTATGTTAACTATAACTATGCAGCCCTGATAATAAGAAGTTCACTCCAAAGTAAGTAAACAGTACAAAGACAAAGCCACCCACTACCAGTATGTTTGCGTTCCTTCCCCTCCAGGACCGATGGCGGTGAAGGTGAAGATAGATCGAATAGACGATCCATGTGACAAGTGCCCAAGTCTCTTTAGGGTCCCAGCTCCAGTATCTTCCCCAGGCTTGTTCAGCCCAGATCGCACCCAGTACGATGGTCAATGTCAGCATCACGAAACTGATTGCGATGATCTTATAGATCCATTCCTCACCGTTTTCTGATGTTGATCTCCTCAGTTGAATAGCAGCAAGTCCAGCAGCCAAGGCAAAACCACCATAAGCAAACACTGCGGTCAAGACATGACTGGTCAGCCAAGGGCTTTTGAGCGCCGGCATGAGTGGGGTAACATCACCTAGTTGGGTAGGAACCAGGGTAAGGATAGAACCGATGAGTAAAGCAGCAATAAGTAAAATAACGCCACCGGCATGGGTATTTTTGCTTTTAACTTCATAGTAAACATAAGCAAATACTGTAAAAAAGGAAAAGCAGAGAAGGAATTCGGCGCCATTTGCCAGCGGCAGCCTGCTGACCAACATGGTTCGAGCGATCAAGGCTAAAATATTCATGGCCATACCGGCAGCAGCCAATCCGAATGCCAAGCGGGCAATCTTTTTATTTTTAACTGAGGCAAAATAAATACCTGATGCTAAAACATAAAAAATGAGTGTCCCGTAAACAAATAGTTGTATGTATGATGTCATTGTACATCCCCCTGTTTTTTAGGTTTAAAACATAAGGTCAGGCATGTTCCGAACATTAACATCAGCCCCCCGGCTAAGGCTAAAGACAAGCCAGGATCTCTTTTAACCGTTAAGATGGTAAAGGGCTTAACCCCGTTAAAAGTAACCGTTGCCCGAGGCTCCAGCTCAACTTTTTCGCCGAAAGAAGCTACTCCCACCGTTAAAAGTGAACCCTGCTGGTGGATTGAGTAGATGATCCGAGGGTTATCCGGTCTTAATGATTTACTTTCCATCCCATACTGGGGATCATAATTAGGTATATATTTATAGATCAAAACAGCCTTGTCAGTCCCCTGGATCTCGAGATGCTCCTTCTCACCTAATGCTCTCTGTTCTTTCCAGCCTGACGGGGATTCTCCTTGAATATCCACCAAGTATCCGAAGCTGGATTGATAGGCTTTGATCCCTTGATATTCCAAGGGGTTGTTGACACTGATCACGACTTGCTTAGTTACATTACCGTTTTCAATCACACTTAAATCCGAATAGTATTGGGAAGGTGTGGCATCGGGATTAAACTCTATCTTAAAATCTTTGAGCTTTAAAGAAAAGGGATCCGCTTTTTTAATCACTTGTGTGATGTTAACTGTTTGTCCTTGTTCAATTTTTAATTTTTGATTTTCTCCTTGAAAAGCATAGACAGTTCCACCAATCAAGATAAAAATGACGCCCGCGTGCAGCATTAGCATACCGATATGTTTAATGGGACAAACTTGATTTTTTCGAAATCTTGATCTGTTTTGAATGAATTTCGTTAATTGATTGATGGTACAAAGGGTCAAGTTTAACAACAGCATTATTAAAAAGAGTTTAAAATAACTGGAATGATAAAATGTTTCAGGTGATAAAGCTGAGCCAACCGCCGAGATTATGCCAATGATGACCAGTATAATCAATCCTATTTTCATCGACGACAGCAACCGATAGATCTGTTTAATATTCATTTATTATCCTCACACTTCTCCTTTGATAATATCTTATTGTTTTATTTTAAGGCCTTGTGATTCTTTAAAAAGATAATTATTATATCGTTTTCTCTTTAATCAATTTTTCATATATTAATAAATTTGTATTGTAAAATTAACATTCGAAATTGGCTGTTTTCCCAACTATTTCTTGCTGAAATGCACCTGTGATAGTGCTATAATCCAATCACCGGAGTTAAATTACTATCATTACTATAGTTTTTATATATTATAAATAATCATACAAAAAATGCGTAAGATTATTCATCTATGCATCTTTTTTATGGAATTTGTTTTAAAATTGATATAAATACAACAAAGTTTAAAAATGTTTTTGCAGTTATTTAATAATAATGGAAGAACGTTCTGTTGTATTGATATAGATTTGGAAAGGAAGGAGCTTAATAAAATGGACAAACTCAAAAAAAATGTAACCATAACCCGTCGAAGTGTTCTTAAAGCCGGAGCTTATGCAACTGCCGCTTTAGCAGTTGGTTTCTTCCCTGGCAAACTGGTGCTGGCGGATAACTTTAAAGATGCTCCCAAGAATCCCAACAAAATTGGTTTTATGTACGATCAGGCTTCCTGTATCGGCTGTAAGTCTTGTGCCCATTCCTGTAAAAATGCCAACAAATGGGAAGCAGGAGCGGAGTGGCGCCGTGTTATTCCGGCGAATAACGGTACGGCTTATCTTTCCATGAGTTGCAACCACTGCGAGAACCCAGCTTGTGTTACAGTATGCCCTGTTAAAGCCTATACCATACGTGAGAAAGACGGTATCGTGGTTCATGATCCTGAGAAGTGTGTCGGATGTAAGTACTGCATGTATGCCTGCCCTTATCATGCACCTCAATTTAGCTACGCTACCGGAAGGATCTCCAAATGCCACTTCTGCTTTGAACGTCAGGACAATGGACAAAAGCCAGCCTGTGTTGCAAGCTGTCCTACCAAGGCCTTAACATCCGGTAACCTTGCGGAATTAAGAAAGGCCCAGGGCGGTACCGTTCAGATCAAAGGTCTTCCTAGTCCTGAGTTGACCAAGCCATCAATTGTTATCATTCCAAAAGCATAGCCGTAAGGAGGAGATATAAATGGAAATGCATTGGCATTGGCTTATCGTTATCTATCTGTTTCTCGGCGGCCTCGGTGCAGGTGCGTATCTCACCTCTTTTGCCGCTGAACAAGGTTGGCTGGGAGCCCAATCCAGTCTGAAGAGAGCGGGCTATTATCTAGCGGGACCGATTGTTTCGATCGGAACAGCACTTCTGGTCTTTGACCTGGGACAAGGTCTCTATAAGCCTTGGCTTTTAATCAGACTTCTCTTTAACTTTACCTCTGTCATGACTTGGGGTGTCTATATTCTATCTGTCTTTATTTTCGTTGCACTCCTAAAAGCCTTTTTTGTCTTTAAAAACAGAAATGTTCCTCCCCTAATCACTTGGGCAGGCGCGTTCCTCGCTTTAGCAACCGGAACATATACCGGCCTGCTGCTCTGGGCTGTCAAAGCTATTCCTTTCTGGAGTACCAGTATCATGCCGGTACTGTTCGTGGTATCTGCCTTGTCCACCGGTTTATCAGCCACAGCTCTCTTGGCACCCATGATTGAAAAAGGGAGGATGACCGAAGGACGTGAAGGTGAAGCTCACCTTCTGCTCATCGCAGCTGAACTCATTATCGCTGCGATCTTCCTGGGTATTATGCTTACCGGTGTGAAAGGTCCGGTTGGAACAGCATCAGCTGCGATGTTGGTTTCCGGAACCTATGCTCTCGTATTCTGGGGATTCTTCATAGGGCTCGGACTGATCTTTCCGCTTGTGGTTTATACACTCAAGTACCTCAAAAAAAGAAAAAAACCACATACTCATGGACATTCTGAACATTCTTACCTGCATTTAGCTTCCGATGTTTCCGTCTTAATCGGAGGATTCGCTCTGCGGGCGATGATCATCTTTGCTGCACTTCCGATCTGGGATGGAATTACTTTGCCTTAGGCTAATCAATTGCCAGAAATAAAATAAGCACTGACAAATAGCTAAAAACTTTTGTCAGGTGCTTTTTGTTATTCTGTGACTGCTGAGACTGAAGCACTATCCATCTCGTTTTATTGAGACAGAAGAACCGTCCTTCTGTCTCCTTCCTTCTGTCTCCTTCGATTGACGGCATGCCCGTCATACTACGAAATGCTGAGCTTGCAAGGCTCAGCATTTCTATACTGTTATTTTTTAACTTCTAAATAGGATTTATTACTTTTGAGGTACTTCCTCTTCAAAGATCTTCACAAGGTCTGGATTGGTGATTTCGACAGGTTTGGTATCTTTGTTGTCACCATATTCTTCGTAAGGTGCTTTACCGAAGCTGTGATCCTTCACAAAGTGATTGTATTTATCTGACGGATTCACCCACATGAGTTTGTCCAGATCAATCTTAACGTTCTGGTGACACTTACTGCAGTTATCTTTAACGATATCATTGCCAACAACTGTCTTACCTGCATTATTGACTTTATGCGCGGTATGACAGGCTAAACATTTATTGGTCTGATCACTTTCTGCATGCTTACTCAGGAAGTAATTTCTGGTACCGTAGTGGTTATTGGCTTCCCAGACACCTTCTTTATTTTTGGCGGGATAGCTTGGGTGACAGGCGAGACACGCATCATGTCCGGCATGCATTGTGCCTTCTTTGTTCTCTGCCGCAACGTGCGTTGAACCAGGTCCATGGCAGCTTTCACAACCAATGGTCAACTCTTTATCAGTTACTCCTAATCCCGGGCTGTGGCAGCTCCCGCAGGAATAATTCGATCCGCCCCAATCATCTTCCTTACCGTCTTTATTGAAGTCCCCTTTCCGGGCAGGAGCTAGGGTCCATTTATCTCCTTCCTTATGAACGGCAGCTACGCGGTAGGTAGTACCTTTAAAACCTGCTGTTTCAGGAACTGGGGCAATAATGTAGTCATCGACCATGACTCCATACGATTTAGAAAGATCGATGGTTGTTGATTTGGGGTTATCCGGGGTATCTGCATCAAATATAGTTATTTCTTTAGGAAGATCTGCAATATTGTAATCGCTTAAAGGTTTAAATGTATTATAGTGTTGTGTTTTAGTAAAACCTTCATGTTTTTTTGCATGGCAGCCCTTACAGGAGTCACTTCCCACATAACTTGCTGCTGTAGTAGCGGGCGGTTGTCCCGCAGGGGGTTCTGTTGGTGGCGTTACTTGCTGCTTACAGCCAATAGCAATTAAAGATACCAACAGAAATACGCCTAACAGTAATACTAAGTACTTTCTATTCACTCTTATTTTGCCTCCTTTTTAATGCTAATAACGATTACTTTTACTTTTCCGGATATTGATCGAGTCTCTACAAAGCAAAACAATTTAGACTTAGTTTCTTCATTTCCAAGTTTTTTTATCCACGTAACAATTATTTTTTAATGGACTTTGATAGATTTTGAATAGATACACACCAGAAATAGCTGTTTACCCCTACTTGGCAAACAGCTATTAAAAAATTGCTTAATAAATTTAATATGACAGCCTTATTATTAGTTAAAACTCAAGAAATATTGTCAGAAAATGGTGGTCGTCGTAACTGTATGTGTCCGGGCGAACACGTCTGCAGGGGTATTAAAATAAAGATGGGATAACTGGCTGACAAAGGTATCATTAACAATATAACCCGCGTTCCAACTTATATCGATATTGATCCATTTTCCATCTACATAAGCTTCGTTCCACGCATGCTTATCCGTATTCAGCGTTGTCTGATTCAAAGCATCACCATAGATGACTTTCGTCGGTATACCTGCTGCCCTGGCTAAAGCTGCAAAAGCAAAGGCATAATCCCGGCAGACGCCAAGTTCGGATTGAAGTACGCACGTAGCCGTGTTTAATTTGTATTGGCCATGTCTGCAAGCTGAATAGTCGTATCGTACAGTATTAGCTACATAATCGTGAATGATCCTTGTCTTCTCCAAGTCTGTCATCTGAGCTGATATCAGTGAGTTTGCAAGTTTAATAATTTCAGGCGAGTCACTATTGACATATCCAGATGGAGTCAAATAACGGTATTCTTCTTGGGAAGTATTATTGACGGTGAAACATATTGACCCATCAAATTGCTTATCATTTTTTCCAGCCCAGATCGTATAGGTTCCGGGACCAAAACGCAACCATAGATTCTTCTTGAACTCTCCATTGGTGATATCCTCGACAGGGTATACCGAGATTTCTCCGTTTGGTCCTCTCAGACACAAAAAAATATAATTTAAGCTTGTTTTTCCTTCTAACGTTACATATCTGTCTACCAAAGTATTATTTGTGGTAGGTGTAGTTATTTGAATATCGGAATTAGTAAAACTAACGCTGTAAATAAAATCTGATAATGCCCCATATACCGTTGATGTCGAGAAACTGCCGTTTGAGAGAATACAGTAAAGCAATACCAAAGTGAGAATTAGGATTTTAGTCTTTCTATGATGCATATTAATCCTCCTTCTTTATGCAAAAATGCTTTTGTAATGAGGCAGCTTCAGAGGCCGGTATCTTTTAACTAATCGCTATATTTATTTAATTATAAGTTTTTATTAAATTTTTCACAAGAAATTTTTTAATTTTTGTGAATATTCATACTTCTAACGGTTTCAATTCTTCAAAACAATTCTATAACAGGTCTTGACCATAACCTACCCCTTCCAATATAGTTAAAGGTATAAATGAGTAAGATATCAACGAAAGTTGGATTGAGAGAGAAATTAAGTTGACTGAGAAAAAGAGAAGAGAGGGGTTTTTAAGATGGAGCAATTGTGGGAGATTACACTGGGGGATCTCCTGGACCAAATGGCGGATAAGTATCCTGATCATGATTGTGTTATTTATCATAATCGGCCTTTCCGCAAAAGTTATCGCGAGTTTCGGGATCTTGTGAATCTTACCGCTAAAGGTTTTATGAAAATGGGGATAAAAAAAGGCGATCATGTATCCATCTGGGCTACAAATTACCCTGAGTGGATCCTGGCGATGTTTGCTACTGCCAAGATTGGTGCGGTACTGGTCACCGTCAATACCAATTATAAGATCTTTGAAGCAGAGTACCTTTTAAGACAGTCTGACACCCATACACTCATCTTTATCGACGGGTTCAAAGATGTTAATTATACGGATATTATCAAAACGTTAATACCCGAATTAGAAGGCAGAAAACCGGGTGAATGGTCTTCAAGTGCTTTGCCCAGACTTCAGAATTTGATTTACATAGGTGAAGGATGCCCTGAAGGCATGGTCAACTGGGAAGAACTTTACGAGATGGGCCGCTTAGTCCCGGATACTGAATTAGCACTTGCTCAGGCTTCCTTAAACGTTCATGATGTAGTCAATATGCAGTATACGTCGGGTACGACGGGTTTCCCTAAAGGGGTTATGCTCACTCACTACAACATCGTCAATGATGGTAAGAGTATCGGAGATTGTATGAATTTCACCGAGAAAGACCGTCTTTGCATCCCTGTCCCCTTCTTCCACTGTTTCGGCTGTGTTCTGGGGATCATGGCTTGTGTCACGCATGGGACTACCATGGTTCCGGTAGAATATTTCCAACCACTGACCGTCCTCCAGGCTATTAGCGGGGAAAACTGTACGGCCGTACACGGCGTTCCGACCATGTTTATCGCCATGCTGGAACATCCTGAGTTCAAAACTTTCTCTTTAACCCACTTACGTACCGGTATTATGGCCGGTTCCCCCTGTCCGGTTAAGGTCATGCAGCAGGTCGTCGATGAAATGAATATGACCGAGATCACGATTGCTTACGGACTGACTGAAGCATCCCCTGTGTGTACCCAAACTCGGACAGATGATTCTATTGAGTTAAGGGTTTCTACCG
The DNA here is from genome assembly GCA_964477085.1 of uncultured Gracilibacteraceae bacterium. GTDB lineage: Bacteria > Bacillota > Desulfitobacteriia > Desulfitobacteriales > Syntrophobotulaceae > Dichloromethanomonas. The sequence continues at coordinate 9,029 of CAYZDF010000002.1, read as the reverse complement.
TAGGCCGAGCACTCCCCTTTATCGAGACCAGGGTGATTGATCCGGAGACCGGAGAGGAGTGTCCTCCAGGTGTACCGGGTGAGTTTGTGGCCAAAGGTTACAATATTATGAAGGGTTATTACAATATGCCCGAGGCTACGGCTCAGGCCATCGATGAAGACGGCTGGCTCCATTCGGGAGACCTGGCAACTTGTGATGAAAACGGTTATTATAAGATTACAGGTCGTATTAAAGATATGATCATCCGCGGGGGTGAAAATATCTATCCTAAGGAGATTGAGGAATTCCTCTATACCCATCCTTTCATTAAAGACGTTCAGGTTATCGGCGTTCCCAGCCGGGAGTATGGCGAAGAAATTATGGCATATATTATACTTAAGGATGGTACAGAGCTGACTGAAGAGGAAATAAAGGCTTATGTCAAGAGAAATATGGCCAGACATAAGGTTCCGAAATATGTTGCTTTCGTCGATGTTTTCCCGATGACCGCCAGCGGCAAGATCCAAAAGTATAAACTCCGGGATAAAGCCATCGATGATTTGGGATTGCATGATGCCGCTACCATCGAAACGGCCTAGGTCAAAGCGAAAGGAGAAGGGAAAATGAAATTTGGATTTTCTACTTTAGGCTGTCCAGGTTGGCTCTGGGGAGAGATCATTACGGCTGCGGCCGATTTAGGTTATGATGGGATAGAACTGCGGGGGATCGGCAGCGAGATCTATCTGCCCCATGTCAAAGAGTTCGCTCCGGATAACCTACCTCATCTTTATGATAGACTTACGAAGATGGGGCTACAGATTCCTTGTCTGACAACAGGAGCATTTTTATTTGATCGTGAAAAGAAAGAAAGCTCCCTTCAGGAAGTCACGGATTATTTGGAATTGGCTGTAGCTTTAGATGCTCCTTACATCAGGGTATTGGGTGATGCCAATCCTCAACCTGGTGAAGTGGATGAGGCCTTGCTGGAAGAGAACCTGGCTTACCTTTTACCTATAGCTGCCGAGAAGAAAGTCACCCTACTCTTGGAGACTAACGGCATTTTTGCTTCTTCACCACGCTTGAGTGCATTACTCCAAAAGGTTAATCATCCGAACCTTGCTGTTTTATGGGATATTCATCATCCTCATCGTTACTTCCAGGAAACAGTGTCTCAGACCTATAACACTCTGAAGCCCTGGATTAAACATGTTCATGTTAAAGATTCAATCGTTTCCCAAGGACGGATTAAATATCGGATGCTTGGCTATGGAGATGTTCCGGTGGCTGAAGCCGTATCTTACCTTAAACAGGATAATTTTTCTGGCTTTGTTGTATTGGAATGGGTCAAACGGTGGAATATGGACCTGGAAGAGCCGGGAATCGTATTTTCTCATTATCTCAATACCATCAAGCGTATGGTAAAAAAATAGATTTTTTAATATAAAAACTCAACTTTCCCACTTGGAAAACTTATCTATTAAATATCTTATATATACTTAACTTTGCTCGGGTCAGTCTTCGTAATGATAGCCGCTTTCGGCTGATTGCGCCCTCCATGGCGAGTCGCTCCTTGCCATCCGTGGCACCGCGACACTAGGTCATCTATGACCGTCGAAACAGCCACGCTTCGCAATCCGTGCTCCGCTTGACGCTGGCTATTCATTACGAAGACTAGTCAGGGTTTTCCGTCAGTTTTTTGGGTTCATTCTTTTTGACCCATTCTGCTCAATTCAAGAGTCGTCACCTTGAGTTGGGTCTCAAAATAAGATGGGAAAGTTAAGATAAAAAGTTAAAAATACCTTCTCTAAATAGTTAATAAAGTAGTAAAGGCGTTATTGTGGATCTGCCTGCGCTTTAGGCTTTGGGCAGATTCTAATCATGTCTAAGTAATATAAATAGAGGCTCTCATCATGAAAGATTTGCAGCCTAATAAGGAGGAATAGATGATGTTGGAGATCCGTATCCATGGCCGGGGAGGCCAGGGAGTGGTTACCTTGGCCGAACTGTTAGCTAAGACAGCAGTTCGTACAGGGAAAGAAGCTCTCACCCTGCCCCATTTTGGTGTTGAACGAAGGGGAGCGGCTGTCAAGGCAGCAGTCCGTATCGCTGATACACCGATTAAAGTTCGCTCGCAGGCCTACAAACCCCATATGCTCGTCTTAATGAGCTCCAATCTACTGTCCATTGGTCTTGGTGACGGGATCGCTGATGATGGGATTATTGTCGCTAACAGCGATGAGGTGCTTACAGTTAATCGGCCTCAGTGGCTGGTTAGTGCCGTGGAGATTGCTGTGCAAAATAATCTGGTCTTCGGTGGCGAACCTTACGTCAATGTACCGATGTTAGGTGCACTCTGCCATATTCTTGAGATACCCTTCACAGCTGTGGAAGAAACGATCAGGGAACAGTGGAATGAAAGCAAAGCCCTTCCCAATATCGCCGCGGCACGCCAAGCTTATGAAAATGTACACAAGGAAGGGGTAAAGGAGGGTGTCCAAAATGGCTAAAACATTTCCCTATCCTGTTTCCCAGCCGGTGATCGGGGCTGGCGGTCTGACAGGAACCTGGAGAAGTCAGAGACCTGTCTATAATGAGACTGCCTGCAACGGCTGTCTTCTTTGCTGGTTATATTGTCCGGAAGCTGCAATCGAAAAGGAAACCCGCACCATCGACTATAACTACTGTAAAGGTTGTGGTATCTGTGCTGCTGAGTGTGTCAAAGGCGCCATACATATGGAGAAGGAGGATGGAAGATGACCAAGATATTCGATACCGGTAATGCAGCCTGTTCACTGGCTGTCAAAGCCGCTAATGTTGACTTTGTAGCAGCCTACCCCATCACTCCCCAGACATCGGTGGTAGAAAAGATCGCTTCTTATATTGCGGATGGAGCCATGCAGGCTAAGTATCTTTCCGTGGAATCCGAACATAGTGCAGCTAGTGCTGTTGCCGCAGCGGCTGCGGTAGGTGCCAGAGTATTTACGGCAACTTCATCCCAAGGCCTTTTATATATGCATGAGATCCTCCATTACTGTGCTGGCGGACGACTTTCCATGGTTATGGCCAATGTTAACAGAGCGGTCTGTGCACCATGGTGTCTGTATGTCGATCACCAGGATGCGATTTCCCAGAGAGATACCGGTTGGATCCAGCTCTTTGCTGCTTCCAACCAAGAGATATATGACATGATCCTGTTAGCGTATAAAGTGACTGAGACAGTGCGTATCCCAATCATGGTCAATTATGACGGTTTTCTGGTCTCCCACTCTGCTATGCCTTTCTATACTCTGGATCAGGATAAAGTAGACGCCTTTCTCCCACCTTATGAACCAACCTGGCGTCTCCATCCCCAATGGGGAGGAACGTTCGGTAATGTTACCCCTTCAGATAACTATGTTCCTTTCCGTAATAGTCTGAACGAAGACATGAAAAAAGCCGGTGAGGTTTTTCTCAACGCTTATAAAGAATACGAAAAATTGAGCGGTCGTGCGCAATGTGGGCATTTTGAAGTATACAGACCGGAAGATGCTACCCACTTCCTCCTCTCTATGGGATCCATGGGTAAGGAGATGGAACTGGCGGTCGATATGTTAAGGGAACAAGGAATTCCTGCTGCTGGGCTTAGACTGCGAATCTTACGACCATTCCCGGAAGAAGCACTGAATGCAGTTTTACCTGCTGGTGCTAAACTCTTGGTCTTTGACCGCAATATGGTCTATGGCTCTCAAGGAGGCATACTCTTACAAGAGTCCCGTTCAGCCCTCTTCAATCGTAAAGATGATCTACGTGTGACCGGTATAGCACTGGGCTTAGGCGGCGAAGATCTACCTGCCTCACTCCTGGTAAGCAAAGCCAAGGAAATGATGGAGGTGTTAAAGTAATGAAAATTAATGATTTATCCAATCATGAATATATCCTTCCCGGAACGGGTGCTTGTGCAGGCTGTCCTTCGACTATCGCACTGCGCATTGTCGGTAAAGCTCTCGGCGAGAACGCCGTATCCCTAATGACCCCTTCCTGTGCGGTCGCCAGTATGGGCCTTTTGCCTAAATCGTGTTATTCCTTCCCGATCTTAAACATCTGTTTCGCGTCAGGTGGAGCCTCAGCCGGGGGAATGTCAATGGCCTTGGATGCTCTCTACGAAAAAGGCAGGCTTAAAGGTGAGAAGCCCGTTGTCTTTAACTGGGTCGGTGACGGCGGTACCTATGATATCGGGTTCCAGGGTGTTTCCGGGGCTGCTGAACGCAATGATGACTTTATTCATTTCTGTTATAACAATGAAGCCTATTCCAATACCGGAATGCAGCGTAGTGGAGCTACACCGATTCACGTTCCCACCACCACTTCCCCTTCCGGTAAAGAGATGACTCAGAAGAATGTCCCTCTGCTCATGTTGGAACACCGCCCACCCTATGTAGCTACCGCTTCCCTGGCTTATCCGATGGACCTTTACCGCAAGGTAGAGAAAGCCAAGACCGTTAAAGGATTCCGCTATCTTGAAATCCACATGCCCTGCTGCACCAGTTGGAAGTTCCCTCCTGCGGAAACTATCAAGGTAAGTAAACTTGCTGTGCAGACAGGGGCTTGGCTCCTGTGGGAAGCCGAGTACGGTAAGCTTACTCTGAATGCTCCTACTGCTGCCCTGGCTTCCGGCCAAAGACAGCCAGCACCTGCAGAGAAATACCTTCAGGCTCAGGGCCGTTATGACTGGATGTGGAAGAGCCCGCAGAAAAATGAATATCTGGCAGGTATTGAAGATGATATCCTTAAGGGACTGGAATTCATGGCAGGAAGGGCCCGTCTGTAACCTTTCTAGGTTATAGACGAGAGTAAGCCTATCTAAATATAAATGATTACTAATAATAAGACACTACCATCTCAGTTAGGCGATTTCTTAAAATCGATTATCCCCAAAGAAATCAGACTAATTACTCTACGATACAACCCTTGCCTGATTGCTGGCAAGGGTTATTTTATTTACTCTATTGCCAGCAAAAAATGTTAACTGATACATTAGCCTTTTGTGCTTTTGATTTGGTGTTTATCTTAAACCTGTGATATTCTTTTCTTGCAGGAGAGTGATAATATTAGAGGAGGTCATCAATTTGAATACCACCGCACTCGTTCTAGCCATCATCTTATTCATCGCCGGGCTTGTGGGTACAATACTTCCGATTTTACCTGGTGGCATCCTCATTTACGCGGGTATGCTCCTATATGGTTTTATGACACAGTTCACTACCTTAGATCTCAACTTCTTCCTTATCCAGGGCGTGGTGCTGGCTTTCCTTTTTTTTGTGGATTACTTTGCTTCGGCATTAGGTACCAGACATTTCGGTGGCAGTAAACAGGCAGCCTGGGGTGCCATTACCGGAACCATTCTCGGGGTGATCTTCCTGGGACCTCTCGGTATTGTCCTCGGGCCCTTTATCGGTGCTGTGGGAGCTGAATTAATCCGAGGAGCAGCTGTTAAGAAAGCATTTAGTGTTGGCGTTGGTACACTCATCGGGATTCTGGGAGGTACTGTTATCAAAATTGGTACTGAAGTAGCGATGATTATTTATTTCTTTATTCGGATATAAAGCTTGCATAGTAAATCTTCGGGCACTACAGCTATACTGTTCCTTTGTTTAAAGAAATATCATTCTAACAAAACTCGCCCACCCATTTGGGAAGGCGAGTTTTTTCATCCAGTTTTTTTATTGAATATGTCTCTTTGTTGGATATTCAAATCCGGATAATATTCGTTCAGCATATCGATAAACAATCGAAGCAAGTTCGGTTCAAACTGACTGCCAGCGTATTTCAGCAATTCTTGAATGGTTTCTTTTCTTGTCATGGCCTTCCGGTAAGGGCGGTCACTTGTCATTGCATCATAAGCGTCAACAATGGATAATATCCTGCACTCGAGGGGGATCTCTTCTCCTGACAATCCTAACGGGTATCCACTCCCGTCCCACCACTCATGATGTTTTAATATCCAATCGGCTATAGGAGATAAATCCGGGGCAGACTGTGCAATCCGATAGCCGATTTCTGAATGCCTCTGCATGATTGTTTTTTCTTCAGGGGTTAATGCACCTGGTTTGAGGAGGATTTTGTCTGGGATGCCGACTTTCCCAATATCATGAAACTGAGAGAAGAGCCTTAAATCTGTTAAAGATCTTTCTGTAAACCCCAATTTAATCCCCATTTGGACGATGAGTGTCTGGACACGTTCAACATGCCCTTCTGTAATAAAATCTCTCTCTTCTAAAGCTTTCATCATGGTATTCACAATAGCACTTCGCGTACTGTTTCTCTGAAAAAGTTTCTCACGATACATGTTGTTGTCTGCTTGTTTAAAGATTTCATCGGGTGTTTGAGAGGGCCCAAGGCAAATGGAATAGCCCATAGAAATACTAAGAGGCAGATGAGAATTCTCTTCATTATATTCCTTGACTGCGTTACGGATTATGACACAGATATTCTCAACAACCTTCTTATCATTTGTATTGAGGATGACTGCAAACTCGTCTCCTCCGATTCGAGCAACAAAGTCAAACTCCCTCACGGATTCTTTAATGATATTTGCTGTGTTGATGAGAAGGAAATCACCGATATGATGACCCATACTGTCATTGACCAGTTTCAGACCATCCACATCGAATACGATTATACTCAAGTTAGAATAAGCCTTTGTTTTGAGATCTTGCATTCTTTCATTAAAGCTGAACCGATTATGGAGACCAGTTAAAGTGTCATGAAGACTTAGGTGCCTTAGTTCCTGCTCACTTTGTTCCCGAAATGCAATTTCTTTCAGGAGAGATTGATTGGTAACAGCCAATTCAGCTGTACGAGTCTCAACACGTTTTTCCAGATCACGATGGGCGATACGCAATTCTTCTTCAATCTTTTGCTTAGCTACCAAACTGTTAATAAAGGTATTAAACCATTTTGTGAGTTCACCAATTTCGTCGTTACTCGTTTCGTTTATGGACAGGGACGTATCTACTGCTCCCTGCTGGATGAGTTTAAATCTGCTTGTTATTCTGTTAATGGGTGTAACAACTTTGCGGGAGATTAATACCGCGGCAAATAGGACAATGATCAGGCATAATCCCAGGATAATCAGGGTGTTATTTCTGATACTGATGCTTCCAACCATTAACGTTCGATTAGGTATAAGACTAACTATCAGCCAGCCGCTTTTTTCTGATCGATTATAGGTTATTAGCATTTGTCTATCGTTAATCTGTTCTGTGAAAGAACCTTGAGGTCCTGCCAGCTTATTGACAAAAGAAGAATCAACGAGACTACTTAACTTTGTTTTATCCGAGAAGAATACAAGCCGATTTTTACTATCCATAATCATGGTGTAAGAGCCTTCACCAAGGTTATCTTTACTAAAATGACTATAAAAGCTTTCAACACTATAATTGACCAACAGCACTCCGGCAGTCTTTTCTTCTAACGTCCTGGAATCAAAGATTCTGAGGGCTTTACCTATTGTAATGACTTTCTGGTGTTTGGAGTTTTTGTTGACATTATCTTCAATACCGAACCAGGATACTGGTTTCGAGGAGTCCTCTACTTGTTGATAAATACTATCTTTCAATTCATGGTTAATACTTTCCACATTAAGGGTGTCACCTACGTGATAATGATTGTTATTTTGGCTGAAAATATCAATCGACACTAAACCATTCAAGTGGGTATAACCACTGAGAATATACCCAATCTTGGCTTGAGTAGCTAGCTTGGTGTAAATATCATTGTCAATATCTTCATCGAGTACACTCTTTATATCTTCAATGCTGGAAATATTGGCGATAAGACTTTCCACTTCTTCCATTAACAATTCCATATATTTCTTCTGTTCTTCAAGGTTTTCAATCGTATATCGCCTTGCCTGTTCGTTAATAGTATTTTTTGAGACGTTATATGATATAGAACCTAAGAGGATTAGAGGAAGAATACTGGATACGAATAAAAAAAAGATAAATTTCCTAATAAGAGTACTGTTTGCCATCATCATCAGCCACCTTCGCCAGAAGTTTAAAGATTGCCTAAGCTAATAGGCTGTGCATCAACTAATTCTTCTTCTGATGTTGGCTCAGTTTTTCCTGATAGAATATCGACAGCCCTTTTTATCCCTAAATACCCTTGTTTATCAGCGTGCTGGTTAACAGTTACCGTCAGCCAGCCTTCTTTAATAGCCAATTTGGCTTCATCTAAAGCATCATAAGCTGCTAACCAAACGCCTTGAATTTTGTTTTCTTGCAGGTAGCGAATAACTCCCAGGGCCATCATATCATTGGCACAAAAGATAGCTTTAATATTAGGATGCTTTTTATATAGTTTGGACACGACCTGGTATGCTTCATCTATCTTCCAATTGGCTGTCTCAATGGCTACGACGTTAATATACTTGTTTTGACCAAAAGCCCTTAAGGCACCCCTCTTTCGATCTTCAGCATTTGTAGCACCTCTGATTCCTTCCAGGATAATGGCTTCCGTAGGAACAGTAACCTTATCACTAATATATTTAGCACACAAATAAGCACTTTGCTCATTGTTAACACTAATAAAGGGGATATTAGTCAGTCCCCATTTCCTGGATAGCTCAGGATCAAGTTTGTTATCTATATTTATAATTACAATTCCTGTATCTTGTGCTTTTTTTAAAACAGGTATTAAATCCGATCCGCCTGGGGAGATAACAATAGCATCCACTTTCTTTTGAATAAAATCATCTACTATAGAGATCTGCTCATCAATCGAGGTTTCTTTTGTACCTGTTTTAACTATTAGCTCAATATCGAATTCCTCTGCGGCTTTTCGCGCACCCTTTTCCATCTCGATAAAAAAAGGATTGGTTAAGGTCTTCATCACAAGAGCAATGGTTATTTTACCATTAGGTTGGTCTGTGCTTATCATGTTACTTTGTTTGTTACTGGGCTCCATCTGATAAATTCGGATACCAGTTTCATTGCCACAACCAAATAAGGTTATTAAACAAAAAATAAATATTAAATTCCTGATTATCGGTTTCATATGATCACCTCTTC
>CAYZDF010000001.1:37448-134750 GCA_964477085.1 uncultured Gracilibacteraceae bacterium | reverse complement strand
GACGAGTCTAGCTTTAATTCTTTTCTTGTTGTTCAGTTTTCAATGATCATCTGGTTTCTCACATCACTCTTGGCGATGGAAATTCATCTTAACAAATTAGTTTGTTGTTGTCAACTACTAATTATTTCATGCTTCCAGTGAGCCGTAATGTGGCTCGTTGTGCCCCGAGCGCTTAGTAATAATACCAAAGTTGCAGAAACCTTTCAAACACATTATATTAGTATTTAGGATGACTATGTCGAATATACTTCATCTTATAACATAATACTTCGAATATCTAAAGGATAGTCAAATTATTAAATAATATTCATCTTTTTTAAAGAAAAAAGAATATTACATAATTTTCTGCCTATTACAAATCAAACTCAGCTTTAGGTAAGCTGAGTTTAAATTTTGCAAGAAGCTATGATAAAACATTTAGAGAATGTTGTACTAGGAACTTCAGCCGGACATGGTTAGTTTAAGAGAAATAACGATTTACTTAATACAGAATAAGATACAAACAAACTAAGAACTACTCTTCTCTGGGACGCATGGTTGGGAACAGGATGACATCTCGAATGGAAGCAGAATCTGTTAATAACATGACCAGACGATCGATTCCTACGCCAAGTCCACCAGTGGGTGGAAGTCCATATTCTAATGCCTGAACGAAATCTTCGTCCATCATATGCGCTTCATCATCACCTTTTTCTCTTTCAGCCATCTGTTTTTCAAATCTTCCGCGTTGGTCAATCGGATCATTTAATTCTGAGAAAGCGTTGCCCATCTCTCTACCATACATAAATACTTCAAATCGATCTGTGTATTCAGGGTTCAAAGCATTGCGTTTAGCCAGCGGAGATATTTCCACGGGATGTCCAATAATGAAAGTCGGTTGAATAAGTTTAGGTTCAACGTATTCTTCGAAGAAGGCATTAATAATCTTACCCTTAGAATCATCTTTTTTAACGCCTAGTCCTTTTTCCTTGGCAACTGCTCTGGCTTCTTCTTCCGTAGAAACTTCTTTAAAGTCAACACCAGAGTATTCCTTAATAGCATCAAGCATTTGAATTCTTCGCCAGGGTTTTGCAAAATTGATGGTTTCCCCTTGATATGAGATCTCAAGCGTATTTCGAACAGTCTGAACGATATAAACGACCATATCCTCCATGAGGTTCATGATATCTTCATAATTAGCATAGGCTTGATATAGTTCCATCATGGTAAACTCAGGATTGTGCTTAATGGAAATTCCTTCGTTGCGAAAGTTTCGCCCGATTTCAAAAACCTTCTCAAATCCACCTACAATCAGTCTTTTTAAAGGCAATTCAAGTGCTATCCTTAAATACAGGTCAATATCCAATGCATTGTGATGAGTGATGAAAGGTCTTGCTGCAGCTCCACCCGGAATAGTCATCAATGTTGGTGTTTCGACTTCCAAGAAACCTTTCCCTTCGAGGTATTCGCGCATCGCCCGAATAATCTTACTACGGGTAACAAAAGTTTCTCTGACTTCTGTATTCATTATGAGATCGAGATAGCGCTGACGATACCGAGTTTCTACATTGGTTAAACCATGAAACTTCTCCGGTAACGGTCTTAGAGATTTCGACAGCATGGTCACTTCAATGGCTCTAACAGAGATCTCACCCTTCTGGGTGCGGAATACAGTCCCTCTAACTCCGATAATATCACCAATATCAAAAGTTGTGACGATTTTGAAGGCTTCTTCTCCTATTGCATCCATCCGAATATAGACTTGAATTTTTCCATCCATATCCTGAATATGAACAAAAGCAGCTTTTCCTTGGTCTCGTTTGGACATTATCCTGCCGGCAATTTTAACTTCCTGACCTTCCAAATCCGTAAAGGTCTCAATTATTTCCATGGACATATGAGAACGGAGGTACTGATCAGCATAGGGTTCGATACCTTTGTTTCTCATTTCCTCGAGTTTTTCTAAACGAACTTTCATTAACTCATTAAAAATATCAAGATTGCTATCCATTTATTCCATTCCTCCAACTTTATGCTATGTATACTATTATAACAGAAAAAAAGCTGTAAATACTATCCAACCCGTAACACGTTGTTCTGTGTTACGGGCTGTTTTCTTTTACCAGTCTATGCGAGCTGTCTACCTAATATCCAATATTTCGTAATGAAGAACTCCAGCTGGAACGTTAACCTCAACCACACTTCCCTTGGGATGACCTAGCACGGCTTTTCCGACAGGAGATTCATTGGAGATTTTATTAACAGCAGGATCGGCTTCAGCTGAACCTACGATGGTGTATTCCTCTTCATCGCCGAATTCGATATCTTTTAAGACAATCGTACTTCCTACAGACACATGGTCTTTCTCTTCATTGTCATCGATAACTCTGGCATTTCTGAGCATTTTCTCCAAGGTAATAATTCTACCCTCTATAAAAGCCTGTTCAGTTTTCGCGTCCTCATATTCGGAGTTCTCTGAAATATCTCCGAATTCAATCGCTTGCTTAATCCTTTCGGCAACTTCCCTTCTTCTTTGAGTCTTTAAGGTCTCCAGTTCCTCTTCAAGTTTCTTGAGTCCGTCTAATGTTAAGATGACTTCTTTTTCGGGCATAAAAAATACCCCTCCCTCTTCCCTTTTTGAGGCTTGATTTTTAATTCATTGTATGTGACACATTATATACACTTGTAAAATAAAATATACGCTCAAACAATGTCTTCCTGCCTTTTTAATACTCGTATTATAAGTAACCTCCTAAATGTTGTCAAGCAATTCAGAGATTTTCTATAATCTATATGAACAGTACATGTTCTTATCTTTCAACGACATATCTCTTTTTGCTCCTCGAAAACCTTCTCCAACAAAGCTTGCATACTATTTTTATCCTGTAACTTCATGATTTCATTCCGATATTCAGCTGCATTTCTTAATCCTTTAATATACCAGGCAGCATGTTTTCTCATCTCGTTGATTCCTATCTTTTCTCCTTTGTAATCCACTAACTTCTCAAAATGTTTTAAAATAATCAGGAGTTTACTCTTAGCATCTGGTTCTGATATCAGTTCGTCCGTATATAAAAAATTTTGTGTTTGATGGATTAACCAAGGATTCCCCAATGCACCTCTGCCGATCATCACACCGTCACAACCAGTCTCTTTCATCATCCGCAAAGCATCCTGGGGAGTCTGGATATCTCCGTTGCCTATCACTGGGATCTTGACTGTTTCTTTGAGGGCTTTAATCCAGCTCCAATCGGCTTTGCCGGAATAATACTGTTCTCGGGTGCGGGCATGGAGTGTGAGCATACTCACCCCGATACTCTCAAGCTCCAACGCCAGTTCATTAACAATGATACTGGCTAGATCCCAACCTAGTCGCATCTTAACTGTTACTGGAACATCCACAGCTTGTATAATGCTTGACGCTATCTCCTGAGCTAAAGGCAGATTCCTCAATAGTTCGGCTCCTTCGCCATTCTTCACAATTTTAGGAGTCGGACATCCCATATTAATATCAATGACATTCGCTCCATGTTGAACAGCTATTTGCGCCGCTTTGGCCATAGGCTCTGGTTCTGAACCAAATAGTTGAACGATTCTGGGTTCTTCTTCCCCCCTCAGATTAAGCATCTGAAAGGTTCTAGAGTTATTGTGAAGTAATGCTTTATCACTGATCATTTCAGTGATAACATATTTCCCCCCAGTCATGTGGATGATTTCTCTAAAGGCTTTGTCAGTAATCCCTGCCATAGGTGCCATAAAGACAGGATTCGTTAAAGTATACTTTCCAAGTTTCATATTCCCTCGCAATTTAATAAAAGACGAGCATATAAATGCTCGTTTATCTCTATTATCAGATATTCTTACCATTAACGAAGATTTTTTTCATAAATAGAGAGCAATCCTTCCAGGGTCAGGAATGGGTCAATAATCTCTATCATCTCCGAATCACCTGCGATCAATTCGGCCAATCCTCCGGTAGCAACGACTTTGACATCACCCTGGAGTTCCTTTTTCATAAGTGCTACGATGCGGTCCACCTGCCCGCAGAAACCATAATAGATCCCTGCTTGCATCCCACTGATTGTGTTCTTCCCGATAATACTCTTAGTCCTTACGATCTCAATACGCGGCAATTTGGAAGCTCTCTGAAATAGTGCTTCCGTCGATATCCCTATTCCTGGAGCAATCGCTCCTCCTAGGTACTCACCTTTCTCACTTACTGCGCAAAATGTGGTTGCGGTTCCAAAGTCCACAATGATTAAAGGCCCACCGTATTTGTTATAGGCTGCTACGGCATTAACAATCCGGTCTGCTCCCACCTCTCTGGGATTATCATAAATGATAGAAATACCTGTTTTTACTCCAGGTCCGACGATAAAAGGATTGATACCAAAATATTTCTTGATCATCCTTTCCAGAGTAGGTGTTACTGGAGGGACTACAGATGAAACAATTGCACCTGTTATATTCTCAAACGTAATCCCATGGAAACTAAAAAGATTCTTAAGTATTATAGCGTACTCATCTACGGTGCTTGATTTATCAGTAGAGATTCTCCAATGATGGACAAGGTTTTTCTCTTGATAAACACCCAGTACTATGTTTGTGTTTCCAACATCAAAAACTAGAATCATTTGGCGCGCTCCTGTTATGAATCAAATATTAAATCATTTTTTAGAAGTTATTAGAGACACTCATAAATAAACTCTTCCACTCTGAAAATAACCCTATTTTTATTCTTTATTGGTGACTATAGTGGCATGAGGGTCTAATTATACTTTGTTAGCCATTATAATATGCTTTTGAATAGATGGTTTCATGTCGTCCACTACAAGTGAAAAGTCTATTGCTTCCACTGAATGGGTGAGTCTGCCGACAGAAATGACATCTACACCGGTTTCAGCTATTCTCCGGATATTATCCTCTCTGATTCCACCTGAAGCCTCTACAATTGTCCGATGTGCTATTACTTTGACAGCATATTTCATATCCTCAATAGACATGTTATCAAGCATAATCACATCAACACCACATTCTAGAGCATCGCTAACCTGTTCTAATGTTTCACACTCGACTTCGATCTTAACCATATGCCCTACTTTGGCCTTTATCCGTTTAATCGCTTCCTTAAGTCCACCAACAACAGCATGGTGATTATCCTTAAGCATGACAGCATCATATAATCCAAAGCGGTGGTTATGCCCTCCTCCAACTCTTACTGCATATTTTTGAAGATTTCTCATTCCAGGCATCGTCTTCCTTGTATCGACAACTTTGACGTCTAAGTCTGACACCAGGTCTACAAGTTTTTTAGTAGCACTGGAAATGCCGGATAGGTGCTGCAAAAAATTGATGGCGGTCCTTTCGGCCTGAAGAATTCCGGCAAGTCTGCCATTCATCCTCATCACCAGCACACCAGGAGAAATGGAGTCACCATCTTTAACCATTATTTCATTCTCTATAAGAGGATCAACTTTTTTAAAGACCATGTCGACAATGGCTATTCCACATATCACGCCATGTTCTTTAGCATAGATTCTGGCCTCTCCCAAATAATCATCCGGAATGATCAATGTACTCAGGTCACCTGTTCCGATGTCCTCTTTGAGAGCCCTTTCGATGATTTCATTATATTGAAACATAGCGAACATGTTTATCGCCCCTTTGTAGTACAGAATGTTTCTGCAAATACGCATACGAGTGTGGAAAATCGCTCCGGTAATGTCCGCCACGGCTTTCTTCCCTTTCCATGGCTGTTTTTATGATAACCAAACCCAGCGTAATCATATTGGCTAACTCGAGGTCGGAAACACTAACCCCTGGTGTAAATGTATCCTCATAGTGTGATAATTGGTTAAGAGCTGTTTGAAGACCTTCTTTTTTCCGAATAATTCCTGCTTTATCCCACATCAGGTCTCTCAGATTCTGCTTTAGATCTGTAAGATCAGCCGGCTGAGTTACCAATGCTGAATCAGTAAAAGGTTCAATCTCTCCCCAATGTGCCATTGGGGACAATTTCTCTCTCAATTTTTCTGTAATCAAAGAGGCGAATACAATCCCATCCAGCAGGGAATTGCTCGCAAGTCTATTGGCGCCATGTACCCCATTACAAGCACATTCTCCACAGGCATAGAGATTACGAAGGTTTGTTTCTCCCCAGTTATTAACACGTACCCCACCCATGGTATAATGAGCTGCAGGACCTACCGGTACTGGCGTAAGTGAAATATCGATCCCATACTCTAAACAGGTTTTAAATATTCTGGGAAATCTTTCTTTGGGATGTTCCAGGCAACTGAAGTCAAGGTAAACAGGACCCTCTTTCATCTGTTCCCAGATGGCACGTGCTACTACATCTCTGGGGGCTAGTTCCTGGCCAGGGATCCCCTCCATAAACCGTTCTCCCCGAGTATTTAATAGTTTAGCACCCTCTCCTCTGGCGGCTTCAGAAATTAGAAATCTGGGTGCACCTGGGAGTAATAAAGCTGTAGGATGAAACTGGATGAATTCCATATCCATGAGCTCTGCCCCAGCCCGATAAGCTGCAGCCATACCATCTCCGGTTGCAACCGCAGGATTAGTCGTATACTTATAGAGTTGTCCTAAGCCACCTGTTGCTAAAACGACAGCTTGAGCTAACCAAGCCTCAATTTTTGAGGTTGAATCATTTAGTACAAGAACACCAGCAATTTCATTATTTTTATTTTTTAAAAGATCAATCACATAGCAATTTTCTTTGACCTGGATTGAACGACCCTCAATTCCTGACACAAGGGCCCTTTCAATCTCTCCTCCAGTTGCATCTCCCCTGGCATGAAGCACCCTTCTCTTGCTATGGGCGGCTTCTTGAGTAAAATCAAGTTGATTATCGTGCCGGTCGAATTGCGTGCCAAGTTCGATTAACTCCTTTACACACTCCGGCCCTTTTTCTGCAAGTATTTTAACTGCTCCCAGATTACATAATCCAGCCCCTGCTCTGATAGTATCACCATAATGGAATTCAGGAGAATCATCCTGACCCAAGGCTACCGCAATACCTCCCTGGGCATGTTCAGTATTACTAGCCATGATATTCTTCTTGGTTAGTACTGTTACTTCGTAAACGTCACTCAGTTTGATAGCAGTAAATAATCCTGCTATGCCACTTCCAAGAATGAGAACTTCAGTATGATTTATGATGATATTATTCTTGTCCCACGAAATGAGATAATCACTATCTTTCATTTTTCTCCTACTCATCCTACAATTCATAAATTTAGCTTTTCACAGCTAACATTCTTTCCAAAGCGCCAATAGCTTTCTCTCTTATCTCATCAGGAACTGTAACACGAGGCGAAAGATCAGAGAGAGAATCTCTTACCTTGTGCAGATTGGTCTTTTTCATATTGGGACAGGTCATACTATCTGATGCCATATAAAACTTCTTGCCAGGGCAGCGTTTCTCCAACTCATGGAGTATTCCGCATTCTGTTCCAATAATAAACTCCTGGTCAGTTGAATTTTCGGCATACTTAATGATACCAGCGGTAGAACCCACATAATCTGCTTCCTGCCACACTTCCTTCTGACATTCAGGATGCACCAAGACCTTGGCGTTAGGATGTTCGTTTTTGCTCTTCACAATGTCTCGTAATTGCAAACGATGATGCGTAGGGCAAAATCCTTCCCATAAATGCATCGGTCGATCCATCTTGGAAGCGACATACCCTCCTAAGTTCTTATCAGGCACAAATAAAATATCTTCGCCTACCAGAGAGTTAACGATTTTCTCTGCATTGGACGAAGTACAGCAAATATCACTTTCTGCTTTAACCTCAGCAGAAGAGTTAACATAACATACAACCTTAACTCCCGGAAGCTTGGCCTTCTCTTCCTTCAGATCACTGGCATCTACCATATCAGCCATTGGACACCCAGCCTTGGGTTCAGGTAGGAGAACAATTTTATCGGGTGAAAGAATAGCAGCGCTTTCAGCCATAAAATGGACACCGCAAAACACAATAACATCGGCATCTGTCTCGGCTGCTTGTTGCGCTAGTTGAAGAGAATCTCCGACAAAATCCGCAATATCCTGGATTTCTCCAGGTTGATAATAATGAGCAAGGATAACAGCGTTTTTTTCTTCACGCAACTTGTTTATCTCATCGATCAGCTGATTCCTTTGATTATTGTTCATTTATCAGCTTCTCCTTTCATTTGACACCTTTTTTAAATTCTATGCTTGTTGACAAAATGTGTCAAGCTTTGGTTCCATGGAGCTCTTTACATGCCATTTGTGTAGGATTATTATGTTCATCAACAAATATAATTTTGGGTGAATGACGTTTTGCTTCCTCTTCTGTGAAGATTCCATAAGAGATAATAATAATCTCATCACCGACTTGAACCAGTCTGGCCGCAGCTCCATTTAGACAGATCATACCTGAATGAGGCTCTCCAGGAATCACATAGGTTTCAAGGCGAGCACCATTGTAATTATTAACAACCTGAACCTTTTCATCGGGTAAAATATCCGCATCTTCCATAAGTTTGCTATCGATGGTTATACTTCCCACATAGTTTAAATTAGCTTCTGTCACCCTAGCCTTATGGATCTTCGATTTCATCATATGCCTTAACATCTCTTAAACCTCCACGATAATGTTATCAATCAAGCGCGTTGACCCAAAATGAGCAGCGAGCGCAATGACAACAGGACAATTGATTCTCTCTACAGCAGCAAGATTATCGGCCTGACGTATTTCGATATATTCAATTTTCCCGTTGGAATCGTTCCTTATTCTTTGCGTAATCTTCTCCTGAATAATTCCAGCATTTTTTTCTCCATTCCTAACTAGATCAGTGCCCTCCAATAAAGCTTGATAGAGTATAGGTGCTTGCTTTCGTTCTTCTGTACTAAGATAAGAGTTGCGCGAACTCATTGCCAGGCCGTCGGCTTCTCTTACCGTAGGGTAAGCAATCAGATGCACCGGGATATTTAAGTCTTTGACCATTTGTTTAATGACTACATATTGTTGATAGTCTTTTTGTCCGAAATACGCAACATCTGGCAGAACAATGTTAAACAATTTTAAGACAATAGTGGCTACGCCTTGAAAATGACCTGGCCGGTGACTGCCACAAAGTACATCCGTTATCTTCGTAATATTAACGGTCGTAAGGCTTGCTCCTTCCGGGTACATTTCATCTACAGAGGGAACGAATAAGATATCAACACCAGCTTCCTGAGCTAATCGTGAATCTCTTACCAGATTGCGCGGATACTTTTCATAGTCTTCATTCGGGCCAAATTGCAGCGGATTAACAAATATGCTCATAATGATATAGATTTTTTCATGATCCTCATCCTGCGCCCTGGCATTCTCCACCATGGCCAGATGTCCGTAATGAAGAAACCCCATTGTTGGAATCAACACGATTGTCTTTCCTTCTTGTCTGGCCTTGTCGATATTTTCTCTAAGACTTGCAATGTACTCCGTTATTTTCATCAGGTTCCCTCCCTATTGTCCTTTACCCATCTTTTTTATTTTCAGTTCTTGTCCCTTGATGATGTGAACAATCATAGGATTTCAACTTATGATAATAAGTGCTGTAACTTTTCTAAAATACCCTGTGAATAAGTTGTACCGTCCATCCCTTTCCTTTCTTTTCCAAGGTCCAGTGCCAGTCTGCCTAAACCTTTGTATGTATCCTTTAGTCCTGATGGCATATTTTGAAGATGCTTAGAAACGACTTCTGCATCTCCCCTTGCAATCGGGCCGGTTAAGGCACATGGCAGGCCGACACGTGCAATGTTCTGATAAGAGCCCACTATTAAAGGAAGTAAGGATTCCAATGCCTCTTCCTTATGAATACCAGCCTGTTCGAAAAGTTGGACAGCCAAATAAACAAGTGACACCAGATAGTTAGAGGCAACCACTGCTCCAGCGTGATAGAGCGTTTTATTCATGGGATTGATGGGGTGAGGTATTCCTCCCAAGAAAAGGACGATGCTTCTTCCCATCTCTTCACTTAATGAATTGCTTCCTTCTATTCCAAAATGGGTCCCAGCTAATTGTGTCAGGGCACTATCAATATTGGCAAAGGCCTGCAGGGGATGTATAGATAGATAGTTCACTGCCAAAGATGGGCTTTTACACATTACATTAGATTGTAATGAACCCGAGCAATGAATCCAAAACTGACCAGGTTTGATTGATTTTTGCTGAGTTAAGCGTTCTGCTACTTCCTCAATGGATTGGTCCTGTGTCGTAATAAAGATGATATCAGCTTCTGCTGTCAGGTCATCCAGCTCCCAATGTTCGATCAGAAGATAACGCCGAAAACGCTCAAACGAATTTCGGCTGCGAGTATTCACTCCAATACACTGCATTCCCGCTTTTTCCAACAAGACAGCCAGAACTGTACCAACAATTCCAGTTCCAATAACAGCAAATTTTAAGGTTGGTAACAATAAAAATACACCTCACTGCCAAAGGTGAAGGTGTATGAGTTTCACAGCAAACAAATCTTTGCTCTGCCTTCACCGTCCCAGTATTATATCCAAGCGGTTTATGCATGATACACAGAAGAATTAGTTTTAGAATAAATGATAATCCCCAAAATGGCCAACTATAGTACAATTCCTATCAGATACTGTCTATAGTCACTTGTTCATTATAATGCAATTCAGTTCGAATAGAAAGATATTTTTTTTACTTCGCCCTGGCCTTTGATATCTTTCACCCATTTTCCGGAGGGAAGTATCAGATCAGGTGCAATTTCCCTTAAGGGAGCAAGGACAAATTCTCTTTCTTCCATATAAGGATGGGGAATGGTTAGCTTTTCATCTGTTATCCTGATGTCTCCCAACATTAGGATATCGACATCTATGATTCTTGGCCCCCAATGTACCAGCCGCTTTCTTCCTAGTTGATTCTCTACTGTTTGACAACTCTTCAGCAATTCATCGGCTTTAAGTGTTGAATCAATTTTCACCACGATGTTAATGAAAGGACTTTGTTCTACTCCACCCCAAGGCTCGGTCTCATAGAAACTCGAAACTTTTAAAATTCTGATACCAGGATCATTATTAAGAAAAGCTAAGGCTCTTTGCAGATTCTTGACTCGATTTCCTTCATTACTTCCCATACTTAAATAGCCGTTCATCGGATTGTATCCCTTACTATTTCCACAGAAACATCTTTAAAAACTCCCTGTATCGGTGCCTGGGGTTTATGTACCTCGACGCGGACCTTTGAACAGTTGTATATAGATAATATTTGTGATGCAATCCTTTCTGCCAGAGCTTCAATAAGATTATATCTCTCATTTTCAACACATTCTCTAACTGTCACAAATACTTCTGCATAGTTGATGGTATATTGAATATCGTCCATTTTTTCAGCTTGTTTTGTCTGTGACAGGGGAAAGATATCCACATCCACGAGGAATTTCTGTCCAAGCCTCTGTTCCTCTCCCAGCACCCCGTGGTAACCATAGAACTCCATTCCCCTAAGGTGGATAATGCTACTTTTCATCATAATTGGGTCCCCTTTTTCTCCTGATGATTTGATCTGCCATTAGTGCAGCTTTTTTATTCTCACGCACATCATGAACTCGTAGAATATCTACACCAGCTGCTATGCCTAGGGTCCCCAAGGCAATGGTAGGTTCCAGCCGTTCTTCAACGGATAGGTTTAATGTTCTTCCAATTACCGATTTTCTGGAGACACCTAAAAGAATTGGGAAGCCAAGCGACTGAAGTTCATCTAAGCAGCTTATCACTTCCATATTTTGTTCGGGAGTTTTGCCAAACCCTATTCCAGGGTCGATGACAATCTGACTCTCAGCGATCCCATGATTTAAGGCTGTTTCGATACTCTTTTTCAGGAATAAGATTACTTCTCCCATTAGGTTCTCATAATAGGTATTATCCTTATTATGCATTAAAATCATCGCTGCATCAGTTTGGGCAACAACTTTAACCATTTCCAAATCTTTTTGCAGTCCCCAGATATCATTGATGATATGTGCACCAAGGTCTAAAGCCTTTTCTGCAATTACAGCTTTCTGAGTATCCACCGAAATGGGCACTTTACAGTGAGGAATCACTTCCCTCAGTACAGGCTCCAGCCTTAACCATTCTTCTTCAGCACTAATTCCGGTATATCCAGGGCGCGAAGATTCAGCACCGATATCCAGGATATCTGCCCCTTCATCAATGATCCGTTCTGCTTGCAGTAGAGCCTTCTCAGTCTGATAGAATTTCCCCCCATCGGAAAAGGAATCAGGTGTAACATTAAGGATCCCCATTATGATAGTCTTGGCTCCAAGATCCAAATCAATCCCTCGACAATTGAGCTTCCTCAAAGGTGATTTTTCTAAGGAAGCTAACAGAGAGGCTAGAGAGTTCGATATTATTCCCAGATCATAAGGCTGTTCTTTAATACGATTACAGAGCATTCTTAACTGCTTATAGTTTCCGAGCAGCAAAACATCAGTTTCTTTCAAACCATTGCATAAAAGATCCCGATTGACAGCGGCATCTCCACCCAATGCCAACATTTCTTGTTTCAATATGTGGGCTACAGGAGCTGACAGATGATCAAGCTTAATCACTTTAGAGAAGGCTTGTCCCGCAAGATTAGGTATAGCTTCAGGGTGGACACCAACCTGCATCAGGACTTTAGCAGCTTGTTCCTGATTTTCAACCTTAATCCATCGCATATTATATTCTTTCAAAGGTTTCCCTCCCTTTAAATACATTGTAATGCAATTGTTTGGCCTTAAGTCTTTTCTCATCAGTATAATGATGATTAGTACTATTTGGCAAGTAGTGTTGACAATAAGAGAGAAGGTTATTTTAACCTCCTCTCATACATGATACATATTTCCCAAGTCGGTATTCCTCAAGTTGGTTTTACTTTCATTCAGAGTAGATTATCTCACTGAGGTTTTAGAACAGTCCCTGAATTTTCCCCTCCGAGTCTATATCCATATTCATAGCTGCAGGTCTTTTAGGTAATCCCGGCATGGTCATAATCGCTCCGGTGATGGCAACCAGGAAGCCTGCTCCCGCCGAAAGACGCAGTTCCCTGACTGTAATGGAAAACCCTGTTGGACGTCCCAGTTTAGTCGGATCATCCGAAAGTGAATACTGGGTTTTAGCCATGCAGACAGGTAGTTTTCCATAGCCAAGTTCTTCATATTTTTTCATTGCGGTTTCTGCTTCTTTAGAGAAAGAAACACTGTCTGCCCCATAAATTTCTTTGCAGATCTTTTCGATCTTGACCGGAATGGAATCTTCAAGTTCATATAATAATTGGAAGTCAGATTCTTTACTTTCTAACGTTTTGAGGACAGTTTCCGCCAGTTGAATACCACCTTCACCGCCTTTAGTAAATACTTCTGACAGTGCAACCTCAACTCCCCGCTTGAAACACCTTTCACGGATAAAGTCAAGTTCTGCTGGGGTGTCTGTTGGAAAACGGTTAATGGCTACGACGGCAGGAACTCCAAATTTAGCAATATTCTCGATATGTTTTTCAAGGTTTACAATACCCTTGCTTAATGCCTCCAAGTTCTCTGTTCCTAAATTCTCTTTGGCAACCCCACCATTTAGCTTAAGGGCTCTGACTGTAGCTACAATAACAGTTAAATCAGGTTTTAATCCTGCATAACGACACTTGAGATTATAAAACTTTTCGGCACCAAGGTCTGCTCCGAAACCGGCTTCGGTAATTAAGTAGTCTGTGAGCTTCAGTCCAAGCTTCGTGGCTACAACACTGTTACAGCCATGCGCAATATTAGCAAATGGTCCACCATGAATAAATACGGGGGTGTTTTCTAAAGTCTGTACCAGGTTAGGTTTAATCGCATCTTTCATCAATAAGGCCATTGCACCTTGAGCCTCTAGATCCCTGGCGGTTATAGGCTCACCGTTATAGGTATAGGCTACAACAATCCGGGCGAATCTTTCTTTTAAGTCCATGAGATCATCAGCGAGACAAAGGATAGCCATGACCTCAGAGGCAACGGTAATGTCGAACCCATTCTGACGAGGAACGCCATCCATCTTGCCACCCAGTCCTATCACGATATTGCGAAGAGCCCGATCGTTCATATCCATAACTCTGCGGAAAACAACCTGTCTGGGATCAATATTTAACGGATTACCTTGTTGGATAGAGTTATCAATCATCGCTGCCAGTAAATTATGCGCTGATGTAATAGCGTGGAAATCACCGGTAAAATGAAGGTTAATATCCTCCATGGGAACGGCCTGTGCATATCCGCCTCCTGCCGCCCCTCCTTTTATTCCAAAGCACGGGCCTAGAGAAGGTTCGCGTAAAGCGATCATGGACTTCTTTCCTAACTTCATCATAGCTTGTCCCAGGCCTACGGTGGTTGTTGTCTTCCCCTCTCCTGCTGGAGTTGGATTTATGGCTGTTACCAGAATAAGCTTACCATTTGGTTTATCTGTAACCCTTTGCCAAATATCCAAGCGTATTTTGGCTTTGTACTTACCATAGTACTCCAAATCATCTTCTGTAAGCCCAATCATCGATGCGATTTCACCGATTGGCTTCATTTTTGCTTCCTGTGCAATTTGGATATCGGTTTTCAACTTCGTTCACTCCTTGTGTTATTTATATATTATATTTAGGTTATCCCGGGTAGAGTAAAAGCAGTTCGCTTTTTCTGTCAGCAGCAAACTGCTCTATTGATTATATACTATTATTATCTTCAATGCACATACATTTGTCCATCGATTATGAACTTTTTAGTCACCTTCCATGGTCTAAGGGGTGGTTACTTCTGCCTTTTGGGCAAATTCAAACTTGTATCCGCCTTTATATGAAGGTATGGTGATGATTTCACGTACGATGTCCACTTTCATCCCTACCTGCTTCAACGGAAGAGCCTCAAGCTTGGTTAGATAATCGACAAGAATCTCTTGGTCGCCTATGGCTAGTATCTCATAGGCGGTTCCGCCCACTCTACTGATCGGAACTGAATTGACAAGGACAGTCGATGTTCCGCTCATGACTATTGAAGAGCTGCCGACAACTCTTTGGCCATTGATGCTTATGGCTTCTGCTCCTGCAAAGCGCAAGGTATTGACAATCCGACGTAAATCGTCCGTATTTAAGGGAAAGAGGACATGAATATCCTGTCCACTATCCTGAATTACCATTCTTACGCCTGATCCTTTAACCTCAATAGTTCCATCCATTACTTTTAATTGATCTAAGCGGGCCATTAGAAATGGGTTATTGATCTCTTTGTTTCGGTATTTTTCTAACTCCTCAGTGAGTCTCTTGTATTCATCCTGAAGAGCCTTGTTTTTGTCTTGCAATCCATGCAGAACAGACTTCGCCTGAGCCATTCTTTCTTGTTGAATTTGCTGAGCATAGTCAACCTCTTGTTGGGCCTGAAACTGAAGAGAGACGAGGAAGCCGATAGCAACAGCAGCAATGGTAGCTACGGTTATAATATGCTTATTGAACATCCTATCCCTCCTTTACTGGCTCTGCAAACCGATAGCTCTGCTGTTTACTAGCCGGTACTGTAAGAGACTCAGTAGGAATCTCCAGTTTTCGGGTAATACCATAAAGCTGTTGGTATTCTCCAAGCTTATCCCAAAAATAAAATTGCAAAGCGGACTTGAGGTTTTCCTGATTACCGATCGCGGCAATACGATAGGGTGGCATCTGCCTGGTACCGTTGATCTGAATGAACGCTCCACTACAAAATATCTCTGTGTGTGTCGTTATTCGCTGGTTATTGACAGCTATCGCTTCTGCGCCACCGTTCCATAAAATGTTGATTAAGGTTCGAAGATACTCCTCGTGAATAACATAATAGCCATATTCTGAGTTACGATCCAGATCAGAATCATCCAAAATAATCATAATTCCTGGACCAGTTAGCTTTGTCAGCCCAGCATTCCTTGTTGCTTCATCCAGCTGTTGGGAAGCGAGAGCTGCCGCACTTTGCCCTGCTTGCAGTCTTGTCAGTTCCCCCCATAGTTTATCATTTTCTTTGGCTAACTGTTCATTCTCCAATTCAAGCTGGAGTAGACTAGGTAAGCTGGCATCCGGACGCTGAGAATCCTGATTAGCCTGATAATACGCTTTTACCAGTGTCAAAGAGAATATCCCGATAATGACCATACCTATCGTAATCAGGCTTAATGCTGTATTCTTTTTACCCCGCATCTCGCTTCACCCCTATCTGTGTTAACTAAAAAAATCACAATATACTAAGGGCTGCATATTTATCGAAAAGACACCCGAGTAGGGTGTCCCTTGTATTATTCACTCAGCCATTCTTCCCCCGTTTTTTGATAAGAAAGAATCTCATCCGGGCTGAAGTACAAGGAAATTTCCCGTTCTGCGCTTTCAACCGAATCTGAACCGTGAATGACATTCCTGCTGATATCCATGGCATAGCTTCCTCTAATGGAACCTGGTCCGGCATTCGCTGGATTTGTTGCTCCCATCATCTCTCTGGCCATTGAAACAACATTCTTGCCTTCCCATACCATTGCTACAACTGGAGAAGACAT
Organism: uncultured Gracilibacteraceae bacterium; assembly: GCA_964477085.1. Classification (GTDB taxonomy): domain Bacteria; phylum Bacillota; class Desulfitobacteriia; order Desulfitobacteriales; family Syntrophobotulaceae; genus Dichloromethanomonas. Next base: position 118,219 of record CAYZDF010000001.1, on the reverse strand, counting down.
AATGTATTGTACAGTAGGTTCAAAGAAGCCTTTACCTTTGTGTTCTTTATAATGTTCTTCAGCAAGATTACGATCGACCTGTAATAATTTTAAGGCGACGAGTTTAAAACCCTTTTTTTCAAATCTTGTGATGATTTCTCCGATCAATCCTCTTTGCACTGCATCCGGTTTAAGCATAAGAAACGTTTTTTCCACTGTAAATCCTCCTTCAAATCTAAACCCTTTTATTTTTGATTAGTTTATTTATCTTCTGGTTGGAGTTCTGTCTTTTCATCTGAATTTGCTGTATAGCACTCCATTTGCGGTGTACTCGTATTCTTGTCATCTGTCGTTATAGTAGGTGACACAGCTTCTACTGTATGCATTGTTTCTTGTATACGAGAGTCATCAAAACGCCCTATGATTTCACGGAATCCTTCTGCTTCTAATGTTTCATTCTCCATGAGAGCCTGAGCTATGGCGTGAAGAATATCCATCTTCTCGATAATAATATCCTGAGCCTTCTGATATGATTCATCAATGATCCGGCGTACTTCATTATCAATGGCTTGGGCGACGGATTCACTGTAGTTACGGTCTCTGGCTATATCTCTTCCTAAAAAGACCTGTTCCTCTTTGTGCCCGAAGGTTACAGGACCTAACTCTTCTGACATACCAAGTTCAGTAATCATTTTTCTAACAATACCAGTTGCTCTTTCCAGATCATTGGAAGCACCTGTGCTGATCTCATGAAGTACCAATGCTTCAGCAACTCTTCCACCTAAAAGCATAGTAACTTGGTCAAGTAGTTGAGATTTGGTCATATAGTTTCGATCTTCCTTGGGAAGAAGCAAAGTATATCCCCCTGCCCTGCCTCTGGGAATGATCGATACTTTATGAAGGGGATCGGTATGCGGAAGATATTCCCCGAGAAGTGCATGTCCAGCCTCATGATAAGAAACGAGTTTCTTCTCGAATTCACTGATCACACGGCTTTTCTTTTCCGGACCGGCAATAACCCTCTCAATAGAGTCTTCCAGAGACTTCATACTGATCTTCGTTTCATTACGGCGTGCTGACAGCAGCGCAGCTTCATTAACCAGATTAGCCAGATCTGCACCTGTAAAGCCCGGTGTTCTGCGAGCTAGTACTTCAAGATTGACACCTGAAGCCAGAGGTTTACCTTTAACGTGTACTTTTAAGATTTCTTCACGTCCCTTAATATCAGGAACATTGACAATAACCTGCCTGTCAAAACGTCCTGGCCGGAGAAGTGCCGGGTCCAGGATGTCTGGACGGTTAGTCGCTGCTATGATAATAATTCCGTCGTTACCATTAAAACCATCCATCTCCACAAGAAGCTGGTTAAGTGTTTGCTCTCTTTCATCATGTCCACCGCCAAGACCCGCTCCACGTTGGCGACCAACGGCATCAATCTCATCAATGAATACAATACAGGGAGAATTTTTTTTGGCTTGTTCGAATAAATCACGAACACGAGAGGCGCCGACACCGACAAACATCTCAACAAAGTCTGATCCGCTAATACTGAAGAAGGGAACACCTGCTTCACCCGAAACTGCTTTGGCCAGAAGTGTTTTACCTGTTCCCGGAGGTCCAAAAAGAAGCACTCCTTTTGGTATCTTGGCTCCAATTTCGTTAAATTTACGGGGTAATTTTAAAAATTCTACAATCTCTTCCAATTCTTCTTTAACCTCATCCGCTCCGGCAACATCTTTAAATGTATATTTTCGATCGTCAGTTACCAAACGGGCACGGCTTTTACCAAATTGCATGACTTTACTTCCCCCACCCTGGGTCTGTTGCATCATATAAAAGAATATCCCGAAAATGATCAGGAACATGACTAGTGTCGGAAGTACCGAAAACCACCATGGCGGTGAATCCGGAGGCGAGAAATTAAGATTGATATTCTGTTTTTCAAGATCATCAAGTAATTTTTGGTCACCTGTAATACCTGTCACTTCATAGGTCTTACCATCTTTCATTTTGACGGTGTAGACACTAGTGGTATCATTGACCACTACCGAAACCTGGCTTACTATGCCAGAGTTAACTGCCTGCTTAAACTCATTGTAATTGAGGCTTGTATCCGTTTTAGCAGGGGTACTAGCCCACTTAAAAAGCAGAATCGCAAGTAAAAAGACAAGCATATATATTGCAACATTTTTAAATATTTTCAATCCGGAGACCCTCCTCTCTTACGGAAAAACTAATGTCCATCAAAAAACAATATGGATATTATAACATGGGGATATTTCTTTTACAATCAATACAAACTAAGAGTTAGCTATCAATTCGGACAACAGCCGCGTACAAAACCGGCGACTTTTCATCATGGGGCAAAAGACTGTCGCTTCTGCAGATTCCAGGGATCCAAATGATTTGATTCCCCGCTGCAAAAAAAGGTATTCTTTCACGCTCCTTAGGAGGAATATGATATTCCTGGAAAACCTTTTTAATAGATTTATTACCAATTCTTTTAAAAAACATTTGATCTTTAGGATTCCTCATCCTACAAGTTAAGGGGGTGTCCAGTTTCTCCAACTGTTTTATATCAATCTCTGTACGCCAAACTACAGAATCATGAACGATCGGCTTATGGAAAACTCCAACTTTTAAGCCTAGTTCCGGTATAGTATGCCATTGATCAGAGGCTAATTCAATATCATATTCTATGCAAGACAACGATTGATGAATTGGGTTAGTCTCATACTCTAATTCTCCCCGAAAAAAGAAAAACCCATTCCTTTCGTTTTTCACTTTTAAACCAGGCAAATCTTGCTTCCAACCACTTTTTCTTCCTTGGTTGATTATCATCTTGATAAATTTATATTCTAATCCTCGGGGTTCTCCCGTGATGAGAGCAGCCGCCTTTCGTAGAATTCGAGATAATATAGCTTCTGGTTGGGACCACGCTTCAAGCGATAATTCAATCTTACTATCGTCTATGTATTTACAGAATCTTGACCAATATAATTCTGCCTGAGTGCTGATAAACTCTTCGTCCCACCTCAATATTTCCGCTGTTCTCCCCAAAACTTCCTGAACTTTTTCATTATATTCCCGTTCGAGCAACGGTATAAGTTCAAGTCTTATTTTATTGCGGTCATAATCAGGCCGAAAGTTACTCTTATCAAGTGCATAAGAAAGCTTTTCTGTATAACAGTAATCCAATATTTCTTTCTTCGATATTGAAAGTAAGGGACGGATAATATTGTCTTTTAGCGGATAGATTCCGGCTAAGCCAGCAGTTCCGCTGCCTCTCAACAAGCGATAAAGCACTGTCTCAGCTTGATCTCCAAGGTGATGGGCTGTCGCCAATAAACTACATTGATATTGGATCATATCCTCCTTCCAGCAAGCATAGCGCCATTCCCTCGATGATTCCTGAAAACTCTTTTGCTGCACTTTGGCGTACTCTTTGGCGTCAAAGACATGATAGATAAAAGGAACACCCAGTTCCCCTGCAAATCTTTTCACTAATTCGGCCTCTTCTTCTGCTTCCTCTCTTACCTTATGATTAACATGCGTAATCATCATCCCTAGATTATGCATCTTATGATCCACAATATACCGCCAGATAATATGTGCTAAAGCAATAGAGTCTGGTCCTCCGGAAACAGCCGTGAGTATCTTAACATTTGGTGTTATTAATCGGGGTAATACTTCCCCGCTTAACCTTGAATACATAGCTTTAGTGTTCCTCCACTAGTTTGACTAAAAACAGATTTGCTCCCGTCCTTGCAACGGGAGTAAATATTTATTAGTTATATTTTCCATGGAAAATACCATCTTGTCAAAATGTAATCATTGCCTTTATCTATATCTTTAAAGCTGTTTATCATTTATCCCTTACTGTACATCTTTTCTCGAGACGACAAGCACAACACCATCATCTTCCAGGCTGCCTCCGGATAGTGTTATGGCTTCCTTGATGATTCTATCCGCTAATTCCTGAGCTGGTATCTCTTTGGTCTTCTCCAGGAAGTTTTTTAACCAATCTTCTTCCTTATTAACAACATCAAGAACGCCATCTGTTACGATCACCAAGGTCTGATTCTTAAACACACTGTCCATTACCGGTATGTCAATATCATTAAGTATCCCCGCAGGAAGACTTGACGTTTTAATGATCTCTACTTTATCTTTTCCAATCACATACGTAGGGGCTGCTCCGATCTTTATAAAACGAACACTGTCGGATTCCAGATTTAAGACAGCCATGTCAATAGTCACGAAGCTTTCCTCCGGTGAACGAAGTACCAAAATAGAATTCAAAGCTTTAACTGCACCTTCAGGCTCAAAGCCAGTGCTAAGCAATTGCTCCAAGATGGTCAATGCTGCTGAACTCATTCTGGCAGCTTCTTCACCCACGCCCATCCCGTCACATACGATTAGGGCACTTTTCGTTGGTGATAAGGGAACTGTGCAAAAATTATCTCCACTGATACCATTTCCTGTTTTTATAAAGGTGCCTACTCCTAAGTCCAGCATTAATCGATGCTGACGCGACCATACAAGAGGTTTTCCCTCTTCCAGATTATGTTTGGAGTGCAACTCATGAGCCAGGTGGCTAATAACCTGAGAGACACTGCGATATTGTTCAGCTAACGCATCCCGATTTAAGGCTAATCTTTTTTGCCATACTTCTCTATCCTTCTGTTGTTCGAGAATAAACCTTGCACCCAGCATTAATTCTTTCAAACGACCACAATATTTACTCCATTCAGGAGGTATACTAGCCTCATCAATATCAGTGGACCCTATTTCCTCTTCCTGAAGCGCAAATAAATCAAACATAAAATTATAGGTCCTGTAAAATTCTCTTTCCCAACAGTAGTTGACTGTAGGGCAGTTTTTACAGATTCTTTCTACCAAAACATTCATTAACTCTGGAACGTCAGGCTTCAATTTAGGTTCCAGTCCTGCCGCCTGGAAGCCAAATGCCAGTTGATCAAAAATATCGGCTAAGGTTTTGACCTTACTGACGGTAGTCTCAATCTCAGGCATCACTTTCTTTTTAAATCTGGTCCTATCCTTTCTCTTCCTGGGTAAAAGGATAAAAAGCAATAGTCCCAGGGCAGAAGAGTAGAGATGAGATGACAAGAAACTTTCATTGACAAAGTAAGCTATCATCATTACGGCAGCACTATAAGAGATGGTTAAACCAATTTTGCCAAACGTTCTAAATCCGCCACAAACAAATCCTAATAAACCGTAGATACCCGCATCCATAAGGTTCTCTATCCCAAAATTCCACTTGAGGAGAAATCCCAGTATCGCTCCTGCCCCAGCTGCTGAACCGGCCCCAAACCGATCAGAAATATAAAGGATAAAAAAGCTTATAATAACAATCTGGAGGTTAATCTCGCCTATGACTAATCCCTGCAGCCCGCTAAGACACACGGCTAGCATCAGAATCCAGACCATTCCTTGTTCGCCGCTGAAGTTACCCTTCATAATACTGTCTCTATGCATAAATGCATAAAAAAAGATAACCGAAAATCCTGCGGCCAGAACACCCTGAGCAATTTGAATAATAAGCATTTCCTGCCCCAGTTTGTGAGAGAACCACGAATAAACTAATCCAGGAGTAATCGTTAATACAGCTGTTAAAACAGAGAGTAAAATAACCTCTCCTCTTTGATCTTTAATCTTGGGGATGATAAGTGCGCATATCATAGCTCCAGGAATAACCTCAACCAAAAGGGTAAGATCCTGAATCGAAAAAATGCCTAGAATTATTCCTATTAAAGCAGGTATCACCCACTTATTCTTATTCATTGCAAGTACCGCAATATAGGCGGTAGCAAAAGGAAAGATACCAAGCACATTTGCTCTCGCTATCATACAGCCAAACACTCCGATTAGCAGATACATTCCCAAATGACCCGATAATTTGTTAAGAACCTTATCCGCTTTAAAAGTAGCCCATTCAGCCATACTGCCACCTCTTCCATTTAATGGCATAATTATAGCTCATTTGCCTTGCGAAGCTTGTCTAACCCGGGTAGTTATTTAAGCCATGATCACCATTACTTCTGCAAATAATCCTCTCTGTCAGGCTGCAACAACAAATAATACAAATCAAATGACAATAAGTTACATTTTTTTGATTAATGTTTAAAGGCTGTTTTTAAAGCCCTATATGCCTTAAAAACAGCCTCTTTTCTTCTTCAGTTTTGTCCGCCGGCAGGTTCCTTAGGAGCAATGAGTATTTCTCCCTTGCGAACCAAGCCCAGTTTTTCCCTCGCTAATTGTTCTATGTAACTTGGTGTATTCAGTTTCTCTATTTCCCCACGCAGTCTGTCGTTCTGCACGATTAACTCTTTTTTTTGGGCAACCAGTAGAGCCTTTTTATCCTCGATGGACTGGTCTGTCTTCAACAATTGATATGACCAACTCCCCGCAAGCATTAAGGCAGTTCCCATCATAAGGACAACCAGAGGATTTGCTCTGCGTTTTCGTTTTTTGGTGGGTCTTTTTTCACTCATTTTCCTGAACATCCTCCACCACGGGATAATTCAAACCAAACTCACTATCAGTAATTATCCCTACGATTTGATATCCTTTTGTCTTGGCCCTGGCAAGCATCGTCGAGACCGAACTAATACTTACATTCAGAATTTTGGCAACATCCTCACTGGAGTGGCCACTTTCTTTAAGCATAACTGCTTGTCTTTCACGGAAGCTTAACTTTTCCAAGCCTCTTATTTCCCAATGCACAGCAGCCATCCCTACAACTTAATAAATTCTACTACAATTTATATACAAAATAAGTACATTCTAAGTATTTGTAATTATAAACCTAATATATGGTAAAATCAATAGTTGTTAGCTATTTTTCCTTTTAGTCCTATTATTGTCTAGGAGTTTTGGTTATTCGCCCTTTTACTTTTGTCACAGACTCTTTTCCTAAGGCTTGCCCAAACCTGAAAAGGAGTAAGGCAAACCAATTTAAGAGGCCATAAGGAATACTCATGAATAAGGTTAGAATTCTAATTATTGCTTTGACGGTATTCATGATCAATATTACCAGGATTGTCTTAAAATATAAGACAGTTCTTAGGATAAAATCAAATAACCTTTTGGAAGAGTTGCTTTGAAAGCGTAGATAGAAGAGTAAACCTAGAAGACTGCCCAGGAACATATAAAAACGAAGTTCCAGGTAATTTGCCATTTGTGCAAAGTAATAGATGACCAGAAGAGCAATAATGGAAAAAAACAGGTCCCCCATAAATGTCAGGACCTTGTTAAATCCCATTCGCCACCTAATAATCCTGTAAAAATCGAAACAAAATCCTACAAGAACACCACTGAAAATGATTATCAATAAAACACCGAACTCACTAATTGAGATTACTCCCCTTCCTGGACATAGTCTTATTTAAAAATTCTCTCCCACACACCCTTGGACGATTCCCTGGAACGGTTAGAAGCATACGTTAAGATATCAATCTGACCTTCTATCTCTACTTCCGACTGTTCCAAATCAAGATTTTTGACACCTAATTCCTGCCCCTTAATGACAAGTCCACCTCTTATAGTGTCTAAGACTATTTCTTTGGTATCGAATGATCTGACTTTTTTGACACCCATTATAACAAGAAGCTTTCTGTCATCCATCATAATCTTATGTAAACTATCTTCTCTTTTTTCAGTCATTTCTAATCCCTCCGTATCCGTATCCCTTCCTGACTAAACAATATTCAAGTCAGGTTACATTTAGACATACTTAACTATAAAAAACTCTGTATTCCGTTCATTTACTCCAATAGTAAAAAAAGCAGGTCGGTACCTTCCCAACCTGCAAGTCATTATGTCTCAAATTATTCTTTTTTTTGATCTTTAAGTACTTCAAACAAAGAATGTGCTTCCTCGGCTCTGATACTTTGAGGAGTAGCGACAACTTTAACCTCCAAAATATGGTTTCTCATGTCTATGGTTATGATATCTCCTGGCTTGATGTCTGCCGAAGGCTTGGCTAATCTCCCATTCACACTGACCTTTTCTCCCTCACAGACATCTTTAGCTACAGTTCTTCGTTTAATTAAACGTGATACTTTTAGATACTTATCCAGTCTCAACGGTTACACCAGCCTCCTTATACTTTTAAAGTACTCTCAAGACAAAAAAACAAGGTTCCGAAGAACCTGTTTTTCTTAACATATAAAGTTTCCTAAAGTTATTGTACAGCTTCTTTAAGTGCTTTTCCAGCTTTGAATCCCGGAACCTTACAAGCAGGAATTACTATTTCTGCTTTGGTTTGAGGATTTCTGCCAATACGCTCTTCGCGTTTTTTGACCTCAAAAGTTCCAAAACCGACGAGTTGAACTTTTTCACCCGCTGCCATTGCCTGGCTGATTGAGTCAAATACAGCAGCTACCGCTTTTTCTGCATCCTTCTTGGTGAATTCTGTTTTTTCTGCTACCGCAGCAACAAGTTCTGCTTTATTCAAGAGTCTCCCTCCTAATGAAATATAAACTTTTAGTCCCTATATTCGCTACTAAAACTCATTTTCCTTCTAGCTGATACTAAAATGCGCCTAAAGTACCATTATTTTCTTTAAATTTAACCTGATCCCAGTATAAATCCAATTCTGACAGGCTCAAGTTCTCAACATCAAGTCCCTTCTTTCGGATTAAAGCCAACATGTCATTAAACCGTTTTTGAAATTTTATTGTACCAAGACGTAGTGCTTCCTCAGCATTGATTTGTAGCGGACGGGATAAATTAACGACTGAAAACAATAGGTCTCCGAACTCTTCCTCTAACCTTTGACTATTACCAATTTCGTTTTCTAACTCTACCAACTCTTCTCTGATCTTAGCGAGAGGCCCCTGGTATCCTTCCCAGTCAAAACCTATCTTCGCTGCTTTTTTCTGAACTTTTTCTGCCAATAGGAGAGCAGGCAGCCCTTTGGGAATTCGAAAGTAATCTTCAGTTTCAGTCTGGCGAGAATTACCTTGTGCAGCTTTCTCATCTTTTTTGATAGCTTCCCAATTGGTGAGAACTGCTTCACTCGTTTCAGCTATTACTGAACCGAATACATGAGGATGACGGCGTACGAGTTTATCGGAGATAGTCTTTATGACATCAGCAAGTGAGAAATGTTCCTCTTCCTGTGCGATCCGTGAGTGAAAGACGACTTGCAGTAATAAGTCTCCCAATTCTTCACAGAAATTATTCATATTTTTGGTATCTATGGCTTCTATTACTTCATAGGTCTCTTCAACAAGGTACTTTCGCAGCGACTCATGATTTTGTTCTTTATCCCATGGACATCCCCAGGAGGACCGAAGTTCTGCCATTATTCCCATCAATCTCTCTATAGAATGTGGATCAGACAGTGAACTTGCATCAATTTGAAAGCACTGACCTAAAGATCGTTCTAATCCTGTAATGATGCGTCCTTCCCTAAGGGGGTATCCTGGCAAAGCTAATACCATGTACTCTTTTCTAAGCGTACTGGTAATTTTATTGACCAGATAGTCCACAGCCGCTTCCCAGTCACCCCTATCTTCTGATTCGCCAATTTCAAGACAGGGATACCCTTCGGCTATCATTTCTTTCACAGTTTTATGCTCTTTAGATAATACAAAGATAAGTTGAGCTTTTGATAAAATTTTCCATGTCCTTAGGGTAAGCTTATCCAGCCCTTCATGTCCCATGCCGATGATATGTAAAACTGGTGTCACAATCCGAACCTCCTTTATAGAATTATATAGCGGAAGTCTCAATTGTGCAAAAAACTTTGCTCTGAACCAATAAAGGCTAAATAGAGAAATACTCCTGTATACATGTAATTATTTCTTTTTTCAATAAAAAGCAGCGTGTCCGCGACGTTTTTTAGTAAACGTTTTGCGACACGCCATTTTAGCTATTCTCTTTTGACATGTTACTATTGTTCCATCTGTTTTGCTAAAAACCCCGCCGCAGTTTCTACTAACTTGGTCTCTAAGTCACCCATCTTAGCATTTGGATCTTTTGACATCAGGATAACTACTCCGATTGGATCTCCTTCTGCAATGATGGGAGCAATAACCTGACTGGTTACTCTTCCCTTGTCATCACTTTCATTATCCTTAAGAATAGAATTTTCCCCCGAAGTGAAAATCGTTTTTCTATCTTCCATTGCTTGTTCTGCTGATGGGCCAAGGGGTTTATTCAGATACTCTTTCTTGGAAGCTCCTGCAACAGCTATGATGACATCTCTGTCACCGATACAAGCAATATGCCCAGTAGCCTCAAATAATGAATCTGCATATTCCTTGGCAAAATCTCCCAACTCACCTATAGGCGAGTATTTCTTAAGTATGACTTCCCCTTCTCTGTCCACAAAGATCTCCAGTGGATCGCCTTCTCTTATCCGTAATGTCCGGCGAATTTCCTTGGGGATTACTACGCGGCCAAGATCATCAATCCTTCTGACAATTCCGGTTGCTTTCAATAAGTTCTCCCTCCTTTTTCCAAAGCAACTGATTCAATCTTAGTATATATCCAGTACTGCTTTATTATTCATATTTTTCCATACCACAAAAAAAGAATAACTTTTTCAATCACGTCCTCTCATCACAGTATGAGTGGAGTCGCCAATATTCAGCAATACTATTATCTAATTATTACCACAGGTATTAATTTAATCCACATATCTATGGATTGTATATCTTAAGATGGTTAACAGAAATATAAAATAGGATGCCCATATATATGAGCATCCATAGTTTGGTCCAAGATCTTATACGTCACTAAATTTTAACTGATTAGGATGCTGAAGGTTTTAAACCTTCAGCATATTCAATTTTAGCTTCCTGCCTTAGTTTTGAATAATAACTCTCGATCGTTTGATCTTTAGCATATTTGAGGGCATCTTCTTTGACTTGATCCTTTGCTTTCTCAAAGTCAGGCTTTACAGCTTGTTTATGATCTTCAACGAGGATAACATGGTATCCAAAATCTGTTTTAACCGGTTTCTCCGATATTTTCCCAACCGCTTGGCTGAAAGCAGCTTCTTCAAATGTCGGTACCATCTGGCCCCGCGTAAAGTAGCCTAAGTCTCCGCCTGAAGTCTTGGCAGCTGGTTCAGTTGATTTCTTTTTAGCTAACTCCGCGAAGTCCGCTTCACCTTTAAGCTCTTCAATAACTTCTAAGGCCTCTTTTTCTGTCGCCACAAGAATATGTCTTGCCTTGACTTGTTCTTCCTGACCACCATACTTGGCATAATTAGAATCGAAATATTGCTTAACTTCCTGGTCTGTGACTGTTACATCTTTAGCTACATTTGAGGTAAAAGCAAAGTAGTTGACCACTTCGTCTTCTGTCATAGCCTGTTGATCCAGCCATTTTTGATAATCCTGGCCAGGGAGCTGGCTTTTCAGCTCTTCTATCTGTTTGGCAATCTTCGGATCTTTAAGATCCCAGTTATTCTTGGCTATTTCCTGATTGATTAGCTCCGTACCAATCAGCCCTTCCAACACCTCATTCTTAACACTTTCTAAGGTAGCTTTACCTTGATTATTATCAAAATCCATGCCTTGCTGTGTCAGATAACTTTTTACGGCATCTAATTTTTCATTATACAATTTCATTGGAACAACCTTATCATTTACCTTAATCGCAAAATCCTCCTTTTTGGAGCATCCTGCCAGAGCAAGCGATAATACGAGAACCATAATGACAACGATATTTTTTCTTATCATACAAAACACTTCTCCTCTTTTGGGTTGATAAGCCATTATACCAAGGATAGTATGGATAAGCAATTTAAACATTTTTCTGTCCCAGCAGAACATCTCTAAGGTTTGTTAACAGCCTGAAAATGGCTTTAAAAATATCATCCATACTAAGGAGCCTGAGTTTTACTATAAACTCTAATTTTCCTTGTTCAGCAGCTGAAAACGATAAAGGATAGGGGAACTTAGATGCTATTTCCATCAGTTGTTCTCCGTTTAAACCGGGATCGGTTGCAAATCTAAGCGAGATGTTCTGTTTCTGTTGAACGATCTGTTCTACATTGAGTTCTTTGGCTCTAATCTTTATGCGGATGATCTGCAGCAAGTTTTCCACTTCAGCCGGTGGCGTCCCAAATCTATCCACAAGTTCATCAAGTATATCACTTAACTCTTCTTCACTGCCTAGTGCTACCATCCGTTGATATAGATTTGCTTTGGTATGTTTATCCACGATGTATTCATCCGGTAACAGGGCCTTGACCTGAATATCGATGGCAGGTTCCACAACCTCTACGATGGTTTCTCCCCTTAATTCCTGAACGGCCTCTTTAAGCATGCGTACATATAAGTTAAATCCTATTGCCGCAAGGTGTCCGTGTTGTTCTCCCCCAATAAAGTTTCCGGCACCCCTTATCTCTAAATCACGCATAGCAATCTTAAATCCAGAGCCAAATTCTGTAAACTCTCTGATGGTGGAAAGCCGTTTTTCAGCTTCCTCGGTCAATACCTTTTGTGGTTGGTATAGAAAATATGCATAGGCTTTCCTATTCGATCTTCCGACGCGTCCTCGAAGTTGATACAGTTGACTCAAGCCAAACCTGTCGGCATCATCGACGATGAGCGTATTGACATTGGGCATATCCAGACCTGTCTCGATAATCGTGGTACAGATTAGAACATCTCTTTCCTTTTCTAAGAAAGACAACATCTCTCTTTCTAGCTGTGTTTCACTCATTTGGCCATGAACTACGCCGCAGCGCGCCTCCGGAACAATACTGTTAATAAGCCTCACAACTCTGTCAAGAGTTTCGACACGGTTATGAACATAAAATATCTGCCCTCCCCTGTTAAGCTCCCTCCTTAAAGCATCACGAACCAGATCGGGGTTGAATTCTGCGACAAAGGTCTGTACGGGAAAGCGGTCTTCTGGAGGAGTAGTGATAATGCTCATATCTCTTAGTCCAACTAAAGACATATGTAATGTTCTGGGAATAGGTGTCGCTGTAAGGGTAAGAACATCCACATTCGTCTTCAATGTCTTAATCTTCTCTTTGTGAGCTACGCCAAATCTTTGTTCTTCATCAACTATCAGTAAGCCCAGATCTATAAAACTAACCCCTTCTGAAACCAGGCGGTGGGTTCCCACGACGATATCCACCGACCCGTCTTTTAATCCCTGAATTATCTGTTTCTGTTCTTTTGGTGTGCGAAATCTGCTTAGCATTTCAACCTTAACAGGGTAGTCCATGAATCTTTCTCTGAAGGTATTAAAATGCTGTTGAGCAAGGATAGTCGTAGGTACGAGAACGGCCACTTGTTTGCTGCTCGTCACTGCTTTAAAAGCCGCTCTCAAAGCAACCTCCGTTTTACCGTAACCAACATCACCGCAAAGGAGTCTATCCATCGGCCTCATTCTCATCATGTCCTTCTTAACTTCAATGATACTCTGGAGCTGATCCGGAGTTTCTTCGTAAGGGAACCGCTCTTCAAATTCGTTCTGCCAAAAAGTATCTTCCGGGAAAGCATAACCCTTCGCTTTATCTCGTTTGGCATAGAGTTCAAGCAAATCAAAAGCCATCTCTTTGACGGCATTCTTCGCTTTTGTTTTAGCCTTATTCCACTCATTACCGTTAAGCCTATTCAGCTTAGGGGCACTTTCACCATCTGCTCCCAAATATTTTTGGAGAAGTTGTAATTGGTCCAATGGGACATAAAGCTTATCTTCTCCTGCATATTTGATGGCAAAGTAATCCTTGTCAATTTGATCGACCGATATTCTCTCTATACCTATAAATTTTCCAATACCGTGATACAGATGAACAACATAATCTCCAGGTTTCAAGTCCCCGAATTTTAAAAGGTCCCCTTCTTTTTTGGCCTTTTGGGGTTTAGCTTGTAGTTTACGTTCCCGCTTATAGATTTCGGCTTCAGTAAAAATAACTAGCTTACTGGTCGGTAATTCAAAACCTTGATCTAATGATTGTGAAAAAATATGGATACTTTTAGGTTGAATACTGTTATCCAGTTGGGCAATTCCAGAAGATAATCCTCTATCATTTAAGCCCTGAACAAGTCTTTTGGCATGCTCATCATTGCCGGCAAAGAGGGCAATTGCATATCCTTGCCCCTTCCACCGTTCAATTTCGTCCACTAAGATGGATGTTTTATTATAGCCGGCAAGCGGCCGGGCTGTAATATTAGCAATCCTCCGGGGGTTAAAGCCTGGAATCTCGCGCAGCAAGTTAGATAATCCGATTAACGGAAGATTACCGCCTTGCAGCAGATCTTCAAAGCCAATAAAAAGACTATCGGGGTTAACGAATTCCTCACCCCGCTCCAGGTTTTCCGTAAACTCAGTAAGACGCTGGTTATGCTGAAAATCCAACTGTTCTTTAAGTCGTAAAGGTTCATCCAAAAAGACAAGACAATCCTGTGCCAACCAATGAAATATAGAGACATATTTTTCCGGAAGTAAACTAAGATAAGGATAGATGTTTTCATCTAATATCCCCTCATCCAACCGCGTTTCCAGATATTCAACTTTTTTATGAAGCCTCTTGACAGCCTCTGTTCTTCCCAGACGTAGTAAACGTCCTACTGCTTTTCGGGCCCTGGCCTTAATATCCCATTTAAGGTTTTGTAACTCTTTGCCACTTACAACATACTCCTGGACAGGAACAATAAGGGTTTCGGGAATATTGCCTAAAGATTTCTGGGTTTCGATATCGAATATCCGAATGGAGTCAACTTCATCATCAAAAAATTCAATTCTGATGGGATCTTTATCATGAGGAGCAATATCGAGTATTCCCCCTCGAAGTGCAAATTGTCCTTTGCCTTCGATTGTTTCTTCCCTTTCATAACCAGCTGCGATAAGAAGCTGGATGACTTCGGGCAAGGCATAATGCTCTCCGATCTTAAAATTAACACAGTACATCCGCCATCGTTTTGGATCAAACAACTTTCTAATAATGGCTTGAATAGGAGCAATGATAATTTCTCCATCTGAAGAGACTCTGTTCTCGGCTAGTAAACTGCTTAATACTCTTATACGATCAGCTGTTGTCTCCTGACTTCGACTCAAGACTTCAAAAGGCAGCCATTCAGTGGAAGGGAAGAGCATGACTTTTTTCTGAGGCAGCCAGGTCTGGAGATCACTCATCCATTTCTGGGCTTGTTCATCCGAGTAAGTGATAATTATCCCTTGTTGTTTGAGGCGTAATAGTTGAGCGGTGAAAGCAGCCTTTTGACTTCCAGTAATATGATAGAGCATTTGCGGTGTTTCTTTTCTACCTATAGCAACTTCGATATCTCCGGCATCAAACCCCTTGTACAAAAAGTCATAAATAGTAGGCATTTAGTATCCTCCCGCAACCTGCAACTCAATATTGTCACTCATTATATATTTTTAATCTTTCATTGATCTTTCGTTATTACTGATAGTAACTAGCTCTAACAATGTCTAGTTCTCTCATACATTGAGAGCATACCGTGTAGGCGACATTCCCGATGACTTCAATCGAATAATCCATTCCAATAGACCTTGAATCATCCGTTTCCAATTCACCAACAATGGCATCACAACACCGGCAAATTTTAAGCATATACACTCGAAAACACCTCCCGAGTAATAGGCTAACCTTTACAACGGAAGGTTATACCATTCTGAAAGGATTACCCCTAATTAAAGGTATTCATGGCTTCATTTCCCTTGTTCTCCAGCCAAAGAAGAACAGCACTTAAAGCACGCTCTAAAACCTCATCCAATATTTTTACTTCTTCTCTATTAAATGTTGACAACACATGGTTTATGACTTCATGATTTTCTATCGGTCGCCCTACACCAATTTTTAATCTCCAAAAATCCTGATTGCCTAATTCACTAATAATAGACTTAAGGCCGTTGTGTCCTCCGGAACTTCCCTTTGGTCTTAATCGTATCTTCCCCAGAGGTAAATCCATATCATCCACGAGGACAAGTATATCATCACTGGATATCTTATAATAACTTGCTAATTGGGCAACAGCAAGCCCGCTCAGATTCATGTACGTATACGGCTTTAACAGGAAGATTCGCTCTTCCTCAAACCTGGCTTCAGCAACCTTACCCCGAAAGTCATTCCGATAAGCGTAACCTTTAGACTTGACCAACAAGTCTAAAAGCATAAATCCTACATTATGTTTTGTCTGGCTGTATTTCATCCCTGGATTACCCAGGCCGATAACAGCTTTCATGCTTATCCCTCCAGGCATAATCTTAATTAGATTCGAATAAATTTGAACGAGAGAAGTATGTCTCCCTTTAGAATTTTATCAAAAAGGAGGAATAAATGTGCTGCCCAGCAAAAAATTTTTATCCCTACCCATTATTTCCTTAAAAGAAGGTCAGCAGATTGGTTTTGTTCGAAATCTTGTTATTGATCCCAAAGCTAAAGCAGTTGCTGCCCTTATCGTTGATCCCAAAGGATTCTTTAAAGAACAACGCATTATCCCATTTAACAGAGTCGTGAGTATCGGAGAAAACGCGATTACTGTCAGTACTGAGAGTCAGGTTGAGAAAGCGACTAATCTACCTGATATTCTTGAGCTGTTGAAAGAGAAGGCCTCAATCATTGGGATTAAAGTCATTACTGCAAATGGTAAAACACTTGGAATCACTGAGGAATTCTATATTGATCTTGAAGATGGTACCATTGCAAGCTTGGAAATTTCTGATGGAAAAATAGAGGGCCTCTTCAACGGCAAAGCGCGATTACAAGCTGATGATATCCTGACGATCGGTTCTGATGTTGTAGTTGTCGCTAAAGACTGTGAAGAAAGATTAGAAGTCTTTAACAAGGGAATCAACGAAAACGTTAAGTCTTTCTTACAAGTAGCCTCAAACAAAGCAGCTGAGAAAGGGCAGAAACTCAATGATTACTGGAAAAGCAGAAAAAATAAGGACGTTGAAGCAGATGAAATATCAGATGAACTGCCTGATGCTGCCGCATCAATTGTTAAGCAGGAAGTAAATGAGTCTTGTTCCTCTGAAGTAATAATCATCGATCAGGAGAATCAAGGTAAAAACGAAGTGATCTGATGGAGAAGAAACACAGAAAGGGCAAACAATCCCAAAGGATGTTTGCCTTATTTTTTACCCCTGGTATACTTCTTTAATGTTACCTTCACCAGATCGATGTTTATTTGTAACGATGGTCATGGTTAACTAAACAGTTTGCTGACAGAAAGATCCTCGTGAATACGAACAATAGCTTCTCCTAAAAGTGGAGCAACAGAAAGAACTTTGATTTTATCACTCGCCTTCTCTTTTGTCAGAGGAATGGTATTCGTCACAACAACTTCCTTAATCACGGAGTTATTCAGTCTTTCTACTGCTGGGCCAGATAATACTGGGTGCGTACAGCAAGCATATACTTCCGTAGCCCCTTTCTCCATCAAAGCTTTAGCCGCTTGGGTGATTGTCCCTGCTGTGTCAATAATATCATCAATAAGAACAGCCGTTTTCCCATTTAATTCCCCGATAACATGCATAATCTCAGACACATTGGGTTCGGGGCGTCTTTTATCAACAATTGCTAATGACGCTCCGATTCTTTCTGCAAAGTTCCTAGCTCTTGCAACTCCCCCGATATCTGGGGAGACCACGCAGATATCTCTAAGCTTTTTCTCTGTAAAATACTCTGCGAGGATCGGAACACCGGGGAGATGGTCAACTGGAATATCAAAGAATCCCTGAATAGCGGGTGCATGAAGATCCATGGCGACCAGACGGTCTGCTCCAGATGTGGTGATAATATTGGCTAATAGTTTAGCTGTGATAGGCTCTCTGGCACGGGCTTTTCGCTCTTGTCTGGCATATCCGTAATAAGGAACTACTGCCGTAATCCGATAGGCGGAAGCTCTTTTTAAAGCATCCATCAGTATCAACAATTCCATGATATTGTCATTAGTAGGTGCACAGGTTGGCTGCACAACAAATACATCTGCACCTCGGACACTTTCATTGATGCTGATGCTTATTTCCCCATCCTGAAACCTTTTTACTTTCGCTTCCCCGATAGAAATCCCTAAATAATCAGCGATTTCTTGGGCTAGTTCCCTATTGGAGTTCCCGCAGAAGATTTTTAATTCTCTAGTAGCCATAATTATCCCCCTACTTGTCTTTGGTTTTCTGCCTGTTTTCGATGATTTTTTGCTGAGACCTTTCCACGGCTAGCGCATTATCTGGAACATCCTTCGTAATTGTTGAGCCGGCGCCGATAATAGAATCTCTCCCAATTTGGACAGGTGCAACAAAGTTGGTATTACTACCAATGAAGGCATTATCATGGATGACAGTGGAATGCTTATGTTTGCCATCGTAATTGCATGTAATAGTCCCTGCTCCTATATTTACGTTTTTCCCAAGGCTGGAGTCTCCAATGTAGCTTAAGTGTGGAACTTTCGTTCCTTCACTGATGTGACTATTTTTTATCTCTACAAAGTCACCAACCTTAACATTATTGCCAAGAACTGTCCCTGGCCTAAGGTAGGCGAATGGACCAATCAGACAATTATTTCCTATTGTAGAATCACGAACAACCGAATATTCGATGTGCGTATGACATCCGCATATACTATTGTCTAAGGTTGTTCCAGGACCGATCACTGTCTTTTCACCAATCTTCGTGTTACCCTTAATGAATGTAAAAGGACAAACGACTACATCTTGATCAAATTTAGCCTCAGCATCAATAAATACCGAAGACGGATTAACAATGGTTACACCTTCCATCATCCAGTACTTGCGGATTCGATCATAAATTATATCCTCAGCTTCTGCTAATTGTACCCGGTTATTAATTCCCAAGGCTTCTGCTGAGTCCAAAGTACAGTAGGTTGTAATCTCTTGCCCTGAGGAGATAAGAATGTCAAATACATCGGTTAAATAATACTCTCCTTGAGCGTTTTTAGGTGTAATTTGATTCAGCGCAGTTTTCAAAGATTGTCCTTGAAAACAGTATGTACCTGTATTTATTTCTTTAATCTCTTTTTGCTCTGAATCAGCATCTTTTTCTTCAATGATTCCTTTAAATTTACCGTTATGCTTAATAATCCTTCCGTATCCGAAGGGATTCTCCATAATCGACGTTAAAACGGTAGCACTTGCGTTAGATTCCAGATGCACTTGCAAGAGCGACTGAAGGGTTTGACTAGTTAATAAGGGTTGATCTCCGCTTAGGACAAAAATCGTACTATCATCTATCAGATAAGGTATTACCTGCATGATTGCATGACCAGTACCCAATTGTTTTTCTTGTATAACAGTTCGAGACCGTCCCTGGACCTGCTGGGTTACGATTTCTCGCTCATGTCCTACAATGGTTAAGACCTCTTCTACACCTAACTCTTCAACCTTATCCAAAACATGGTCGATGAGTGCCCGCCCTGCGATAGGATGCATTACTTTGGGTAAATCCGATTTCATGCGCGTACCCTTGCCTGCGGCTAGTATCACTGCAGTTAATTGGGGCATTTACGAAAGACCTCCATCAATAGTTTTAAAGCGTTCGTTACTATTATAACGAATTTTTCCCATGAATAACAAAACAAAAATAATAATTTTTTATAAAATTCGCCAAATCTCGCCTTTAATGGTTAGAAATCTTATTTGGATCTTAAGCAATACTATCATTTTTTGTATGACTAATTATAAGTGGGGCTTAGTCATGAGAAATTAAAACATTTAGAAAAAAGCTTTTGTATGAAAAAGAGACCTCTCGAATAGCGGTCTCTTCATATGTACTCCAAATATAATTAATCATTTAATCCAAACTTTTTCCATACTCTTCTAGTACTTTTGTCTGAATTTTCTCTCTTGCTGCAGATGAAATCGGGTGGGCAATATCGCGAAAATCGCCTTCCGGGGTCTTACGACTGGGCATAGCCACAAATAAACCATTTGTGCCTTCAACGACTTTAACATCGTGAACAACAAACTCGTTGTCAAATGTGACTGATACCACTGCTTTCATCTTGCCTTCAGCATTAACCTTACGGACTCTGACATCAGTAATTTCCATTTTGAGTATCACCACCTTCCCTTCCGCCTGCAGAAAACCCTCTTCATTTAATTCTCTATTTGGCAAAAAACTCCTCCTATAAAAGGAAAAAAATTTTCCATTTATAGTCGTTTTCCTAGTATATTAGAGTTTATTTGCTTTAACTATTGTTTTTCCTGTCGAAGGATCAGCTTCTACAAACTGAAGAAGAGAAAGATACTCGTCGACGAGACGTGATGTATTCCAGATGGCATCTTCCATCAGAATACCGAGACCAACCACTTCTGCACTGAATTCGTGCATTAAATTCATAATACCTTTAGCTGTCCCGCCGGCTTTAATAAAGTCATCAATGATCAGAACCCTTTTTCCCGTTCCAAGAGCTCTCCGAGCCAAGGTCATGGTTTGGATTCGTTTCGACGATCCCGAAATATAATTGATACTTACTGAAGATCCTTCCGTCACCTTATTACCATGCCTCACGATCACCGCAGGAACGCCAAGTGAATCTGCGGTCATCAAAGCGAGAGGAATCCCTTTCGTTTCAACGGTTACGACCGCTTCAGGATTTTTGGATCTAAAGATATTGGCAAATATGAGCCCCAGTGATCTTACAATAGCAGGGTTATAAAGGAGATCTGCCATATACAAAAAACCTCCTGGAAGCATCCTTTCATCTGCACTCAGAGTAATCGCAAGTTTATCTAAAAACTCCTGAGCCTCGTCTTTGGAGATCGCTGGGAGGAATTTTACACCTCCTGCTGCCCCAGGTACTGTTTCCAGTACACCTCTGCCCGTTATGCGAAGACTCTCTTTAATCGTCACCAGATCCTCACTAATAGTCGATTTTGCGGTTTCAAAACGATCGGCAAAAAAACCCAAAGGCAGAAGCTCATTGGGATGCGATAATAATGAATCTGTCAGTGCGATCAATCTTTCCGTTCTTTTCATCTAATCATCTCTTAATCTATATGTTCAATACTATTCAACTGAGATTAACCATAAAAAAATTGGTCTCTTAACGCTTCGTTTTATCTCTTAAAACCTCAAACATTGTATTGGCAGCATATTCAATATGAGCCGTCGCAAGCTTCTGTGCCTCTTCGACATCGTGCCTGGCCACTGCATCCACGATAGATCTGTGTTCTTGAATGGCATACTTTGTTCTCCCTGGTACAGCTAAGGAAGTCGTTCTAAATCGTTGAATTTGTTCCCTCAAATTAGCTAGTATTCCGATTAATCTCTCGTTTCGGCTTGCTCGGTATAATAAGGCGTGAAAGTCTGTATCAGATTGAACCATCTCCTCCAGAGTATCTGGTTCCTTCTCATAATATAAGACCCTCTCCAGTTCCTCAATTTCCTCATCGGTAATTTTCTCGGCAGCAAGACCTGCAGCTAAGCCCTCAAGTGCAGCTCTGATTTCAAATACATCCTTGACATCCTTATGGGATACACCCGCTACATAAGCTCCTTTGCGAGGAATCATGACGACAAACCCTTCTAATTCCAGTTTGCGTATGGCTTCACGAACAGGAGTACGACTAACTCCCATCTCTTCAGCTAATTGTATTTCCATTAGACGCTCGCCAGGCTCCAATACACCACTAACAATCGCTTCCCTGAGAGCTTCCAGTACGATCTCTCTAAGTGGTTTATAGCTATCTAGTTTTACTGGCACTAACCTTCTCTCCACAGTCTCACTCCTTTAAGTAAATAAGTGTGCTTCCCTTACTGTCTTGATCACCCATGTCTGGTAATTAGCCTTATTAGCAAATCTTTTAACGATTTCTAATCCTTGAATGGGATCTTTCAGAATTCCGAAGACCGAAGATCCACTTCCTGACATCAGTGCACCATAGCAACCTCCCTCAAGAAGCTGTTCCTTAATCCACTGAATTTCAGGCAGTAATTTGATGGCTGAGCTTTCTAATGAATTAGAAAGACTCTCTCCGATTCCAACAATATCCTTGGTGTTCAATAATTCCACCCATCGTTTTTTATCAAGAGTCTTGTACTCACCAATATTGTCAAAAATCCTGTAAGCCTGAGCAGTACTTACCCCCGATGAAGGTTTGACCAAAATGAGATCCATTTCGGGGGCAGGGGGAAGTACAGTTAATTCTGTTCCTGTTCCCGTTCCCCATTGTGTTCCACCTTGCAGACAGAATGCAGTATCTGAACCACACTGGTTAGCGCACCTTAAAAGCTCTTCATATGAAAATGGATTTGAAAAAAGAGTGTTCATCGCTCGCAAGACAGCTGCAGCATCACTGCTGCCTCCACCAAGGCCGGCTTGTACGGGAATTTTCTTATCAATTGTTATTTCTACTCCAGCAGTATTGGCTGAACGGTCGAGCATTTTATACCGGGTTAAGAATGATTGGGCAGCTTGATAAGCAAGATTATCGCGCCCACTAATCTCGCCACAAATACAGGTTATCCCCTGGTCCGAGATTTTTACTTCAACCTGGTCAGATAAGGAGACTGACTGGAATACGGTTTCAAGACCATGATAACCGTTCGTTCTCTTGTCAGTAATTGCTAGTGATAAATTTATTTTAGCTGGAGCCAAGACGACTATTGATAAGTTTTTCATTATTACCCAACTATTATAGCATTATTTTCCTATAATTATATATATTTTACCCTCACACTTCCAGAGAAATATTATAGTGTATTTCCTTATTTGCGCTGAATTCAGCTTTTATCTCTGAAATCATTCTTCTCAGGGGTGTGGCTTTCTCAAAGAAGATGACAACAATATCTCCTGGTTCGGCTTTGTTAAGAGCTTCGCGGAAGGCTTCTTCCTCACTCAGTATAATGGCTAACTCATGAGCACCTTTTCCCTCTTTTAAGATCTGGTCAAAAATAAGACGTGCTACTTCACCAGGTTCCCTTCCTCTCGGATCAGCATCTTCTTTAATATAGATTTGATCAAATCCTTTTGCTGCTTCTTTGGCCAGGTTCTTTATAGTTGTGTCACTGCGATCTCCGGGCAATCCGATACATCCGATTATTCTCCTATGTTTGAGTTTTTTCAGAGTTTTAACAGTTTCTCTGATCCCTGCCGGATTATGTCCATAATCAAGAACTATTTTAACTCCCCCAATTTCATAGCATTCCAGGCGTCCTAAGTTATCAGATATATCCATACCAAAACCGCATATCGCTTTTCGAATCTGACTAGCAGTATAGCCTAGTGCCCAACAACCTGCTACTGCGGCCAGGACATTTTGAACATTATGCAAAGCCTTGCCCCCCCATGTTAGAGGGATTTTGGCAATATGGCAAACGTAAAGACTTTTTTCTCCGTGGCAGATTAGAATACGTCCTTTATCCATCACAACTGCCGTTCCGCCGATGGCCAGATGCTTACATATTTTCCTATTTTGAACAGTAGTACTAAAGTAGATGATACGTCCTTTTGTTTTTCTGGCAATAGATGCAGCATAATAATCTTCAACATTGAGAACAACATAACTGTGCCTTCCCACTGCCTCAGCAACTAGACTCTTTACTTTGGTGAGATCTTCAATATCATCTATCCCGTATTGCCCCAAATGATCCTCGGTGATATTGGTGATAACAGCGACATCAGCATAATCATAACCGAGACCTGCTCGTAGAATACCGCCTCGGGCTGTTTCCAGTACAGCAACTTGAACTTCCGGATGTCTTAGTACAACCTGCGCACTATGGGGACCACTGAGATCTCCTTGGCTAAGAAGCTGGTCGTTGATATAGATACCTTCGGTTGATGTCATTCCTACTGTTAGATTCTGTTTTTGCAGAATTTTACTTAGAATGCGTACCGTTGTTGTTTTTCCATTTGTACCTGTTACGGATACGATGGGAATTCTTCCATTTCCCTGAGGGAAGAGCATTCTCACGACTTCTTCACCGACATCCCTACCCTGGCCGGAGCTGGGTAAAAGATGCATTCTTAGCCCCGGTGCAGCATTGATCTCAATGATCCTTCCTTCCTGATGTCTGTAGGATTTACTGATGTCCTCAAGAATAATATCAACTCCAGCAATATCCAAGCCTAATATCTTGGCTGCATATACAGCTAATTGAGTATTGTCAGGATGAATAATGGATGTAACATCCTCTGCAGTTGAACCGGTACTTAAGTTAGCACTATGCCTAAGAACTGTCTTTTGCCCCTTGGAAGGCACAGATGTTAACGCCAACCCTTGCCGATGTAAATCCATGACAACGACAGAGTCTAAGGATATCTTTGTTAAATAATTTTCATGTCCTTCTCCTCTAAGGGGATTGTTATTCTCTTTTTCAACCAGCTCTTTGATCGATGATTTACCATCCCCTATGATCATAGGCGGAATTCTTCTGGCAGCGGCTACAACTTTTCCGCCTACTACCAATATTCGATAGTTGTATCCTTTAATATATTCTTCGATAATCACTTTGGAATCGTAAATTTCAGCTAATCTAAAGGCTGTTAAGACATCGTTTTCATTCTGTAAATTTAGAGAAACGCCCTTACCCTGATTGCCTTGACATGGTTTGACAACAACACTTCCCTTAAAATCTCTAAAGCATTCCACAATCTCCTCTTCACTCCTAGCTACTTTGCCTTGAGGTACAGGTATGGCAGATTCACTCAATATCTTTCGGGTGAGCTGCTTATCTCCGGCAATATCAACACCAACACAAGAGGTATGATCCGTCATCGCCGCTTGTACCCTTCTGAGATAACGTCCATACCCAAGTTGATATAAACTACCACTACCCAGTCTTTGAACAGGAATCCCCCTTCGCCTACAAGCATCCAAGATCGTTCTTGTTGAAGGACCAGGTAAATAATAAGATCTAATGGTTTTCAGCTTATCTACCATGCCAAAACAATCGGGAATCTGTTCTTTGCAAAGCTGATTCAGAACCTCTCCGGCGAGGAAGAAGGCTTCTAAGGCAGCTTCTTTACATTCGTACTGATAAATAACCTCATATTCATATTTATCTGCATTCAGAAGTCGCGTTTTTCCATAACGTGTTTTTTCTCCAGCCAGTGCTAATAATTCAATGGCCACGTGTTCCAGAACATGCCCTGGCAAGGTACCTTCCCGGAGCCTTTCAACAAATCCACCAGCTTTTTCACGTGAACAGGTATGGGTAATAAGCGTTGGTATGCATTTTAACAACCTATCATTAAAATCTCCCAATTCTTTTGTTGTCTTACCTTCCCATTCGGAAATATCAATGATTCCGCGGACAACGGGCTGATAGCTAAAAAAATTCGCACCCTCAATTGCCCTCACCTGATGTATCTTCATTGACGAGCAGCCTCCTGTAAAGTTTTAGATACTTAACTATTTTTTCCTATTTGTAAAATATATATTCTTTTAAATTCCAAGACTATTGGATGCCACTCGCTCTATCAAAAATATTGAATTCATATCCTTCACTTAAAACGTGGATCTTGACCGGTGCTAACGCCAGCGGACGGCCGCTAAAGAGCTTATCCACATTAGAAATGATAACGTCCGAAGAATCAACGATAAGGGCAGTGCCTCTACCAATCACTCTGATTTTGCCGTCAGCTGTCACGTGGACTGAAGTATCTTCATCGATGCCAATCCCCAACACATAAGGATTGAGAGATACGGCCGTCAGGAGACGCCCGATTCTTCCTCTTTGGGCAAAATGCTGGTCAATGATGACACCTTTGAGCAGTCCTAGTCCAGGTGCCATCTTAATCAAATCTTCTCCAGGAGTATCTCCTTCTCCACCAATGATCATTGTATCTGACATAACCGAAGCCCCTGCACTTGTTCCAGCTATGATGACTTTCCGTTCATAGACATGCTGTAATGCTTTGCCTAATGCGGTTCCTCCTATCATGGCCGTGATCCTCAGTTGATCTCCTCCAGTAAAGAAGATTCCACTTGAACGTATGATTTTATCTACATTAAAAGTAATATTGGCATCTTCTCGAGTAAAAATATTGATTATTTCCAGATCTGAGCAACCGAAATTTGCGAAGAGATCTTTATAGACGTTGCCTGCCTCTTCCGCACTATTCGATGCTGCGGTAATCACACAGATCCTTGAATTCCTTTCACCCGCCACATTATAAAAATGTTTAAGTATTTTACACTCATTCTTTTTATCTTCAGCTCCACCAATAATAAGCAGATTTCCATCTATATGCTCCATTGTAAATCCCTCCGAAGCTTAATCTATGGAAATCTGCTTAAAATATTCTTATTATTAGCTTTTTTCATCAATATTCTACCCGTGGATAACCTCTCCTCATTTGTCCTCTCGTTTCGATTCCTCCTACGCCATCAATACCTGTTACTGTGTGCTGAATAATGTCTTTGAGTGAAACTGTACGGTCAATCGAGGTATATGCTATACTCTCTACTAAAAATACCGGATCCAAAGCGTGAATCAGCATCCTTTTAGGAGAAGAGGCGAAATTTGCTCCTGCTTCGAGTATCGCTTCGAAATTGGATTGACATCCCCCAGCAAATATGACCAGGGCATCTTTATTGGGTTGAAACTTTCTTGCTTCCATCACCGATTGTACGAAATATGCTGAACTACGATAACTATTTAAGCTTTTC
This sequence comes from uncultured Gracilibacteraceae bacterium, assembly GCA_964477085.1. Classification (GTDB taxonomy): domain Bacteria; phylum Bacillota; class Desulfitobacteriia; order Desulfitobacteriales; family Syntrophobotulaceae; genus Dichloromethanomonas. The sequence goes on along the minus strand of CAYZDF010000001.1, from coordinate 91,633 downwards.
AAATCTGTTTTGCCTTTCAGAAGAGAATCATGTCCTGTTAAGACCAGGATATCAGCAGGGTTTTCTCTTAATGCTTTGGCAATAGCTTTAGGTTGTTCTCCTTCTGATTTACATATACCTTTTGCCTGTAATCCCAATTGTTTGTAGGTTCTCAGACACTGATCAAGGTACTCGCTGTCTCCATCCATGTGGATAATCCTTCCAGGTACCTCGAAGTATTCTTCCTCCACTTTGAATTTACGGTCAAATACTACTTTACGAAACCTTTTATAGACTTCCTGCGAATCTGCAAGTTGATAATGAACAACCTCTTTTTCGCTTTTGGCAACGAGATCATCTAAGGATGCATCCGCTACTAGCCGATAATTCAGCCCTCCGAGTACTGCAATTCTTTCTCGACCAACCTTCTTTATATCAATAATTTTCATGAAAAGATCTTGGTTATAAGAACGGCGGGCCACAACTTTTCCGATGTTCAACACTTTTAACCCCCCTGCTCTTAGCTATATTACTATTCTATGTTTAAACCATGTAGTCTGACTCTTTCCTAAAACCTTTTGCGCTTTTCCAAGCTGTTATGTATCTACGGTCAAATAAAATGCTCCCCTTTAGGTAATCCAGCTTTTTTACCTCAGAGGGGAGCAGTTCACATATCATAGTTCTCAAACTTCAACTGATAAAAATATTTTTCACTGATCCGTGTGTTTCTAATTAACAGATACAGTCCCTATATTCTAAACTTGGTCAATAAGCCCTGCATCTCCTCGGCATTTTTCATTAAGAGATGGCTGGAAGAAGCAATCTCTTCTGACGATGCAGTCTGCTCTTCTACCGCTGCATTCACCGATTGAGTCTGAGCTGCAATTTCACGGCTGATTTCATCGACTTCAAGAACAGCAGACGCTATCCTTTGATTTGCCGTTGCTGTTTGTATCATTTCTTCAGCAGAATTATTTACCTTGATGGAAACATCGTTTATCAATTCTGCGATTTGCTTAAATGTTTTACCGGCTTCGTTAACTGAAGCTGTTCCTACTCTTACCTCGTTGGTTCCTTCATTCATGGCTTTAACCGCCTGGTCTGTATCAAATTGGATCTGACGGATAAGATCCGCTATCTGCTTGGCTGCTTCTTGGGACTGTTCAGCTAACTTTCTGACTTCATCAGCGACCACAGCAAAGCCTTTTCCTTGTTCTCCTGCGCGAGCGGCTTCTATAGCAGCATTTAAGGCCAACAGGTTAGTTTGTTCAGCAATGCCGGAAATCGTATCAACAATTTGCCCAATCTCTCGTGAGCGTGATCCAAGATTATCCACCAGACCCGCAGCATTATTTGTTGCCTCTTCGATCTTAGCCATCTGTAGGATGGTTCTATCGATTTCCTCACTTTCCTTCTGTGCGGTTACAGCTGTCTGTTTGGAAACATCTGTCGCTTCCTTGACTTCAGAAATAATCGTGTTCACAACGCTATTCATATTCTCAACAACTTGTGATACTTCATCAACAGCAACGATCTGCTTTTCGGTACCTGTAGTAACCTCAGAGATGGAACTCGCTACCGAAGAAGCGGCTTTGGCAAGTTGTTCAGCACCAACCGCCAGTTGCTCAGAAGCAGAAGAAAGCTGGCCGGAAGAACTCATAACCCTTTTAACAAGATCCCTAAGGTTATCGGCCATCGTATTGAAGCCCAGAGCAAGCTCTCCAATTTCATCTTTGCTGGAAATATCCAAACGATCAATGCGTAAGTCCCCATCAGCCAGGCTCTTAACACTATTAGCCATTTCTACAATCGGATTGGAAAGCCTTTTACTAATAACAAGTCCAATTATGATTGCAATTGCGAGCGAAAGAATGCTGATAACGATGAGTAAAAATAATTTGCTTTTTAGCTCTTCACGCATCTCCTTTTCTTTAGTGTTTACTACTTTATTAATATCATCCAGGTAGTTTCCGGTTCCAATTACCCAGTTATAGGGCTTATAGAGCAACGTATAACCTCTTTTAGGGAGCAGCTCTGTTTCACCTGGACGAGGGAATTTGTAATCTGAATATCCTCCCCCTTCCTGAGTTCCATGCTTGATAAAATCCCGTACAAAATAAATTCCTTCGGAATCTTGAGCATCATATCTGCTCTTTCCTTCCGTATCTTTTCCTAAAAGGACAACGCTGATCCCTTCAGTGGTGTCTACCCAAAAATAATTGCCATTATCAAACCTGAGTTCTCTGACAACATCAGCTGCTGCTTTTTTGGCCTCCTCCTCTGTCATCTCACCACTAAGTTGCTTCTTATGAAATTGATCAATGACACTGACACAGGTCTCAACTTCCATCTTGATTTTTTGATCGAATTGCTCATACAGTGTTTCCTTATAATGGCTTATCTTTTCCTCTACCAGGGTATTTAGATTATAGATGGAAAACGACGTTTGAATTAATAGTGTAATGCTAATACATACCATTAAGGCTAAGATTATTTTATATTTTATCTTTGTCACTTTAATTACCATCTCCCTCTCCCTACAATTAGTAAAAGATAACTTTCTCTAAAAAAGTTTAAAAATACAACCCTCCTAATAATTTTTAGTTATGTAATAATAAAAAGAAGTAAAAATTAACTGATTTTAATTTATCATACAATTCCAACTTCTTCAACAATATTTTACAATTTTACCAGCCCGATAATAGGAAAAAAGACCTATAATTCTTAATGCCTTGTTTTTCTATCTATGTAACTTTTTGTTATTTGCTGATAATCAATGATAGTGATTTCTTCCGCTCTGCTTTTCTCTTTGATTCCAATGCTTAAGAGGATCTCTGATACTTCGTTTTTGTTTAGACCTAATCCTGCCACAAGTGTATTCAGAAGAGTCTTTCTCCTTTGGGAAAAAGCAGCCTTCACTACCTTAAGGAAAATAGCTTCATTAACATCGAAACCTGGATAGGATCGAATATCTAACTTTAAAACTGTCGAAGTCACTTTGGGTTGAGGTAAGAAGGCAGCAGGCGGTACGTCAAATAATTTGTAGACATTAGCAGAAAGCTGTACTGCTATCGATAAAATTCCATAATCTTTAATACCGGGTTGAGCAACCATCCGATCGGCTACTTCCTTCTGAACCATTACAGTCATCCCATAGAGAGAGTCTTTCTGACTCAAAAAATGCATAAGAAGAGGATTCGTAATATAGTATGGAAGATTACCAATCAGCCATCCTCTTTCATTTCCCCAGAGTTCTTGCAGCTGTAGTCGTAGGGCATCCATGTGAATGAGCTTAAGATTATGACCAAATTCCTGGCTTAATAGTTGAACTTTCTCTTGATCCAGTTCAACTGCCCATAAGCGTTGCTTAAGTTTGATTAATTCCCGTGTAAGACCACCAGGTCCTGGCCCAATTTCTATTAGAGGCATATTCTGCTCAGGGATCCCTTCATTCACGATCCTGCTAATAATATCGTCATCAACCAAGAAGTTCTGCCCTAAATATTTTTTGGCCCTACCACCTTGGCGCAACATTCGCCGGGTATACGCCAAGGCCGTTTCTTGTCTAGCACTCCTGTCCATCCACACCTGTCCTTTCAATAAACTCTAACGCAGCTAGCAGGTCTTCCTTATTAAGGTCATACCGATTAAAGCGGAATAAAAATTGTTTTGCATTCGCATTTCCGATGCCTAAAATTCTGCCAACTGCTGCTCTCTTGGCAGAAGATCCAGGTTGTCCCGCTAACCCATAGTTCAGTATATCCACCATATTTATCTTTTTGTCCTTGTAATAATGAAGTGGCTCTAAACAATTTTCTTTTTCTTTAAGAACTTTGGAAAAAGCTTGCCGGATATCTTCAGGGGATACATTCTCCAGTCCGATATCATTTCCGTTTTCGCTTGTCGCCGAAGCACGAGAAAGGTAGACATGCTTAGTATTGGGAACAAGGCTTCGTATTTTTTCGCGAATCAGATTTCCCGCATAGTCCGGATCAGTACATACAATAACTCCGCGTCTCTTAGACATCTCCAGGATGAGATTTAATTTCTCTTTGGTCAATCCGAATCCTTCTGTCCATATTACATCAACTTTACCAAACGCTCTTCTTAACGCATGGGCATCATTTTTACCTTCAACCACAATAAGTTCTTGAATAGTCCATTCATTCGCATTCCTTTCGTTGTTCAAGGCAACCTCCTGTTACAGTTATTAACGATCAATTATCCAATCAATTAAGACTTGTACTATATCGATTTAGGTCAGAATTATTCTAGAGTCGTCATTATATAGGATATCTGGTATTTTGATCTGGAATACATAGGAAAAGGATAATTGTCAAAACTAGCTCTCAAGAAAAGAAAAAGACTGTCGATACCTGGATATCAACAGCTAAATTATATAGAAATATGCGGGATAACACTATATATTGTAATTATATCATAATATTCTAATAATTCTATACGTTTTTAACAAAAAAAATAATTCAAATAGTAAATTTATTTTTATGAAGAAATTTCAAGTTGATTATTCACCGTTTTCATAGCGGGCTTGTTCAATAAAAATATCTATCTTTTTATCAATTTTGTCTATACCCTTTTCCAGCTTTTTCATCCGGTCTTTAAGCTTATTGACACCTACAAATAAAGAATCGAAGTTGCAAACGGTTTCATTGGATATGGATTCGGCGTATTCTATACCTTCCTGAATATTACCTAAACGATTCTCTACCAGGCACTCCATATTCAAAATCTTAATCAGCAAACCGTGAAGTTCTTCTTGCAGTTCTGAATTAGAACTTAACATACTTTTTCCTAACTCTTTGGTTGCCTCTCGAAAACGATTAAAAAAAATCTCACTTTGTTTCTCAATAAATAATGAGAGTAACCGTCCTGGAAGTAAGGTATTGGTACGCCCATCGCCTCTGATCTTATACGTGCCTCCGGCAGTACAATATGGTTTTTCTTTTCCTGAAGGGATTTCAATCCGATAAAAAGGTTTACGGGCATAATTCTCAATAATCAGATTAACTTCTACCGGTGGAACACAGCTTTCCGCTTTACTTAATACAAAAAGCCTCTCCTTATCTCCGACAAGACAACCTATTATTTTTCCCTTTTGCATACTGTTCTCATCTTCAGCTTCACCGACACCGACCAGAATAGTACCGCCTTTTTCCGAGTTAGCAAACGCCACAAGGTCAGTTGCTTCCACAGCTTTGATGGTCATCTTAAAGTCTACATCCAGCCCTTCCTGCCGATTGAGAAGAGCCCGCGATTTTCGTGATATGGACATGTAGACATCCTTTTCCATAAATCCACCTCATTAAAGATATGTCAGTTGTGTCTGTTCCACATTTTTGATATTGTCATATTCTATCATTGCTAATATTTTCCCTTTTTATAACTGAATAAAAAAAACTTGTACCAACAAGCTTCTCAATCGGTTTTTTTGTATTCGTTCTGCAAATATGATTAACCAATTCCTTCTGCGTGTTAAATGCACTTACTCATAATATTTCTCCTCAACGTCTTAATTTCTTGGGATGTGGCCTGAGTGGAATAGCATTACAGTATCAATTTAATTGTTACTGCCCATAAAGTATAGAATCAACATTTCTAATAATGTAATAACTGCAATTAACCTTTTTCGTTTCTTTTTTCAATTTGGTCATATGTTGAGCCAGAATCTCGGGTGTGCTGAACTTATACAACTCTCCATAAACACCGACGATGGATACAGATGTCAGACCAAAATGTTGTCTATGACCCTGTCTATCTTCAGCTTCCATATAACCCAGTTGCTTATGTTCCTCAGAAAAATAGGCCCGTACTTCTTTATCAAAACTAGCGATAACTTCTTGACAGATAAGCGGATAATTATCAGGATTGCTTTCTACGATAAAGATAAAATCGTCTCCGCCGATATGTCCGACAAAACTGTTATAAGGGAAGAGATCCTTAACTGAATTCTGTAAAATATCAGCTGTTAGCTTAATAACTTTATCCCCATTCTCAAAACCATAGACATCGTTGTAAACCTTGAAGTTGTCAAGGTCTAAATAATAAATGCACTGTCTGCCGCCATGAGAGATTGTATCCTTAATCACCCTGTTAATGATGGTATTTCCGGGTAATGACGTGAGGGGATTAAGCTCCCGTGCATAATTTTTTTCGTAGTTTAAGGTATATTCAATAATTTTCTTCATGGGCACAATTCCGGCATAGCGAGACCCTTTGATTACTATGATATCGTCATAGATATTCTCTTCGGCTCTGGCCATAGCCCGGCTGGCTACTTGGTAGACAGGTGTATAGTAATCAACAATAAGAGGGTTCCTGTCCATGATAATCGAAACCGGTCTTTTAGAATACAATGAGTAGCCAAACTGTTTCGCCATTTGAGAATCCAGTTTATTACTCATGACTAGTCCGACAGGATAATCATTTTCAACAATACAAACGCCTGAACATGGCGAACTATCAAAATGCCCGTTAATAACTGCACATTCTTCCTTTACACCAAAAAACTTTTCCGTTTTAATCAAATCAAGAATATAGTGATAATCCTTGCTATAAGTCTTTAGATTATTAGCCATTTTGTTATAGCGGTTAATGATTGCTCGCGTTCCATCAGAAAGATCGGAGAAGTGTGGAACGGGTCTTTGTAGATAATAGCCTTGACCTGCTGTAACTCCCAGACCGATAAGGGTCTTCAATTCTTCCGGATGTTCAATTCCTTCTGCTATTAGCCTGATACTTGTATTGTTAGATATATCGACCAAAGCTTTAACCATGGATTGTTTGAAAGGATCCCTATCCACATTACGGATAAGATCCATATCCATTTTTATAAAATGCGGTCTCACTTCATTGATGGTTTTAAGTCCGGAATAACCTGATCCTACATCATCGATAGCGATCATATACCCTTGGTCGGTATAATGTCTAAGAATTTGCTTAAACTGTGTATAATCCTGGATGGCGGTTCTTTCCGTAATTTCAAATACTACCGATTTGGGGGATATCCCATATTCCAACAGGAATTCACGGGTGAACCCTTTGCGGAAGTTTGCATCCCGTATGATATTGGGATCGACATTGATAAACAACAGCTTGTCCTTAGTAAGATTAACAGCCTTTTCTAAGGCTTTTTTGCGAAAGAGCAGCTCTAATTCCCATAATTTACTTTCCATCTCCGCAATCCGCTGCAACTCCAGCGGGGAAGACAAGGCAGAGCCTTCAGGTCCTCTGCTTAAAGCTTCATAACCAATTATTTCACCGTCTGCAAGACGTACGATCGGTTGGAAATGAGAGGTTACGGCTCTTGTTGCTAAGATCATTTCAAATTCTTTTTGCAAATCGTAGTTAAGCATGTACGCGGCTTGCATTAATACATCTCCTTGCAATTTGTGGTTAAGAAAATATCCGCTCTTAAAAATCTTAACATTAACGTGTTAAGTTTTGGTTAAATTATTCTTAATTTTTTTTTGAGGTGTTAATCTTTAATATAGAAAGGTTAAGCTACCCTTTTGTGCATACTTCGAGGGCAGCTCTTTGATCTTCTATAGATGTTCTAAACTTATGGTCTTTTAATTATACAGTCTGGCTGCTGCTGCTGAGATTTCACTTTCCGCCAGATCAAGGATACGGCTTAAAAGTTCTTCATACTTCTCGCCGGCAGCGGTGAAATTCATATTGGGAACATAATACTGTTCAAGCACATCGTGTTCTTCTTTAGCTTTACGGATATAGGAAATGCCCTTCTTGATCAAGGTATTAAGCAACTCATTGTCATTGCGGATATCTTCCTCGTAACCAGCCATAAGCCCTTTATCAAGATATTGATTCAGGTTAATACTCTCATAATTGTTTTCTTTATATTGTTCGCTGGTCGTAAAAACGATATTCAGCTTTTTAATGATGATTGTCCCGATCTTGCTTGGGATCAATGGCGTATGATAGATCTCAACATCCAGCCCTTTTTCTACTGCCTTCCTGGCTATTTTACCCATTAACGTTGACTTTCCTGTTCCCATTGCCCCTTCGATGTAATACACTCTCTTCATTCCGTTTAAAATGGAATCAGTAAAATCCACAAATCCTTTCGGTGTATAAGCACAAGAGAATAAATGTCTTTCCTTGCCAATACTGTCATATGATTCGGGTAGGTATGTATGATCGAGCACTACTCTTTCCAGGATCTCAGTTAATTTATTGACTTGTGCAAAATCCATGCTTTGGATGTTCATCGCCATAATGTTTTCAGCAATTGCTCTGGAAGAATTCAAAAAACGATAAGCTCTGGCAAATAAACGGCTGACTTCATTGGTTGACGCAATGATATTATCCATGTTCACTTGCATAGCATCAACATCCCAATACTCTCCCATGTTAACTATCTCATCCAGACCCCCAGGATATTTGGGATCAACGATATGGGGAGCTGTCCCGTCTACCATCACAATACCGGCATCAAGTATGGCGATCCCATCTATGGAATTGTTGTCTGATGAACAATGATGGAATTCAACTTGATAGCCTAGATCCACCATTCGTTGTCCAATCTTTTTCATCAGGGTAGATTTTCCTACGCCAGGCCCACCTTTAATCACAAAGATGCGTTTTGTGCCCTTTTCCAGAAGGTAACGGTAATAAGAAAAGAAACCTTCTGAGGTGTTTCCTCCGGGAAAGACCTTTTTGATACTACCTTTCATATAAACACCCCTCAAATGATATGTTCACAGTCCAGTTTATTGCAGGTCATGCCTTTGGGTGCATGTACTTGGATCTATTGCTAACGCTCTTTGAAGCATGAATTAATAAATTGTTTATATTCTGTTTAGAGAAAGTCAAGAAGCATTGGTTAGAATAAGATAGAAAGCTTTCAAGTCATAAGAGAAGGAGTGTTAGAATGAAACCGAAGAAAAAAACAACTCTCATTATTAGTTTCACTGTTGGCGCACTGTTAATGGCTACTACTGCCCTTGCTGATATTGCCAATAGAAGTGGTTATGAACAATTAAAGGACGGTATTAAAGCGACCGCCAATAACTGCTCAGAGAACTTTGATAGCTTCACTATGGATTTTTCCTTTGCTGTTAAAGATAACGGCAAAGTGATCACTTCGGACAATCAATCCACTAAAATGGATTGCCGAACGGGAGCAACTGAAAACATCTCCAATCGTCATAATATTGATGGTAATGATTATGACTCTTATTATTACAATGATAAAACCGCCTCAATACGTTTCAGTTCCCAGGAAGATACATATTATGTCACTGAGTATGCGGAAGAACGTGAACTCAATAACTTTGAAAATCCTTTTAAACAAAAGGAGGCTCCGGATGTAGAGCGAATCGCCGATGCTTTAATCGGCAGTTTAAAAGATCACGTTGTTGTTCAGGATAATGAAGATGGCAGTAAACAACTATCTGGTTCCTTATCGGAAGTACAGATACCCTCCCTTTTTAACGCCATCGCATCCTTACAGATGAAACAGGAATTCAGTGGCCGAAGAGATGGTATCCCCCATTTGACTGAAGATATTTTTATTAAAGAAGTAACGGGGTCAGCTTATATCAATACAGATGGTATCCTGGAAAACATCTTGGCTACCTCCATGCTGTCAGGCAAAGATGATCAAGGTAATGTTCATGAGCTTAGTGTTGAACTTCTCTTCAAATTATCTGATATCAATACGACCACTGTTTCTAAACCAGATACAACCGGTAAAAAAATCATCAAAGAAGAAGGTAAACACTACACATCGCAGCCAGGTGTTTCTAACCCTCAAAAATTTGTCGGAACATTCAAAAATGATATACTGATAGAAAAGGACGGAAAGTTTGTTAAAATTGGAGAACGATTCGTTCAAATCTCCCATTTTGATAGCACGTCCATCGCCGGCAAGTATTATGAAGAGTACAAAGAGGGCTATGAAGAATACACTGTGAACCAACGGGCTTTTGCCTTCGATGCCAAGTTCGACAAAGACCCTCGAAATGCAGAATTTCAGTATGTCAACGAAGCAGGAAATCCGATGAGAGGAAATCTCTACATTGACGAGCATACTGCAAAGATCCATATGTATCTGAATATGCCGTTCTCTGAGTTAGGTTTTGATTCCATGTTCAGCCCCGATTTAGAATAAACTTTACAAATCTATAGGCTCTGATGAACAAACCTGTAGCTGCCGGATTCGTTCGGCAGCTATAGGCTCGTGATATGATGGAGGCGAATTGATGAAAAAAGTGATAGAAATCTCAAGCCTTACTAAGGTTTATCCTAACGGCAGGGGCATTAGCGATATCAACCTGGATATTTTCGAAGGGGACATTTTTGGTTTTCTTGGGCCTAATGGCGCCGGTAAAACAACCGCAATGAAAGTGATGACAGGTCTTATTCAATCCGACCGGGGAGATGTTAAGATCTTTGGCAACAGCATCATTGACCACTACGAAAAAGCAATGGCTGAAGTGGGTTGTCTTATTGAGATTGCTGAGAGTTATCCTTATCTAAGTGCTTTTGAAAATCTAAAACAGCTATCTCGTTATTATGATAATGTTGATGCTAAGCGTATTGAAGAAGTCTTGGAACTTACAGGTATGTCAAAATATAAAAACGAAAAACCCCGTAAATTCTCCTTGGGCATGAAGCAGCGTTTGGGACTGGCTTCCGCTATTCTTTCCAAACCAAAAGTTTTGATCCTGGACGAACCATTAAATGGCCTGGATGTGGAAGGGATGATTGAGATCCGTAAATTAATAATCTATCTTGCCCAAACGGAAAAGACAACTTTCTTTATCTCCAGCCATCTCATCCATGATGTGGAGTTGACGTGTACACGCATCGGGGTCATTTATAACGGAATAATGCTTAATGTCGATACAACCCCGAATATTCTGAATAACTATGCAACACTCGAAAACTACTTTGTCAGTGAGGTGGAAAGAAATGGCCGTATTCCAAGCAGCACTCGTTAATGAACTTGAGAAGCTCTACAAAAAGAAAAAAGCCCTGGTGGCCTTGATTATCTCCATCTTAGTTATAGTAATTGGACAAATACTGATCATCGGTGTTCGCAGTGGTTTTGGTATCAGAGGCGTGGGGAGCGGAGAGTTCCCAATTCTGGTCTTATCCGTTGTCGTTAATACCGTTCTGCCTCTTTTTACCGCCTTAATTACCATTGACTGCTTCTCGGGAGAATTCTCACATAACCTGATGCGTGTGACATTAACCCGTCCTGTCAGTCGTATTAAAATATTTACCGCTAAAATTAGTGCCATTACCTTATTTATTTTAGCCAATCTTGTTTTATTAATTGTGCTTTCAACACTAACTGGTTTAATATTCAACGCTAATTCGGCTAGTTCAGGTTATTTTGCCAAAATGATAATGGCTTACTTAGTAAGCGTACTTCCTTTATTTGTTCTGTCCTTAGGGATAGCTCTTCTATCCAACATTCTGAAATCAGGCACTTCCGTGTTTTTCGCCTCCATCCTCATTTTTCTTGCTTTAAAAGCAGTTGGCGTATTTTTCTCTTCTTACGCCAGTTTACTGATCACAAGTCAACTCGACTGGTATAATCTATGGCTGGCAAGCTCATTTCCCCTGAGTAAGATTATCCGTCAGCTATTCATTATGCTGGGATATGCTATAATGTTCTTTACAGCTGGGTATTACTTTTTTGATAAAAAAGAGTTCTAGGTGACGAGATGAACCTGACGAAACGCTTAATTGCAGCCAACGCTATCGCAGTGATTATTCCATTGCTTCTCACTGTGGTTGTCGCTTTGGCTTATATTTTTATTTTCGGTAAAATGTTTGATTCTCAATTGTCTTTTCAAAACTTCCAACGAATTTCTGAGATCAAATTTGAGCTTATCGGTAACCAAAAAAGCTTTTTGAATCAGAATCCTGACATTATTGAAGATCTTAGTTTCCAACAGCATTTACAAGAAAAGCTGTCTTCCATTAATGGAGAACTTATTATTCTAAATGATGACCGAATCCTGTATACTTCTCGTAATTTCAGTAAAATCGATGTAGCTAAGTATCTGGAGATTGGTAAAAATCAAAGAGGAAAGGAGCCCATAAAAATCGGGAAACTATCCTATTCTGTTGAACTTATCCAATTTCAGTTAAACGATGGTGCTCCTGCTTCTATCGTTTTACTCGCTCCTTTTCAGCATACAGAAGCAAATTTAGGTTCCTTTCTTGCTTTGCTTGCTGTGACTTTTATTATTTCCTTTATGCTTACGACCATTTTTGTATCGTATCAGTTTTCGCGAACACTTGTTACTCCTCTCCATAATCTTCAAAAGGCTGCAGCAGAAATCTCTAAAGGCAATCTTAATTTTCAGATTGCCGAGGAAGGGGATCGTGAGATTCAAGCGTTGTGTCGTGACCTCGAAGTCATGCGGATTAAACTAAAAGAATCCATCAATACCCAACTAAAGTATGAAGATAATCGCAAAATGTTGGTATCAAGTATTTCACATGATTTAAAAACGCCTGTTACAACCATCAAGGGCTATGTTGAGGGTATTCTTGATGGGATCACCCGTACACCGGAGAAAACAGAGAAATATCTTAAAACGATCTATATTAAGGCTCAGCAAGTTGATCAGATGATTGATGACTTATTACTTTATGCTAAACTTGATGTCAAACAAATACCTTTCGATTTTCAAAAGACGGGTATCGAAAATTATATCTATGACTGTATTGCAGAATATGAAGCTGAGTATGAAGAATCAAATATTCACATTGTATGTAAAAACTTATTGCCTGCTAAACGTTACACTCTTTTAGACCGGGATAGAATGAAACGGGTCATCACCAATATCTTAGACAATGCCAGAAAATATATGAATAAAGTACCTGGAGAAATAAGTATTATTCTGAGAGAAACGAAATCAAGTCTTATTATTGAAATCCGGGATAATGGTACTGGTATTGGTGAAGCTGATTTGCCCTATATTTTTGACCGGTTCTATCGTTCTGATAAAGCAAGAAGTGAAATCAAAGGAAGCGGTCTCGGTCTCGCTATTGCTAAACAGATTGTTGAAAGTCATCATGGGAGAGTTTGGGCCGTAAGCCATGGTTCAGAGGGAACAAGTATCTTGATATCTCTCAGCAAATCATGATGGAGGAATTCCGATGCAGAAGGTATTGATTATTGAAGATGATCTGAGTATCGCCGAACTTCAGAAAGATTATCTTGAAGTTGCTGGCTTTGAAGTAAGAGTCTGTACAGATGGATTAGAAGGGTTAAAAGTTCTGCATGAAGAGGAATATGATCTTCTAATCCTAGATATCATGCTTCCTGGTCTCGATGGTTTGGAAATCCTGCGTAGCATAAGGGATGAGAAAGGGATTCCCGTACTCCTTGTTTCTGCCAAGAAGGAAGAAATTGATAAGATTAAAGGGTTTAGTCTGGGGGCAGATGATTATATCACTAAACCGTTCAGCCCGGGAGAACTGGTGGCAAGGGTTAAAGCTCATCTTCACAATTATGAACGAATACGCCAAAAATTTATCACAAATACCAGAAAGTCTGAACAAGTGGTTATTCGCGGATTGATAATAGACAAAGAATCACGTCGGGTATTTGCTAATGATAAAGAAGTTAATCTTGCTCAAAAAGAATTTGATTTACTTGTATTCCTGGCACTGAATCCTAACAGGGTATTCAGCAGAGAAGACCTATTTGAAAGAATCTGGGGTTTAGAAGCCTTGGGAGATTCTGCCACTGTTACCGTCCATGTTGCCCGGATACGTGATAAGATTGAAAGTGATCCGGCTAATCCACAATACATCGAAACCGTATGGGGAGCTGGGTATCGTTTCAGAGTCTAAATCTTCACAAAAACTTACATTCTACGCTTTGACCTGCCATAATCAATATATTTACTGCAGTCAAAATAGGTATTTCGACTATTTTCATGTAAAAATGCATGAATATAGTCCTTCGTATCATGCACTCAATCTATTGCTTTCTGTTTGTCGCCGACTTATAATTTAAATAGCTGTATCTATACTTTTTTATCAAGGCTTGATATTACCTTAGTGTTGTTTCTTTCGTACTCAACACTGAAACTTATCAATAGTTTAAGGTAATAGGTCTAATATAAACTAACTCTTATAGATAAACAGTGTTTTAAATGTTGGAGGTTAATAAATGGACCTGCGCAAAGTTTTTGATTGTATGATTTCTGTATCGGAATTAGGTCGTGGACAAGCATCGAGAGTCATTCAAGCTGTAGAGGATGTGGGTAACCCCTATATCGTTGTTAAAAATAATAAACCCCAAGCTGTTATTATCTCCATTGATGAATACACAGAATTGATGCGGGCCAAGGATCTTCTAGACTCGATGCGTTCTCCTGTTTCTAATGCCCACCTAAGTACGCTTCCTCCCTGCCGAATGAATTCGCTTACCGAAGACGAAATAAGTATTTTTCTGCAAAGCGAAGAGAATGACTGAGAATTGGATTAACTAGCATGTTTTTTATTAAACTTGCAACTTTAATTGTCTGAAAAGACAATTTTTTATTTGACTATAGACTTTTGGCTTATTCTTCTTTAAAATGTTATTGCCAGCGCAACCAACTGTTATTCATAGGTTAGTAGTAAGGTAGTTTGCCGTAGTACTTGTTTTAATTTATAAACAAAAGAGTATGGGAGGATGGTAGAAAATGAAGTTCTTTGCTGTGGGTATTTATGTGGCTATCCTCTTTGCGATAGCCTTTTTTAGTATGAAAAAGACCAAAACCCTGAATGATTTCTTCCTTGTTGTCCCTGTAGTTAGTGCCTTTACCAGACAACTGTCGCCACAGCATATTGACATGGTGTTTAATCAAAAATGAAAGATTGAACCTGTTATAAGGTTTTGCTAATTGATAAACTATGAGAAAAAGGGTGATGTTACTGTGATTTGGGATAAAGACCATGAATGTTTGTCCCGCCAACAATTAGAACAGCTCCAATTAGAAAGGCTTAAATGGTCCGTTCATCGTGTATATACTAAAGTTCCCCATTATCGTGCCAAATTTGATCGTCTGGGGATTACGCCTGAGAAAGTTAAGTCACTGAAAGATCTCCAGTACCTTCCTTTCACGACTAAGGATGATCTGCGTGATAATTATCCTTTTGGCCTTTTCACAGTACCCAATAAAGAATTGGTTCGCGTCCACGCCTCTTCCGGTACCACCGGGCGACCAGTCGTTGTCGGTTACACACAAAACGACTTAAATACCTGGACCGACTTGACTGCCAGAATGGTTACATTAGCTGGGGTTACTTCAGATGACGTTGCGCAGATCGCCTTTAATTACGGTCTTTTCACAGGCGGTTTCGGCCTTCATTATGGTTTAGAGAGGGCAGGAGCCCTTGTGGTTCCCGTATCCGGTGGAAATACTGAACGTCAGTTAATGTTAATGCAGGATTTTGGAACAACAACCCTTATCTCTACCCCGAGTTATGCTCTCTATATTGCGGAGGTTGCTGAGAGTAAAGGTATCAAGCTTTCTAACCTTAAACTGAGATTAGGCCTCTTCGGAGGTGAACCCTGGACTGAGGAAATGCGTTCTGAGATTGAATCACGCTTAAACATTATCGCCACGGATAATTACGGTTTGAGTGAGGTCATGGGCCCTGGTGTTGCAGGTGAATGTGTTCATCGTTGTGGCCATCATATTGCTGAAGATCATTTTATCGTAGAGACGATCGATCCTGATACAGGTGAGGTTCTTAAGCCTGGGGAAGAAGGAGAACTGGTATTTACATCTTTGACCAAGGAAGCATTTCCTGTCATCCGTTTCCGTACAAAAGACATCTCGCGTGTTAACCAGGAGCAATGCGCCTGCGGTCGAACAACTGCCCGCATGAGAAAAGTAACTGGCCGGACAGATGATATGTTAATCATCCGTGGTGTCAATGTATTCCCTTCTCAGATCGAAAGCGTCTTAATAGCAATCGAGGGTATCGGTCCACATTACCAAATCAATGTCTATCGCAAGGATTATCTCGATGAGCTCGAAGTCGTGGTGGAGCTGATAAGTCCTGATGTATTGGAACCTTATTGCAGATTAGAAGAACTAGAAGACAATATTAAGCACAAACTCTATAGTGTACTTTCCATTAACGCCAAAATCAAAATTGTCCAACCGGGAACTTTAGAAAGAACCACCGGAAAATCCAAGCGTGTATTCGATTATCGCTAAATTCATTATTATAAGCCTGATAAATCTTTATCCAGATATTACCCCGATTAACCTTTGCATTATGCTTGATATGAAATATTTCTTCATACTATAATTGTGATAATTAACATTTTCTAAAGTAAAGATGGCTATTGAAATAAACGCTTAGAGAGGATGGAATCATGAAAAAACTTCTTACAGGTAATGAAGCAATTGCCCGTGGAGCGTGGGAGGCAGGCGTTCTAGTCTGTTCAGCCTATCCAGGTACTCCGAGTACAGAAATAACCGAAAACGCCGCAAAGTACAAAGAGATGTATGCAGAATGGTCCCCAAATGAAAAAGTTGCTTTAGAGGTAGGCGCTGGCGCTTCCATCGCTGGTGGAAGAACCTTAGTTTCTATGAAACATGTGGGCGTAAATGTTGCAGCTGACCCTCTATTTACATTGGCTTACACTGGTGTTAATGGCGGCTTGGTCTTGGTCTCTGCAGATGACCCCGGTATGCATAGTTCCCAAAATGAACAAGATAATCGTCATCTAGGCAGAGCTGCCAAAATTCCAGTCTTGGAGCCTTCTGACAGTCAAGAGGCAAAGGATTTTACCAAATTAGCTTTTGACTTAAGCGAAACTTTTGATACCCCCGTCATGTTAAGAATCACCACCCGGGTTGCTCACTCCCAATCTTTAGTTGAACTCTCTGAACGCCAGGAAGTTGGTTTAAAGAATTATGAAAAGAATGCACTAAAATATGTCATGATTCCTGCTTATGCACGGCGCAGACATATTGATGTGGAATCCAGGTTAGATAAGTTGAGGGAGTATGCTGAAACTACCCCACTTAACAGAATCGAGTGGAACAATAAAAAAATGGGTGTTATTACCAATGGGGTAACATATCAGTACGTCAAAGAGGTCCTTAAGGATGCCTCAATCCTTAAACTTGGTATGACCTTCCCCTTGCCACAACAACTCATCACTGAATTCGCACAAAATGTTGAGGAACTCTATATTATCGAAGAACTGGAACCTTTTATCGAAGAATATGTTAAATCCCTGGGTATTAAGGCTCGAGGAAAAGATGTTTTCTCCTATATTGGTGAAATTCTCCCTGAGACCATTAAAGAGCGAATGGGCGTAAATGAAAGTGAGCAGAATATCACACCCAACTCCAATCCAGCTGTGAACACTCCTGTACGTCCGCCTGTTTTATGTCCAGGCTGTCCCCATCGAGGTCTTTTCTATGTCCTCAACAAACTAAAGGTTACTGTAGCAGGAGATATAGGCTGTTATACACTGGGTAGCCTTGCTCCACTAAATGCCATGGATACGACCATCTGTATGGGAGCCAGTATTGGTGCCGCTATCGGGATGGAAAAAGCACGAGGCCGAGATTTCGCTCGTAACTTGGTTGCAGTTATTGGGGACTCAACCTTTATTCATTCTGGTATAACTGGACTTGTTAATGCTGTATATAACAAGGCGACAACCACCACTATCATCCTCGATAATCGTACAACGGGAATGACCGGACATCAGGATAATCCAGTGACTGGCTTGACCTTAAAGGGCGAAGCCATTAAAGAAGTAGATATGATTCTCTTAGCCAAAGCCATCGGTGTACAGCGAATTACAGAGGTAGACCCATTTGACCTTGAAAAGCTTGAAAAGGTCATTAAGGAAGAATTGGCTGCTGAAGAACCTTCCGTTATTATTACCAAGCGGAAATGCGCTTTGATTGAAAAGAATAAAGATACTACCCCCTGTCAAGTTGATCCTGATACCTGTACCGGCTGCATGCGCTGTATGCGCTTGGGCTGTCCATGTATCGTTAAAGAAGGCAAGAAGGTCCGCATCAGTATGACCCAATGTGTTGGCTGTGAACTATGTATGAATGTCTGTAACAGCGCGGCAATAAGAAAGGATGGTAAAAGCTAATGTCTGATATTACAAATATTCTTATTGTCGGTGTTGGTGGACAAGGGACAATTCTGGCCAGTCGGGTTCTTTCTGGCGTCATTCAAAAGATGGGTCTGGATGTCAAGGTTTCGGAAATCCATGGGATGGCACAACGAGGAGGCAGTGTAGTCACCCAGGTTAGATACGGTCAGGAAGTCGCTTCTCCGATCATTCCTGAGGGTGAAGCAGATATCATACTTGCTTTTGAAAAGCTGGAAGCACTGCGGTGGTTACCCTATTTAAAGGCAACCGGTAGTATTCTGATAAATGATCAGCGAATTGATCCGATGCCTGTGATAATGGGAGCTGCTGAATACCCCGTTGATGCTTTGGACACCATTCGCAACCTACGAGAGAATGTCATTATCATCGATGCCCTAAAAATTGCTCTGAACGCAGGTAATCCAAAAGCCGTTAATGTAGTTCTTCTCGGACTGCTTTCCAAGTACCTGCAGATTAATAAAGAATATTGGCTGGAAGCACTAAAAGAAAATGTTCCCGCTAAATTCCTTGATGCGAATATAAAAGCATTTGAGGCAGGACGAGAAGCCTAAGTAATATAAACTTCTTACACAATTGTAATTGGATCGATTTTTAATAAAAAATGAACTGTTTTTGCAGTTCATTTTTTTATATTATTTCTAGATTTATTGTTGTAATGTTTTTCCAAAAATGCTTTTTAGTCCAATACAGATCGTTGCTATAATCACCATAACGGGCAAAGTACTGCCAAAGAAGAGATCAAGTGCCATAAATTGATTATATATCCATACCCCAAACGCCCAAATCACCGTGTTGATCCAGTAAATATTTTTATGCTCATCAATGTCCTTATTTTTTAGAATATAATAATCTGTCAACAGTATGGCGAACAAAGGTGCAAAAACGGATCCTATTGCATATAAGAAGTTTTCATACTGTTCAATTGGTATAATTATGGCTACCACTGTTCCGATAACAGCCATTGTTACCGCTGTAAACTTCTCATTAAATCTTGGGTTTATATTTAATAAACTAACTCCCGCAGAATAGGCATCTAAAAAAGTAGTAGTAACCGTTGACAGAATAACAATCCCTAACGCTGCTAGCCCCAAATTGGCTGCCATTAAGATAGTTGATGGATCTGCCGTTCCTGTAAATATTGCTGCACCGAGGCCAATAATATACATCCAACAGCTGCCGATAAAATATCCTCCAGCACTTCCCCAAAAGCCACCTTTACTACTTCTGGCATAACGAGTGTAATCTGAGATCAAGGGCAGCCAGGATAGAGGCATAATAACACTGAGTTCCACTGCCGCCCCAAAGGAAAGCCCCTCAGAGGTCTTGTTAATAAGAGAAAGGTCTTTAAAAACTACCGTACTTAAAATTATGGTAAGTACTAACAGTAATCCTACCGCTAACAGATTGACTTTATTGAGTTTTTTAATTCCAACTATGATCCAGACACAGATCAGTAGTCCAATAACAATACTCCAAACCGTTTGTTGGTCATAGCCCCAGAGTAATTTACTAACTTCATTAACTGACCGTGCCCCGGTTATGATCATTACAGCCGTCCAACCAAGAAGCTGAAGAACATTCAGGATAGAAAAACCGTAGGATCCGTAGCGACCAAATGATATTCGGGTTGAAAAGATTGCCGAGACTTTTTTTTGCGAACCAATAATGCCTGAAAGCCCAAGAATAATGGCGCCAATTAAATGTCCAAGTAAGATGGCTTGTACCCCTTTACTAAAACCCAAAGGAGCGAGCAGGGCACCGGTATAGACTTCGGCAATTGATACTGCTGCACCGAACCATAGAATAAACAAACTGAACGAAGATACTCCTTTTGCTGAATAATTCATTACTTAATTCCTGCCTTCTTATATAATTCATAGAAGTGATGAGTAGGTCCTACGCCCCGGCCAATGTCCAAAGCATTTTCGATTGCTGTCGTAATATATTTCTTACTTAAATCCACAGCGTTGACAACATCCATCCCTTTGGCCAGATTGGAAGCAATGCTCGCTGACAGTGTACATCCTGTCCCATGCGTATTTTTGGTGTTCAGGCGTTCTGTTCTGAAGTCATAAACGATTTTACCGTCAAACAATATATCTGTGGCGTCATCGGCAAGATGCCCTCCTTTTACGAGGACGTAGGAAGGCCCTAAAGAGGAAATCATCCTGGCAGCTTCCTGCATATCAGTGAGATTTTGGATAGCTTTGCCAGTAATCGTTTCAGCCTCCGGAATATTTGGTGTTGTAATTGTTGCTAATGGTAAAAGATTTTCAATAAGCGCTTGGCGAGCATCCGGCTGTAACAATGGAAACCCACTCTTCGAAATCATAACCGGGTCAAGGACAATATTAACCGCGTTATGCTCTTTTAATCTAGAAGCGATTGTTTTTATGGTTTCGATCACAGAAACCATCCCGATCTTCAGGGCATCGACCTGAATGTCATCAAAAATGGCGTCTATCTGTTTGGCGATGACTTCAGGCAAGATGTCCTGGACGGCAAAAACCCCTTGAGTATTCTGTGCTGTAACCGCAGTGATCACACTCATCCCATAAACACCGTGGGCTGAAAAGGTTTTCAAATCTGCTTGAATTCCAGCCCCTCCGCAAGTATCACTACCTGCGATAGTAAGTACTTTTTTCATAGAATTCCTCCTCTTTTGATAGAACTTAACACCAAATAAAAAAACACAAATCCCAGCGTAGATTTGTGTTTTTTGGTCCCCCAAAATAGGTAAGTCTCGGTACTATAACCAAAATTTCATCCCTACGCCAGTATTACCTGGATCAGGTAAAAGGAGTCAAAGACATCATTGGGTCTTTATCTCAGCCGGCCTCAACCCAGCTCCCCAGAAATTAGGTATTAAATTCTTTAAGAACATAGAAGGTTTATGTAAACCATAGATAATTATAGATGGTTTTTGCTTATTCTACAATATTTTTTTGTGGGGCTTAGCGAAATTTTGTTCTTGACAAACACCTTTCCCTAATGATTTCGTTTTTAGACATCCGCGAAGTCGAACGTATGTTTGATATTTCTTAATTTTGTTGATATACTAAAAGAGGGTGATTGCAATGAACACCTTAGAAAAGCTAGCAATTCTAGCTGACGGAGCGAAATATGATGTGTCCTGTGCTTCAAGCGGGGTAAATAAGAGCAAGAAAGGTGGCTTGGGAAATACTAAGGCCTACGGGATCTGCCATACCTGGTCTTCAGATGGCCGGTGTGTTTCTCTGCTTAAAGTTTTGCTTACGAACTATTGTATTTATAATTGCACCTACTGCGTCAATCGCAATCAAAACAATATACCGAGAGCCAGTCTATCTCCGAGAGAAGTAGCCGACTTGACGATTCAATTTTATCGCCGGAATTATATCGAAGGACTTTTTCTCAGTTCAGCGATAGAGCGGAGTCCCAATCACACCATGGAAATGATTTATCAGACGCTTGATATCTTAAGAAATGAGTATCATTTCTTTGGCTATATCCATGTTAAGGTCATTCCGGGTGCTGATCCAGCCCTGATTGAGAAGACTGGTTTTCTTGCAGATAGAATGAGTGTCAATATCGAACAACCTACAGAACAAAGTTTAAAATTACTTGCTCCCCAGAAATCCATACAGGCCCTATTTTCTCCAATGGACCAAATTGGATCTCAAATTAGACAAAACCTTGAAGATCGAAGATATTCCCGCAGTGTTAACAAGTTTGTACCTGCCGGCCAATCCACACAGATGATTATCGGTGCTACTAATGATACTGATCTGGCAATCTTGAAAACAACTGAATCCTTGTACGATCGATTCAAGCTAAAACGTGTGTATTTTTCAGCTTATGTCCCAGTCAATGAAGGGCCTAACCTTCCGGCAGTTTCAAGCAGGCCCCCTTTACTCAGAGAACACCGACTGTACCAAGCGGATTGGCTTTTACGTTTCTATCAGTTTAAGGCTGATGAAATTGTCAACCGTGACTTTCCACTTTTAGAACCTGATTTGGATCCAAAGATCTCCTGGGCTCTCCGTAATATTCATCTTTTTCCTTTAGAAATTAATATAGCATCCTATGAAAAACTTTTGAGAATTCCTGGTGTAGGGGTTACTTCAGCGCTTAGAATTATCCGTCAGAGAAGACTCGCACCTATTTCCTACCACAACCTGGGTAAAATTGGAGTTGTAGTGAAAAGAGCAAAGTATTTTATCACTTGCCAAGGGCATTATTATGGAGGAATACCTATTCAGGCTCCCCAAATTCGTAAGATGTTAGAATCACCCCTACTGTCCATCCAACTAAGTCTTTTTTGAAAAAATTATAGGCAATGTTTTGATCTTTACTTCACTATTACCAACTGTATCAGTCTAAATTGTATATGTTCTGCGAGGTTTTTTGTCATATGAATTATTTGTACGACGGTAGTTTTGAAGGGCTACTAACGGCTATTTATCTGAATTATTATGAAGACCGGGCTAAGGGAATTTACCCGGAAAATCAATATCAGCTTAACCTTATAACACCTTCAAGAATCGTGACAACAGATCTATCTCTGGTGGCCAAAGTCTATGATGCCATAGAATGTAAGATTTCTCCCGCATCACTTCGGCACGTTTTTCATGTTTATTTATCCAACCACCCTCACAAAGAAAACTTAATCCTAAATTACTTGCAGCTTGGTTTCAAACTAGGCCCCCGGCTGGACAGCTATCATACTCATCCGGATGTTCTTCCCGTCCAGGAAATGTCGCGAAAAGTCTCCTTTGAAGTACATCGTTTTCTTGGTCTTTTGAGATTTGCGGAAGCTGGAAATTATCTCTACGCTGTTCTGGAGCCTGATCATCATATCCTTATACTTCTGGCCGATCACTTTGCGGAACGGTTAGCCAAAGAAAACTTTATTATACACGATCGGAAACGCCATCAGGCTATCATTCATAATCAATACGAATGGTATCTGACTGATTTTCCTGCTGATGCATCTATCAGGATCACTGAATCTGAAGTTTATTATCAGGAACTATGGACGAAATATTTTTCGCGAATAGGAATTGAGAGTAGACGAAATCATAAACTACAATCTCATTTTGTTCCCCAGCGATATCGGAAAAATTTAGTAGAGTTCAGAAATTTTCATGGTTCTTGGAAGAACTCTTGATGCCTTGCAATAGAGGAACAAATCGACAATAATCAAACCAAGTATCTCGAAAACCGTCTTTCTCTGTCCCTACTTTTTCTCTGACAAGCAAACAATATAAACTTTCTTGAACGCTTAGTGGTACAACAATTTTTCCTCCTTCAGCCAACTGCGTAAGCCAGGCATCTTCAATTTTAGGAGCACCTGCTGTTACAATTATTCCCTGATAAGGAGCATCAGACGGAAACCCTTCTCTACCATCCCCTATAATACTGTTAATATTATAATTCAGCTTTTGGAATACTTCTCTCGCGTTCAAAGCAAGCTCCTCTATTCTCTCTATGGTCGTCACCTTCATTCCCATTGCTGCTAATAGAGCTGCCTGATATCCTGAACCTGTTCCAATTTCAAGGACGTGGTCACCATCGTCAAGATTCAAGAGTTCTGTCATTTTGGCTACTATAAATGGCTGTGAGATGGTTTGTTCTTCGCCAATAGGAAGTGGTTCATCGAGGTAGGCGTACTCCCTATAAATTTCAGGGATAAACCAATGTCTGGGAATCTTCTTCATCGCCTCTACGATACGCCGATCATTAACTCCCTGAGGAGCTACATATTCTTCGACAAGTAATTCAGCTGATTGTCGCCAGTCATCCAATTTTTTCACCAAACTTTCTATATTAATTCTCTAAGATTAGTTTCTCCTGCTCTTACTTTTTTATTGCTGCAAATGTCTTTGTCTGAAAACTTAATAGAACTGCAAATCCTATTGACTCAGATACTACAATTATCAAGGAAAACATTGTATAATTTTTTTAGCTTGTGTATTAACGCAGGAGAGTTAATTTAATTTTTTCAAATATTTATACTATTCTCTTAAATTTCGACATGGTTTTGTAGATAATGGTAGTAAAATATTAGTGCCTTTTATTTTGGGGCATGCCCTCTTACTGAATGGAAATCAATTTGCAAAGTAGGAATATCGTGATGGAATACCTTCGAATCGCAAATAAAGTGATTGAATATGAACTAAGGAAAAGTAGTAAGGCCAAACGAGTCAACATTACCATTAAAAACCAACGAGTGACAGTGGCTGTTCCTACCGGCTTTACGTTTGAATATGCCAAGAAATTTTTAGAAGATAATAAAGAATGGGTTCTAAAACATTTTCAAAAACAAGTTTGTCAAGCTAAAGAATCTCATCCCAAACAGTACGTAACAGGTGAAAAATTTCTTTATCGAGGTCGTAACTATCCCCTGGTTATTGAAGAAATTTCGAACTTTGATCAACATGCTTTGTTTAAAGGTAGTCGTATAGTTGCTTACATTCCTCCTAATATTCCTGCAGATTATAAGCCGGCCTTAATTAAAAGATTGATTGAGGAATGGTATATCGGACAAGCAGAGAAAATTCTTCCTGAACAAGTTGAATACTATTCCAAAGTTTTGAATATTCCTTATAAAAAGCTAAAGATTAAAGACCAAAAGACCCGATGGGGTAGTAGTTCAAATAAAGGGTATATCAATTTGAATTGGCGAATTATTATGGCCCCTAACCAGGTGGTTGCGTACGTTATTATTCATGAATTGTCCCATTTGCGATTCATGAACCATTCCAAAGACTTCTGGAAATTAGTCGAATCCTTCTTGCCTGATTATAAAAAGTGGAAAAAATGGCTTGTGGAAAATGGGAAGGATTTAATCGACTAATACATATTTACTCTTTTATTTTTATGTAGTACAGATTTCTAAATGATTTGTAATGTTGCTTTTCTTTATTTGTTGTTACTCTCTTTATTGTGATTATTATTACTTTTTCCACTGCTACAGTTGTTCCCGTTCACATTATTACTGCTATTGCCACTGTTTCCACTATTACTGCTTTGGTTGTTATTGCTGTATCCGCCTTTGTTAGAATTAGAATCGGTAATTTCCGTAAAAAAATCATTATCCTTAGAACTTGTCTTCTCCTTTGAAATATCCTCTCCTTTAACGCCAGAATCTCCCTGATTATCTTTATCGGGAGTATTTTCTATCTTCTGGGGTTCGTTATTTTTTTGTGTGTTGGGCGATACTTTTTTGGATGCGTTCTGATTATCTTGCTTACCGGGATTAACCCCCTGAGGAGGGTCAGGGGATTTCTTCGGAATGATCTCTGGTAAAGCCTTATTCGACCTTCCTTTATTTTCTTGATCAAAATCATTTTCATCTTTATGATTTGCTTTTATGTTGGTATTAACCATTTGGCTATTCTCTGGCTCATCCGAGCCATTCTTTTTCTTATCAATGCCTTTCTGCTTATCTTTACCGTTACCTTTATTGTTGTCTTTTTCTTTTTTCTTAGATTCTTGAATCCATACATCCTTTTTCTGATTTTTTTTCTTTAGTTTGGATTTTATAGTCTCATCCTGAAGCAGATCCTTAACTTTCATGTCTTGTACTTCTTGTGGGAGAAGCTTTTCATTGGCCAAGATGGTTATCTGATATTTACCAAGAGAAAGTTTTTGTCGCTTTGCCTCTTTATAGTCCTCCGAAGTAGAGGGAATAAAGAGATAAGAATAGAAATCAGGTAGTTTACCACTCGTCAATTCTGTAATTATCTCATGTTTTAAATCTTCTTCGGAGACGTTCGCAGCTGGATTGACCGCAGCTGAAAATAATATAGCCTCCTCGTCTTTCAGATAATGATGCTTAACTGCATTAGTAACGATCTTCGATACTGCATCTTCAACTTTTAAGCCTACAAGGTACTGGCCTGCTACTTGATATGCTTCTTGATTCAATGCCTCTACAGCTATCACATATTTTTGTTTACTAATCTTTAGTTCCACACTTGGGTTAATATCAACCGATACAACAGCATAATATGAGCTATCAGTACCAGGCAAACCTTGAATGCCACCAAACAAAAAGAAGAACAACAAACACGCAGCTATTACCGAAAACGATACTGTTTTTCTAAACAGATCAGAATCTAACCCCCGTATTCCCCGTTGTTTGTGAGAGATGTTGATGATATCTTCTTCAAAAAAGAAGATCTTCTGTCCAACATACATACCTTCTTTGGGAATAAGTTTACAATGTTGATTATCCTGCGCTAGAACCACTGCATATTCTTTTATAACTTTTAGAACAATTCCTTTATGCATTCTGTTCACCTTGTAAAGAATTTTTGACCCAGCTTTTAATCTGATTGAAGCTGCCTGTAAAAATAACAACCATGGATATAATGAACTTTCGACTTCTCTTAACTATCTTTACTGTCGTTCTAAACTTAAGAACTATTTTACTGACAGGTAGTCTCTTTTTAGCATAGATCTCTTTAACAATGATCCGATCTTCACTGATCCGTTCTGAAAGCTCTACTGCATTTTGACGCGTATCACTATGTTTCGGAGTCTCTTCAACCAGATCTTCAAAGGTGATACTGAATTTTTGTAGTTCATCTTCATAACGTTTAATTTCTTCACGCAAAAAGATAGAATCTTCGTTAATTTCGTTGTATGGCTCAAGGAAACTATCTAGAGAATTGTCTAAAAAACTCTCTAGAGATATTTCCCTCTGTTCCCTTTGTTTTTTTCGATAGAGGTCTTTAACTCGATTCTTAATAACCAATTCAGCAAAACTTAAAAAGCTACCCTTTGCGAAATCATATTTGTCAATAGCTTCATTAAAAGCAATTAGTCCGATGCTGAACTCATCACTATTCTCAGTTTCTATATAACGGTTTAGCTGATTAGCTACAGTCTTAATAATAAAGGGGATATAATCCTGAATTAGCTGATTGCGCTCTATAGAACTTGCTTCTTCCTTAATTTTTTGCAACCGTTTTTCTAAAGAATTTTCTGCAGGTGGTTTAAGACCGGACAAGAGAAAACCCCCATTTTGTTATTAAGAGAAATTCTACTTCATTTGTTGACTATTATAACAACTTCTGTTATGTAGATTTCCATAATAATATTATAATATATAGTTTAAAATATATCAGTTATACTATGTTAATCCTGTCCGAAATAAATCATATTAAACCCTTTTTAAGATACTTGAAACATAAATGACGTTGTTACTTAGTTGTTTTAGACCGCCGATGAACCTTCCACTTCCGAATTGTTTGGGTCTTCAGTTATTTCTTCATTCTGATCTGTTCCTTCATTCCCCGTTGTGGTGCTGGGAACTTCCTTCTTTATCAGTTTCTTTTGAAGTCCTGGTGGTAGTACTTCTTTCTTCGCTAATCCCGGAGGCAGTGTTTGCCTTTTTGCCAAACCATATGGAAGTCCTTCAAAGGCCGGATTGACTTGTTTTTTATCCAATTCGTTGTCCTGATCTTCATTTATTTCTCCATTACTTTGTTCATCACTTTCTATATCCTGGTTTTCAGAATCTTGATCTTGAGAGGTGCCATTATCACTTTGGTTCTCTGTTTGTTGGTTATCTGGGGTTTGTCCTTCTATACCCTCTTCAGTCGTTGGTTCCGTTGCTTGTTCTGATGTTTGTTGCTCATCTCCAATCCCTAACGTACCTGATATTTCGCTAATAACCTCTGTAGCACTTGTTTCCCCTGTCAATACGGCATAAGCTGGTTTAGCCACTGGAATAACTGTTAAAACTGCTGCTAAGCTAATTGCTATAACTTTTTTCACTATTTGCTTCATCCTTTCTAATATAATGGCACATTTACCATATTATTCGAGGGCTTTCGCCATTTTGGGTCTCTTTATCTTTGCCTTATTATTCCTTAGATTTAAAAATATCACTGGAAATAATATCAATGAAAAAACTTTTGATATTAGGAGAGAATAAGTTACATAGAAAAAATGTGTCTCTAAGTAACATTAAAAAAATAATCTAAAAGGAAAGAAAAAAGGAGGACACTGATAATGGATCAGGATATAGAACGTGACAATAACCTCTCACCTAAAATAAAGGACTCCATAAACTTAGGCTTAACCAGTGGATTGGTGGGAACACTTACGATGGATATATTCAATCTGCTAAATTGGAGACGAAATAGATCTGAATCTCTCTATGGACATATGGCTGGTTCTGTTTTAATGAAAGGTTTCAGAACTAAGAAAGTTGACAATTTTATCTTCGGAGAGATCATCCATATAATTACCGGAGTTTTAGCTGGTATTCCTCTTGTATTTCTATTTAAAAAGTCGGGCAAGGATAGTCACTTGATTAAAGGTGCTGCCTATGGATCTTTTATCTGGATGGTCTATTACGTCTTTGGTATCAAGCTAGGTATGTTCAATACTCAACCTAAGTTAAATCGTACCCACTTCTCCAGTCTTTGGCAAAATGTTCTTTATGGTGTCGTTACTGCTAAATCTATTGTTTCACTTGCTCATCCAGCTGTGTTTAATAATAGAGCTGCCATGACAGAATTACACTCGAAAAAGTATTCCAATTTAGACCCCTGGGTACTATCACAGTACTCTGATTACGAAACAGAAAGGCCTATTCACTAACTAACTAACTGTAACACCATGCACTATTCTCAAATACCACGTACTATTCTTATTCTAATGTTTTTTCAATGAAAAAATGAAAATATTGGTTCCCATCCTTACTCTAATTTTAATGGTTAATAAAAGAATTGACCCTATAGAGAAATCATTCTATAGGGTCTTAACACAGATTCAATCTGGATTTAACCAACTCGAAACAGCCGTTTAGCGTTTTGACTCGATAATTCAGCCGTCTTTTCAAAGCTTATTCCTTTTATCTGGGCTATTTTCATTACAACCTGCCGAACATAAACGGGTTCATTCCTCTTTCCCCGATAAGGTTCAGGTGTCAAATAGGGACAGTCCGTTTCTACCACGAAACGATCTTCTGGCACATTGGCAGCAACTTCTAATGTATGACGGGCATTTTTATAGGTTATAGGTCCAGAAAAGGAAATATAGAAGCCCATTTTCAATAAATCTTTAGCCATCTCCCATGAGCCGGAATAAGAATGAAATACGCCCCCTGCCTCAGGTCGATGCTTTTTAATGATCTGCAAAATATCACCATGGGCATCCCGATTATGTATAACAACCGGGAGTCCAATTTGGTTGGCAAGTTCGATTTGATGTATAAATACTTTTCGTTGGATGTCTCTGG
The DNA here is from genome assembly GCA_964477085.1 of uncultured Gracilibacteraceae bacterium. GTDB lineage: Bacteria > Bacillota > Desulfitobacteriia > Desulfitobacteriales > Syntrophobotulaceae > Dichloromethanomonas. Next base: position 62,249 of record CAYZDF010000001.1, on the reverse strand, counting down.
GGGAGAGATCCCGATAATAGTCTAAACCTATTTCCCCCCATGCAACTACTTTGGGGTTCTGGGAGAGTCTTTGCAGGAGTTCCCAGGTCTTTTCTGTGCAATCTTTGGCATCATGTGGATGAATGCCTATCGTTGCAAAGATAAAGGGATAGGTGCTGGCTAAACTAACAGCCTCCGTACTCGATCGCTCAGTGTGCCCTATATTGACTATCGTGGATATTCCAGCGTCTTTGGCTCGCTGCATAACAATAATTCTGTCCGCTTCAAACTGTTTATCATCAAGATGTGCGTGAGTGTCCCAAATCATTTAACTTGAACCCCCGACGGAAGGTCTTTCTCCACAGAGAGAACCTCCAATTGTCCTTCATGGGAAGCCGCTAAAATCATACCTTGAGAGACAATCCCCCTAAGCTTAGCAGGCTTGAGATTAGCAACTAGAATCACAGACTTTCCTACCAGTTCATCAGGTGTGTAATACTGAGCGATCCCTGAAACAACAGTACGTAATTCGTTACCCATTACTACTTCAAGTTTTAATAGTTTGTCAGCCTTTTCAACCTTTTCAGCCTTGAGCACTTTAACCACGCGTAAATCAATTTTAGCGAATTCTTCAATACTTATTTCTTCTTTGAGTGGCGTCATTTCTTGGACCGTCGTTTCATTTTGACTTTTACTTTCTGTTTGCGTAGTCCCTTCTTTTCTTCCTTCTTCATCTGTAATTTTTTGGTCCTGTTGATCATCTGTATATATCGATAAATCTACTCTTGGGAAGATAGGGTCTCCCTTCTTGACCTGGGTTCCTGGCTTAAGGATATTCCACTGATCGACCTGCTCCCAATCATCAAAGAGTCCCTCGATACCTAACTGGGGTGTAATCTTTTCAGGTACACCCGGCATGAATGGCGCACATAAAATTCCAAGAATTCTAATGGATTCTGCAAAAGTATAGAGTACCGTGTGAAGTCTTTCTTGATTGTCAGGATTCTTAGCGAGATTCCATGGTGCTGTTTCATCGACATATTTATTACACCGGCTAATGAATTGCCATACCGATTCTAACGCTGAGGCCGGGTCACAGGCAAGCATCTTTTCTTCTACTGATTTCTTTACAGTACTGCTTAGTTCTTTAAGTTCTATTTCCAGATCTGTATCTGATCCCGGAACAGGTACCTTTCCAGCCGTATATTTCACAATCATAGCGAGAGTACGTGAAACAAAGTTGCCGAGATCGTTGGCCAGATCGCTGTTCAGCTTATCGACCAAGTCATCTTCTGAATAGGTACCATCCATCCCATATTGCATCTCTCGTAATAAAAAGTACCGTATGGGGTCAGGTCCATATCTGCGAATTAATTCAAATGAATCCTGAACATTTCCTCTGGATTTAGATATCTTGCCACCTTCCCGATTTAAAAACCAACCATGACCGAAAACCTTATGTGGTAATGGGATATCCAAGGCCATCAAAGTTATCGGCCAGATAATGGTGTGAAAACGTACAATATCTTTGCCCATCAGATGAACCTCTGCTGGCCAGTATTTCTTGTAGTTTTCTCCATCGGGATAGCCCAAAGCAGAAATATAGTTAATCAATGCATCTAACCAAACATAGACCACATGTTTGGAATCAAACGGAACCTTAATTCCCCAATTAAACGTGGTACGTGAAACACAGAGGTCTTCCAGACCCCCTTCAATAAATTTAATCATCTCGTTACGACGAGAGGTCGGTTGGATAAAATCTGGATTGTCTTTAATGTATTGTAATAATCTATCTTGGTATTTGGACATCTTGAAGAAATAACTTTCTTCTTTTAAAAGTTCAACATCGCGACCACAGTCTGGATTAGGACATTTTCCATTAATAAGTTTATTCTCAGTCCAAAAAGTTTCGCAAGGAGTACAATATAGTCCTTCGTACTCTGATTTATAGATATCACCTTGTTCATAAAGACGATTAAAAATGTATTGAACAACCTTGGCGTGGCGTTCTTCCGTCGTCCGAATGAAATCATCGTTTGAGATGTTCAGCTGTTTCCATAACTCTCTAAATTTGTCTACTATCCCATCTACATACGTATGAGGATCGATTCCAGCACTTTCAGCGGTTCTAACAATTTTTTGCGCATTTTCATCGGTTCCAGTGAGGAAATAAACGTCATCACCCTTCATTCTGCGAAGGCGAGACATGGCATCAGCAGCGATGGTGGTATATGCTGTACCGATATGTGGACTTGAGTTGGGGTAGTAGATAGGTGTCGTAATGTAATATTTCATAAGGCACACTCCTTTTTTTATTCCTATTAACAAGATGCTTACTAAGCGCATATATTGTTATTGGTTAGACAAGTTGTATATCTCCGTTAAATATAGAAAAAAACAAGGTTTATTGTCAAGTTATATACTCTAGTATTTGTTAAATATTTATGTTTTTTCGTTTAAAATTTAACTTAAATAACCCTATTAAACCTATTGACTTTTTAAGGTATGATTGGTAACATAAGGTTGCTTATATGTCGAAACTTGTTGCAGAAAGGGGTAACAGCTATGAAATCCACTGGAATCGTAAGAAAAGTTGATGAACTGGGCCGTGTTGTGTTACCTATCGAACTCCGCAGAACGCTTGGTATTGACGAAAAAGACGCGCTGGAAATATATGTAGATGAAGAAAAAATCATCCTCAAAAAATATGAACCAGCTTGTGTTTTTTGTGGTAGTGCTGTCAATGTTCAAGTATTTCGTGGAAAAAACGTGTGTTTTGAATGTGCTTTAGCAATGGGAGAAGTTGCTGCAACTGCTGAAGGCAAGGCTGTTTAACAGATTTACCCAACAAAGGGAGGTAAGAAATTACCTCCCTTTTCTCTTTTTATATCCTCACAAATCTAATCATAGTCTTTTGCTCATGTGCTCTTATGTACATAGCTTTCATCAAATATAAATTATTGATTCAGGCTATAATCAATTACAATACAATGCTTAAGTATTATCATTTTTATTCTTTATGGCCTTTCCGTTTTCTCATTTTTTTATCAGGTTCTATTATTATTATGTTTTTGTTTGCTCAAGCTTTGCTTTATAAATATCTCGCTTACTAATGCCACGCTTTTTGGCTACGACTTTCATAGCCTCTTTGTTATTGATACCTTTTCTGATGAGACCTTCTACTTCCTTTAGCCATTCTGATGGCTGTCCTTTCTCTATGTTTTCTTTATAAGGCTCAAGCAGTATACAACACTCACCTTTTGGTAGTGAATTCTGAAAGTGAGTTAAAACTTCACTAGTGAGTCCGCGATTAACACTCTGGTGGAGCTTGGTAAGCTCCCTGGCTACAACCGTTCGGCGTTCACCGACGACGTCACGTATATCTTCCAATGTTTTGATCATACGATGGGGGGCTTCATATAGGATGCACGTAAACGGAAGCTTACTCATGGAGTCGAGAGCTCTTTTTCGTTGACCTCGATTTGATGGCAAAAAACCTAAATAGAGAAAACTGTCCGTCGGTAACCCGGACAGCACGAGGGCAGTTATCGCTGCATTAGCCCCTGGCAGTACATCGATCTTCAGGTTCTCCTTCAAACAGGCGTTAATGAGGATTTGCCCCGGATCAGATATGCCAGGCATTCCAGCATCAGAGATTAAAGCACAGTTTTCTCCTTCTTTAAGCCGACTAATTAGTTCAGGAGTTCGATGTTTCTCATTATGTTCATGATAGCTGACCAGGGGTGTATTGATTTGATAAAAGTCTAATAGTTTCCTGGAGTGACGCGTATCTTCTGCAGCAATGAAATCAACATTTTTGAGGGTCTCCAACACGCGTAGTGTAATATCGCCCAGGTTTCCAATTGGTGTAGCACATACATAAAGCGTGCCCTTTTCTAACATGGTATGCCCTCCATATTAAATCTCAGTCTTTTCGTAAAAAGGCATTACAGAAAAGGCAACTCCCTTCCATCGGTTCACCAAAGTAGATATGACAGACATGAAATCCTTCACTATAGAGTTTCTCCAGATTCTCATGAGCTTCCTTTTGAATTTTGGCCGCATTCTTCTGAACTCTTGCTGTATCCGCTTCTGACACAGCACAGAGCTGCCTTTTTAGTTTGACATTCTCTTCTTCGAGATATTCGACATACTGCCTGAGGCTTCTTACCTCACTTAGTATTCGGGATATATTCTCTTCTACCTCCGTAATAGCTTGGTATAGCTGGCCCAAGTTTATTCCTCCGCTTCCTCAGCTACAAGTTTTCGTAATTGCTCTTTACTCTCCTCGTCAAAAACTTCAGGGTAAACCACCTTGTCTTTCCCTGCCTGAGAATGGCAGCTTCCCTGACAGTCATAGCAACCGTTTTCATATTTTAGACAACACATCAGTCTGCCACAGATCCCTGAAATCTTGGTGGGATTGAGAGACAGGTTTTGGTCTTTTGCCATTCGAATTGATACAGGTTCAAAATCACCTAAAAACGAGGCGCAGCATAGTTCTCTCCCACAAGATCCTAGGCCCCCCAGCATTTTAGCTTCATCCCTGACCCCTATCTGACGAAGTTCTATTCTCGTTCGAAATACGGATGCTAAGTCTTTGACCAGTTCTCTGAAGTCAACTCTTCCTTCAGCCGTAAATGAAAAAATAATTTTGTTACCATCAAATGTATATTCGACATCGATGAGTTTCATTGGGAGTTTGTGAGCAGCAATCTTAGCAAGGCATACCTGAAATGCTTCTTTCTCTTTTTTCTCATTACTTTGGAATTGTTCTTCGTCAGCTATCGATGCTTTCCTTAAAACTTCCTTTAAAGGAGAGACTACTTCTTCTACCGGAATCTCTCGTAAAGGCAAGACGACTTTTCCGAATTCCATCCCTCTTGCTGTCTCTACAATAACGTTGTCGTTCTGTTTGAGATCTATTCCACCGGGGAGAAAATAATATACTTTACCCGCTTTCTTAAATCTAATACCTACAACCTTAGCCAATTTTAGTTCCTCCCAATTTGATATGTTTAATGGCTAGCACTTCCAAAGCAAGCCTATGATTAACCTGTCTTCTCACCATCTCTAACGAATGTCTGACTTCCTCCAGGATATAAGGGGATACTTGGGATTCTGTAATCATCTTTTTGATTGTTACTGCTAAGACCTGCAAAAGGAGAAGACTGTCTTCTCTTTCCATCGGAAAGAGTCCAAATATCTTCAGGATATCGTTGATTTCGATTGTCTTAAAATAGTGGTCTATCCACCCTTTTACAACTTCGATACCTTTTTGCTGTATTGCTCTTGCTAAATCAGGATCTCCATCACTGAGTCTATATACTTCAAAATCTCCCTTCCAGTCTTGCGCTTCAGGAGGAGGAAAATACACGGCTTGAGCTCTGCTCTGTAACGTGCTGATGATTCCCTGATAATTGGCTGTACTCAAGATGATTAACGTATTATCCGGTGGCTCCTCAGCAATCTTAAGCAGCGCATTTGCAGCTGGCAGTGTTAGTTTGTTTGCTTCCTGCAGTAAGCAAACCCGGTATTTACTTTCGTAGCTTTGTCTAAATATTTTGCTTTGCAGGAAAAGAATCTGCTCTATACCAATAGATGTTTTTTGAGGTTTGACGATATGGATGTCAGGATGATTGCCAGAGATAATCTTCTTACAGGCAGAACATGTTTCGCAAGGGTTCTCCCTGTCCTCTTTACAGTTTAACATGAGAGCCAACTCCAGAACAGCCCTGTATCTTTCTTCTGCTCCACTACCATGAAAGATTATAAGATGGGCAAGTTTCCCTTCAATTATAGCTTTTTTTAATAACCTGCAGTTTATACTCATTAGCTCTCTTCTCCTCAGAACACTCCAATGATACTGAACCTTGGTCGTATTTGATAATCATTAACTAGTACCTTGTAAACTCTATTATGGCGAGTAGATTATTTGTAAGACAAGGCGGTCACTTTTTGCCATCCGTGGCATCACGACACTAAGCCATCCATGGCTGTCGGAGGAATGAGTAATACTGGTAGTATTGCGATTGACGACAACGCAGTATTACAAAAAATCTGCCGCCAGTATATATTCATTAGATTTAGGGTTGACAGGGTACTAGACATCTATAACCTGAATTTCCTGATATTCAAGCCTTTCCCAACCCTGCCAGTAATAATCTTCCGGTCTTAACAGAAGCTCCCTTACTTGAAGTGTTATTTCCTCACCAGCTGTGATCAAGGGTATCCCAGGAGGATAAATAGAAATTGTCTCTCCGGCAATTTGTCCTAGACACTCCTTGACCTTTAAGAATCTCTTCCTGGCTAAAAACGCTTCCCGAGGCTTAAATCGAAGAGGAGGCAAGTCCATTTTCCGACTACACCCCAAGATCTCACGCCCACCTCTATTTTTATCTTTAGACTGACCGAGGAAGCCTTTATCAGATCCATAATAACGCTTGACAAGGTATTTTAGAGCTTCAGATAATACCCTTATTTCTTGCGGTCTATTACCCACCCCTAAAAGAAAAAGAATATTATGTTTGTCCCATAATTCAGGTTCTATCTGATACCCTTTCCTCAATATCTCAACGGCCTTGGGAGCACTGATTTCCAACGAAGAAAGATTGACGAGAATTTTCGACCAATCCACTCGTTTTATACCATAACTACCTTCATCTCTATGATTTAAGAATCGTAGAGGCCCTTCAAGCATATTTTGCATGGTCATGACTTCAGTGTGGAGGTCTTCCCAAAGAGCAGGGTTCTCCAGATCTTTTAAAGCATTTTCCAAAGAGGCCATCAGCATATAATTGGGACTTGAAGTCAGTAATATCTCCAGTGATTTTCTAAGTAAGCTACTGTCTATCCGCTCACCCTGAACATGTAACATGGCAGCTTGCGTAAGAGCTCGTAAGGTTTTATGTGTGCTATGGACGACTAAATCTGCACCCTGAGCAACTGCATTCGGCGGAAAGAGCTCCCCCTTATAATGAGCACCATGCGCCTGGTCTACCAGGATGAGAGAATCGGGTGCTTTTTCATCCCTGAACTTTATAATGGATTCCAAATCAAAGACTGACCCATAATAACTGGGACTCGTGATATGGACGGCCCCACTACGTGTCATATTTATTGAAAAATCGTTCTCATCTATCCCCAACGGTAATTCGAATTCAGGATGAATGATAGGTGCTATATATTCTGGTGTTAAATCCGAAAGTACGAGTCCACCCATGACTGATCGGTGCGCTGTACGTTGAATGATGATATTTTTGCCCGACAAGCTTGGCATTAGCGACAGAAACATAGCTTGGTTGCCCGATGTAGCTCCATTGACCAAAAAAAAAGTTTGCTTTGCCCCGTACACGGCTGCAGCTCTTTTTTGAGCTTTAGCTATGATTCCTTGTGGATTATGGAGCATATCGAGCTCGGGAAGTTCAGTCAGATCATAATCAGGAAAAACAAGCGAGGATAAAAGGTCCTCTCTCCCTTTATGACCAGGAGTATGGAAGGAGTGCATTTTATTTTGGCAGTAGTTATCCAATTGATGGCTTAACGAATCCACTGAACTCCTCCAAAACTTTAGCGATATTTTATTTTAGCATACTTCTGTACTTTTTTCACCAGAGCTACTTTCGTACTCTTCTTACCTTATCCGTACAGTATTTTGCGAATATTGGACATGTTTTGATCATAATTTGGGGTTCCCATTTGAGATCGAAGTATCTGCTTCTCACAGGCTGTGCAAATAAGTTTTCCGTTCAAACGGATACCATCAAATAGGCCATTAAGGGGAACCTCCTGGCAAATCGAACACTTGGGATAAATATTATCCATGCACTCAAATCCTCACCATTCTTTAAGATAAAAACCATAGTGGTTTTATAATATATTCTTTCCTGATAAAAGCGTTATTAGTATTTTTTTACACAAGAATTACACAAGAAGTTGTATCTCTTTAAATCATTTCATACACATAAAAGGAGGTTCGTCATTTGATATAGGGAAAGGATTAAGCAATGATACCTTTAAAAAGGAATGGCCTGTATTTTTTTATGGGTATTATTATCTTTAAAATTTTACTGCTGAGAAGTTATATTTTTTCAGACTCGCCTTATTTTCCTGGTCTTCTCTATGATCTCGTCACCATTATTCTCTTTTTATCAGTCATTGAGTTCTTTTTATATACCCGATCTTTTATCGTTCTATTTTTAGTCGATATCGTCATGTCTACTTTTTCTCTAAGTACTGTCATGTATTATAATCATTTCGGTCGATTATTAGATCATCATGCCATTATGCAGGCCGCTGTGCTAAAAGATCTTGGCAGCAGCATTTCAGATTTATTCTCGTTTATGTATCTCCTGTTTTTTCTTGATATTTTTGTACTCTTACTCCTCCTCATCTTACAAAAGTCCAAACCCAAAAGCATTATAAGCTACTTTGGTCATCGGAAAAAATATCTAATAGCAGGAGTGTTGTGTCTGTTTCTGACCTTTTTGAGTATTGCAAACTACCCCACGAAGCAAAATACGATGGCTTTTGCCAAGGATGCGGGAATCATCAATGCCGAGCTGTACTCAGTTTTTTCATCTCTTCATAAAGACGCTGAGACTCATTCCCCCCGCAATCCAGATCAAATCATTATCAATCAGATTAAGCAAATCAAACCTGTATCCTGGCCACGATATTTCGGCATAGCATCAGACAAAAATATTATCATTGTCCAACTGGAATCGACTGAAAATTTCCTGGTCGGTCTAACAGTCGGTGGTCAGGAGATAACTCCTAATCTCAATAAGCTTATCAAAGAAAGTATGTACTTCCCCTACTTCTTCAGTCAGGTAGGACAGGGAAATACATCAGATGCTGAATTCATATGTAATACTTCCATTTATCCTTTAGCAAACGGTGTGGTGAGTCGGAGTTACATTGGAATTGAATATCCATCACTTCCACGGATATTAAAAAAACAGGGATATACCTCCATGACATTTCATCCCAATGACATTACATTCTGGAATAGAGATAATCTTTATCCATGTCTTGGCTTTGATAAAGTTTATGAGAAACATTTCTACCGTAATGAAGACCAGGTAGGCGCCTGGGGCTCCTCGGATGAAATAATATTTAAAAGAGCACTTCCCATATTAAAACAAAATCTTGACAAGGGGACAAAATTCTATGCCAGTCTTATAACTTTAACTAACCATCACTCATATCGTATTCCAGATCGTAAGAAGAAGATCACTCTTCCTTCCAGTCTGACTGGAACATATATCGGAAACTACTTAACCTCAGTTAATTACCAGGATTATGCACTGGGGCTCTTTATCCAGGATCTTAAAGAATATGGTTTATGGGATAATTCTCTCTTAATCGTTTATGGCGACCACTTTGGTATTTCTAAGAATCAGGAAGTGCCTAATCAACCTTTCTTCATGCAAATACTGAAACGTGAGCATGATATTATCGATCGCCTGAATGTTCCTCTGATTATCAGAGCTCCGGGTGTAAAACCTCAGGTCATTAATCATGTCGGAGGGCAGGTAGATTTACTACCTACTATCGCTAATCTTATGGGTATTTCTTTGGATAATCAGCTTGTTTTCGGTCAGGATATCATTAGTCAGCGCAAAAATTTCCTTGGCTTTCGCTTCTATAATCCTGAAGGAACCTTTATCTTATCAAATGTTTTCCACCTTGCTGGAGATAAACAGAACATCAATATAATCGATCGTCAGGCTGTTAAAAGTGACGAGGCTTTATCTCAGGCTGAAGAAAGAATACTCGCTTTGATGAACTTGTCAGATCAGTATCTTGAGTTTCTGAAAGGAAAGCCTATAAAATAAACCGTTGGTATTAAATTACTCTATGTACAAAGCGGTATAGAACTGAGAAAAGGAGCGGGACTATTTTCCCGCTCCTTATGATATCTTGACACATGTTTGTCAGTCAGCCTGGTCTTTATTCCCAGTTTTGATCAGCCAAACGCTTGTAGGATTTTAAACGTTCTCCAGCAAATCTCTCTGCACCCTTAAAGAGCTGCTCAGCAGTCTCAGGGAAGGTTTGGAGAAGTGAGGTGAAGCGTACTTCGGACATGATGAAGTCTCTGAAGGAAGCAGTGGGCTCTTTGGAATCAAGGATGAATGGTTTTTCACCTTTTTCCAGAAGATCCGGGTTGTAACGATACAGATGCCAGTACCCAGCTTCAACAGCTTTTTTAGCTTGGGTAATACTGGTAGCCATACCGGATTTAATACCGTGGTTGATACAAGGAGCGTAAGCGATGATGAGGGATGGTCCCTTATAAGCTTCAGCTTCTTGGAAGACTTTCATAGCCTGGGTGAGGCTGGCACCGAGAGCGATCTGAGCAACGTACACGTAGCCATAGCTCATGGCCATCATCCCAAGGTCTTTCTTACGAATCTGCTTACCAGCAGCCTGGAATTTAGCTACCGCAGCACGTGGAGTCGACTTGGAGGACTGACCGCCGGTGTTGGAGTATACTTCGGTGTCTACAACGAGAACGTTAATGTCATCACCGGAAGCGAGCACATGGTCCAGACCGCCGAAGCCGATATCATAAGCCCAGCCGTCGCCACCGAAGATCCATTGTGACTTCTTGATGAAGTGCTCTCTCTTCTCCCAAATGCTAGCGAGGAGAGGATTGGATTTGATGTCAGCTTTGGCGAAAGCTTCAAGAACTTTCTTGGTAGCAGCTTTGGATGCATCACCGTCATACATGCTGGCAATCCACTCTTTGAAAGCTTCTTTCATTTCTACAGGAATATCGGTTTCCAGAGCAGCCGTCATGTCTTCGCCGATCTTGATACGTTGTTGTTGAACGCCTAAGAACATACCATAACCGAACTCAGCATTGTCTTCGAAGAGGGAGTTCGCCCAGGTAGGACCTTGACCTTTTTTATTGGTGCAGTAAGGAACGGAAGGAGCACTTCCACCCCAGATGGAGGTACAACCGGTTGCATTCGCGATCATCATCCGATCACCAAAGAGCTGGGTCAGGATCTTGACATAAGGAGTTTCACCGCAACCAGCGCAAGCACCGCTGAACTCAAGGTATGGAGGTAAGAACTGGCTGTTCTTAACGGTGTATTTATTGGAGATTCTGTCATCTTTATCAGATACAGTAATTGCATAGTCCCAAAGTGGAGCCTGAGCTTCAGTTAAGGCAGCAGCTGGCTTCATAGCAAGTGCTTTAGTCTTGGATGGGCAGATCTCAACGCAGTTGCCACAGCCTGTGCAGTCCAGTGGGCTCACTTGGATACGATAGGAAAGACCTGCTAATTCTTTACCAACAGCCTTAACCGTATCGAAGCCTGCAGGTGCATTCTTGACTTCTTCATCATCTAAGAGGAATGCTCTGATCGCAGCATGAGGGCAGATATAGGAGCATTGGTTACATTGAGTACAATTTTCCATAATCCACTCAGGAACTTCAACACCGATACCGCGCTTTTCAAAAGCAGTAGTACCAGCTGGGAATGTTCCATCTTCACGACCAACGAATGCGCTGACTGGGAGTTTGTCGCCTTCTTGAGCATTGATGACACGGAAGACGTTCTTGATCCATTCCGGCTCGTTGTCACCGCCCATGAAGATACCTTGGTTGGTATCAGCGTTAGCCCAAGTTGCAGGAACATTAACTTTAACCAAGGCATCGCAACCAGCTTCGATCGCTTTATTGTTCATGTCAACGATGTTTTGACCTTTCTTACCATAGGCCTTAACAACAGAGTCTTTAAGATATTGAAGAGCTTCTTCAAGAGGAATAACGTTAGCCAGTTTGAAGAATGCAGACTGCATGATCATATTGATTCTGCCGCCGAGACCGATCTCACGGGCAATTTTCACTGCATCAATAATATAAAACTCAGCTTTCTTGTCATAGATGGCTTTCTTCAAGCTGCCAGGAAGTTTCTCATCTAATTCTTCAACAGACCATTGGCAGTTAAGAACAAATTTTCCAGCTGGTTTCAGGCCTTTTAAGAGATTATATTTGTCAACATAAGCTTGGTTATGGCAAGCAACATAATCCGCAGTATTAACAAGATAAGGAGCTTTAATTTCTTTCTTACCAAATCTTAAGTGAGAAATGGTGGCACCGCCGGATTTCTTGCTGTCATAAGCAAAGTAAGCTTGGGCATACATGTTGGTGTGGTCACCGATGATCTTGATGGCTTGTTTGTTAGCACCAACGGTTCCGTCTGCACCGAGACCCCAGAACTGGCAGGAGATGGTGCCTTCAGGTGTGGTGTCAATGAATTCTTTTTCTTCCAAGGAAGTGAAGGTGACGTCGTCTACGATACCAATGGTAAATCCATTCTTAGGCTTGTCAGCTTTGAGGTTTTCATAAACTGCAAGAATCTGAGAAGGTGTGGTGTCCTTGGAACCGAGACCATAGCGGCCGCCAACGATAACGGGTCTGTTTTCTTCGTTATAGAATGCATCCAGAACATCCAGGAAGAGAGGCTCACCAGCTGAACCTGGCTCTTTAGTACGCTCAATAACTGCGATCTTCTTAACAGTCTTAGGCAAAGCTGCCAGGAAAGATTCGGTTGCAAATGGACGGAAGAGACGAACGCGTAGTACGCCAACTTTTTCACCTTTTGCTGCAAGGTAGTCAATGGTTTCGGAGATGGTATCGCCGATAGAACCCATGGCAATGATCACTCGATCAGCATCGGGAGCACCATAGTACTGGAAGAGTTTGTACTCACGGCCAGTCAATGCTTTGTATTGATCCATGTAATCCTGAACGATTCCAGGAATGGCGTTGTAGAAACGGTTTGAAGCTTCTCTGCCTTGGAAGTAGATATCTGGGTTCTGAGCTGTACCTCTTAAAACGGGACGCTCAGGATTCAGGGAGTTATTACGGAATGCTTGAAGTGCATCTTTATCTAACAAGGTAGCAACTTCGTCATATTCAGGTACACTGATTTTGGAAATCTCATGAGAGGTTCTGAATCCATCAAAGAAATGAAGGAAAGGAACTCTTCCCTTAATTGAACTAAGGTGAGCAATAAAACCAAGGTCTAAGGCTTCTTGTACACTGCCTGAGCTGAGCAGAGCAAAACCGGTCATACGTACGGACATAACGTCCTGATGATCTCCGAAGATGGAAAGAGCATGAGCAGCGATCGCACGAGCACTAACATGAAGTACGCCTGGGAGCAATTCGCCAGCGACTTTGTACATGTTAGGAATCATGAGTAAGAGACCTTGAGATGCGGTATAGGTAGTCGTCAGTGCTCCGGATTGAAGTGAGCCGTGGAATGCACCTGCAGCACCAGCTTCAGATTGCATTTCGACAACTCTCATGGTTTGTCCGAAAATGTTCTTTCTGCCATGAGCAGCCCATTCATCGACCATTTCAGCCATGTCGGATGAAGGGGTAATTGGATAGATGGTGGCGACTTCTGAAAACGCATAAGACGCATGAGCTGCGGCTTCGTTTCCAGACATGGTTTTCATTTTAGCCATTGGTTGTGTTCCTCCCCACAAGAATTTATTTTAAATAATATTCCTAGCACGTATAATTCCAGTAGCTATAACAATGGTTTGTTTATCCATATCCCAGATTAATATTAAACTATGATACAAACGGGTTCACTAGGCTCTCAGTATTCTCCCGCCTAAATTCTGTTATGAAGTAAAGCCACCCACACCTCCTCTTTTATTGGTTAGTAGTATTACTAGGAGAAGCGAGAATAATATATTAAGGATAGGATAAGCAAATAAATAATAATCAGATAGTTTTTTTAACAAGCTGACAAAGCTGACACAAAACTATATGACAAATTAGTACAAAAAACTCATTTTTAGACATAATCTTTTTTGATTCTGTTAAATGTTTTAAACTATTTGAATTTTCAAATAATTGTCGTACACAAACCTAGGGAACTATTTCAAAGATAGTCCCCCAATCAATTATCAGTATACTCTTTGTATCTTCTTTTAGTCAAGCACTATTCGTCACTATGAAACGTTATGTAATAATATACTAGTTTTTTGTCGTTTTGCGCGTTTTTCTGTCTTTTCTAATTATCTTTATCCAGTAATAATATTCATTGTATTTATGACTTCGACTTCATCTTATATTCCGATAAGTTTATATTCCGATAAGTTGCAAGGCAGTCAGGACGATTACACCAGGAAATCCTAGAATGCTTACCAGGCTTACTGTAAAAGCATTGATGGGGATTTCAACAGTAAAAACGCTTAATAGTAAGTTAACCAACCACAGCCCCACAACACCACCAAGAACATGGATCGAGAGTTTGATCAATTTGTTTGGTTTCCTTAAAGAAGCAATGCCGACAAGAGTGAGCAGGATAATAAACAATCCTAAAAAAACAATTGTCATGGCTCATTCCTCCACAATACATTCTATTTGCATCTTATGCAGAATGTGGACAAGTAGAACCATGACAACACCTTCTATATTCTATAACACAAATATTCTATAATTGGCGTCTTCCTTCGAGTGCTCGGGCAATGGTAACCTCATCAGCATATTCCAGGTCACCGCCAACTGGCAGCCCATGAGCTATACGTGTCACCTTAAGACCAAAAGGTTTTAAAAGTTTTGAAATATAGAGAGCTGTTGCTTCTCCCTCTACAGTTGGATTGACTGCAACCACTACTTCATTCACGCCCTCTAGGCGTTCAAAAATAGCCGAAAAGTTCAATTGCTCCGGACCAATCCCCTCTATTGGCGAAAGCACCCCGTGTAATACGTGATATAACCCACGGTATTCTCCTGTCTTTTCGAGAGCAACAACGTCCCGCGGTTGTTCGACAATACACAACAGCGTTTTGTCTCTTCGTTCCCCAGAGCAGATCTTGCAAGGATCAGTGTCTGTATAATTTCCACACACGGTACATTGTTTAATGTCCTTCAGTGCTGTGTTAATTACCAGTGCTAATTCTTGTGCATCCTCTGTATTCTGCATAAGATAGAACGCCAGTCTGCCTGCAGTCTTAGGCCCTACTCCAGGCAAACGGGAAAACGCGATAATAAGATCAGATAAGGGCTGTGGATAATACAAATAATCCATAAAGCTTATCCCTTCGGATTTACTTAGTGATGAGTTAGTTTTTAGAACAATCCTGGAATATTAAAACCTCCGGTTGCTTTACCCATTTCCGCTTCAACCATAGACTGAGCATTGCGCAGTCCTTGGTTTACAGCTGCCTTAACCAGGTCCTCAAGCATTTCGACATCATCCGGGTCGATCGCTTCTGGTTTAATTTTAAGTTCTAAGATTTCCATTTTTCCATTTACAACGACTTCAACCATCCCACCGCCAGATGAAGCCTGGACACTCTTCTTTTCTAATTCTTCTTTGGCTTTCATCATGTTCTCTTGCATTTTCTGTGCTTGTTTGAGCATTTGATTCATATTCCCCATGCCACCAGGTGGTCTAAACCCCATAATAATTTTACACGCTCCTTCTTCAAATCATTATTTCACTGTTTAATTTTAAACAGTGAAAGTAGTGTAAGTAAAGTATATATATAATTCTAACCAGTAATACCTATTTTACCCACCTTTGTTCACCTGTACAAGGTCAGATCCAAAGAATTCCACAGCTTTTTGAATGCAACGCTGTTCTTCGCCTTCCTTTGCGTCATTTCCACAGCTTTGTTCTGGTTCTTTGTTGGCGTTAGCCTTATCATGATTAGATATTCCCGAGGCAATAAATTCATTCTCCATCAGATTAAGAATGCCTATTTTTTTGCCAAGGCGCTGTTCAATTACCTCTTCCACCACTGTTTTATTTTCTGGCTGATTAAATTTATCCTTATGAAAAGAATATCCTTCTTTAAATACAAGATAAAGTGTATCCTCTTTCAGACCAGCAGGTCTTCCTTCCAAGAGGAATGCGTGAGTTGATCGCTTCTTCCGCTTGACTTCTTCCAGAATTTCAGACCATTTGGCTGTCACGTCCGAGAGCATAGTCTGATCCGTTCCTGCCGAGGGCTGCTCTTTAGCTAAAGCCACAGGACCCTTCTCATCTGGTTTATCTGACTTGTTCTTGGTTACAGCAATATTTTCTTTATCCTTTTTTGATTTAGACGACTCTTCTATACGAACAACAGTTTTATCTTGTTTTGAAATACTTTGTTCAGACTTTCCATACAGTGCTTGCACCAGGATCATTTCCGCTGCAAGTCGTCCGTTTGTGGTAAATCTTAGTTCCCCTTCACCTTTCAGGAGGGTATTAATCCAAAACAGGATTTTCTCAAGTCCTGCGCTTCGACTCTGATTTTTAAGCCTTAGCACAACGTCAGGTGAAAGTAGAGGTTCTTGCCCTCCCGCCAAGAATAATAACACCTGTCTTAAGTAGTCCAGAAGCTCTCTAATAATTTGACGGGGATCACGCCCTAATGCTATCCCCTCGCTTAATCTGGCAAGAGCCTGCCCGTAATTACCTTCTAATAAAGCATCGGTGAGATCTGCACTAAAAGATTCTCCAACCATGCCAATGACTTGATAGACCTGCTCAACTTTGATTAGATCTTCTTGTAATAGACACTGATCAAGGACACTCAAAGCATCCCTTAAACCCCCTTCGGCTTTAACAGCAATAACTTGTAAGGCTTTATCTTCGACATCTCTGCCCAAGGCCGTACATACTTCCTTAAGTCTTGTTACGATACCATTTGTAGAGATTCGATGAAATTCAAAACGTTGAACCCTGGAAAGGATTGTCAATGGCACCTTATGTGATTCTGTGGTGGCTAATACAAATACAACACTGGCAGGGGGCTCTTCCAGCGTTTTAAGCAAAGCATTAAAGGCTTCGGTTGTAAGCATATGTACTTCATCAATGATATATACCTTATACTTGCCTCCTGCTGAAGCAAGCTTTACCTTCTCTCTTAAATCTCTTATTTCGTCAATACCTCTGTTGGAAGCAGCATCAATCTCGAGAACATCCAAGGCCAAGCCTTGGTCTATATCCTGACAGGATGAACATTGGTTACAGGGTTCTGCTCCATCTCTATTGGTACAATTAAGTGCTTTGGCCAGAATCTTGGCAGCTGTCGTTTTCCCAGTGCCTCTCGGTCCACTGAATAAATAAGCGTGGGCCACCCTGTTTTGCCTTAACGCATTGGTCAAGGTAATTCTGACATGATCCTGTCCCACGATTTCTTTAAAATTTCTAGGCCGCCACTCTCGATATAGAGCTAAATATGCCATTTTTTTCACCTTTTATTTCTTAGCATTAACGAAATAAATACCAAAAAAGATGGTCAAAAACCACCTTATATTTTAAAGACCGTGCACCTTTGATTCGAATCGCAGCCTCCGGACGTTACCCCTGGATCAATACTCATTTCGGGCCACCTCGCGGCACACGAAACAAACCTCTTAGTGCTGCTTCCGTCAGGACCTGACACGGTTCAAAGCGTTCCGTTGCGCAAGACCAAAAACTCATCATATCCATACCACGGACTGCTCCGACTGCCCGACCCTCATCAAAGGAATTAAACCCAGCTATAGCGGATTGAAGGTTACAAGGAACCGCTACCTCCCCGTCTAGCACGGTCAAACCTATTATACCATGAACTTAGAGATAAGGAAAATGTGTTATTTTCCTCGGTCTATTGAAGTGTTCAGTGCAACATTTATATTTACGGATAAAAAAAACATCCGTTTGAGGATGAACTCATTTAAATAAAAATGGCAGAGAGAGTGGGATTCGCTCCGCTCGCCTTCCGGCTCGCTATCACGCCGGGGCGGGAAAACCCTCCCATAGGTCGGCTTTTCTTTGCCGCCCGTTCGAATCCCACCGGATTCAATATTTTATTTACATCCGTTTGGGATTACTTATTGTTTTGTAATGGCGGAGAGAGTGGGATTCGAACCCACGACACAGTTCATCACCATGTACCCGCTTTCCAGGCGAGCGCCTTCGACCAACTCAGCCATCTCTCCGTGTTCGACAAATTAAAAACATATTCAATTAAAAGTCGCAAATGTTATTATAATAGGTCAGTCTCTTTACGTCAACACCCATTAAATTTTAACATCAAAACCATTATATAACATTATAGATATTTAATTACTGCATAAATATTTAATTACTGCTTAAAAAAGAGCAGCACATTCTATGGTAATAGTAAACTCCTTCAATTCTTTCGTCATAAAACTCAAATTTCAGTTTTTTTAGGAAGGTTAACAAACCTTCCTTCAACATTGTAATATTGAGATTGATCTTGAAAAATTTTTATACTTTCTTACATCCATAAAGAAGGCCAAATCCAAAATAAGATATTTGCGAAGAAGAAATTACGAGGAGATAAGATATGTTTAGAAGTCTTGGTTTGAGAAGATTAGGAGGTTACAGCAGTAGTTTTAATTATGGCTATGGCCCAAGTTACTTCAGGCGTTCAGGATATACAAGTTTAGGTGAAGTGGAAACAGGGACCTTACTGCTCACAGCTCTTTTCATTTAAAACCTTTTAGCTGACGTTAATAACAAAGATGGCTTCACTACTATAGTTCGAGTGATAGCCATCTATTTGTTCTCATGCCAGAAGATAGTAACAGGTTTTAGGGAAAAACATATCTATACAATAGTGCCAAAAAAACACATTTATCAAATAAGGCGGTGGTATGCGCGTGGATCCCAACGTATTAAAACTGCTTGGCAAAACA
Organism: uncultured Gracilibacteraceae bacterium; assembly: GCA_964477085.1. Classification (GTDB taxonomy): domain Bacteria; phylum Bacillota; class Desulfitobacteriia; order Desulfitobacteriales; family Syntrophobotulaceae; genus Dichloromethanomonas. The sequence goes on along the minus strand of CAYZDF010000001.1, from coordinate 43,588 downwards.
GTTGGGCTAATGGAAAATATGGGGTTTCTCTGGCTCGTATACAGTGGTTTTGAACTGCAGCTTTGGGAGCAGCTTCAGAAAGAAATAACGATTGACCGTCTTTTGGCTGACAACCCTGACTGGGACGCAGTTTTGTTAGAGCATTGGCTGAGCCAGGCTGTTATTCAGAATTTGTTAATCCTTGACAAGGGTACCTATCGCTTGTCCAGCCTGGGCAAGTCTGTTTTGAGGTATCAGGATTTTGGTTTAGAAGCAATGTACAAAGAGTTTGTCGTTTATTGGAGCGTTTGTTTCCGTCAATTGCCTGATTTCATAACAGGACAAAAGGAACGCCCTTCATTAGAAAATGAATTAAAGGACGAACTTATTTCCCGGGCTTCCCGTTCCTCAGAAATTTTTGTCTGGCCCGTACTGCGAAAAAAGTGTAGAAAAGACAATTGGCAGAAAATCCTGGATATCGGCTGCGGCGAAGGAATCTATTTGAAAAAGCTACTGACTGTATTCCCTGAACTGACAGGGGTTGGCCTGGAAATTAATTCTGCTGCCTGTATGCGGGCCAAACAGGGGATGGAAAAGTATCAAGACCGTGTCCGTATTGTCTGTCGGGATGTTTTTGATTTTAAGGATACTGAAACATTTGATTGCTGCCTTTTAAACAACACAATTTACTATTTTACCGGAACAAAGCGTTTGGAGCTGTTAAGACATATAAGAACCCTTCTTAAGTCCGGAGGACAAATTGGGATTCTTACAGCACTGCGAGAGACGACTTCTTCTGTTCCAATTTTGCCTACTCATATTCCGCAAAATCTAATGAGTTTCTTTTTATCTTGTCACCAGGGTTTCGACGGGCTCCCTACTGAACAGGATATCATTAAGCTGCTTCAGGAAACAGGGTTTGAAAAAATAGAAGTAACTCCGTTGCTATTTAAGGTATCTCATTATTTCTTTGCAACAAAGATTTAGATTTTCTCTGTAACAGTGCTAATAAATAGGCTTGTACTTGGAACTCTCTGCCAGAACGAATCATAAATCATACTATAGTTTTTAATTCGTGTGAGGTGTTTTGGTGAAGAGCATAAAGGAAGAAGTCAATGATTCTTTAAATAAGGCCCGTCGCTATATCCTTGAAGGAGGGGAACAAATCCTTCAGGGAAAATTAGACGAGGCCCATCAGATATCTGTTAGTCCGGGTGCAACTGCTTTGGCAACATTGACACAGTTATTACTCGGCAATCAGTTTAAGAAAAGTCATCAATCAGGCCTGGCCTGGCTACGGAAAAATCGCCGTCCTTATGGCTGGAGCAAAGTACCAAACGGGGAAAATGACCGGGAAATAACACGGCTCGTCCAAAAAGTTATATTAGGAAGCTATAGTGGGAAGGTGGCAAAGTATTTTCTGCCCAGTCAAGCCGACGAATTAGCTGATATTGTCTTGGCCCTCGGGCAGCAGGTTGTCTCCGGTATGGAGGGGCCACAGCCTCACGAAACAAAACTTCCCTATATTCTTACGGACCAGGTATTAAACAAACTTCCTCCCTACGGACGCCCGGTGGTCATAGCGGCTTCTCTGCTCAGTGTTAAAAATTTGGATCAATTCGGTACCAGTCAGGCCGCCACGTATCTTTGTGATTGCCAAATGGAGGATGGTTCGTGGTGCGAAGATATTGTTGCCACGAGTTTGGCAACCCTCGCGCTGATCCGTGCCCGTGTATCCGGAAAGCAACTGATAAAAGCAGGCGTGTGGCTTGAGTCAAAACAGTACCTCAGTGGTGGCTGGCCAGCTTTTGATCAGTTGCTGATTTGGTCAACAGGCTTAACTATTTACACCTTTGCAGAGTTTTCTCAAAGCACAGAGGAACGCGACTTCCTTAACCGTGCAGCCAGCTGGTTAACCGACGCCCAATATTCCGACGGAAGCTTTGGTTCCACCCCGCCGTTTACGCAGCCGGACTTAGACGATACAGCCGTAGCCCTGTTAGGTTTGCAATATTTAGACCGCGTAAGCTCCGGTAAGGCTGCGGAAGCCCTGCAGCGGCTGCAAAACAAAGACGGCAGTTGGAGTACATTTCCCAGCTACAGCGGCATCCCCCCCGCCTTAGATTGCATGTTTCCCGTATATATTACAAGCACCGATGTAACAATCCATGCTTTGGAAGCCTTAATCGGAATGCCGGGAACCACCGGAAACATGACACAGGGACTTAACTGGCTGCTCTCTCAACAGCTGCCGTCGGGAGAAATACCTGCCGTTTGGTATGAAAGTCCCGTCTATGCCACATCCCAAACATTAGAACTACTGAACAAGTGGGCAAATTATGCTAACCGCTACAGAATTCCCCAGAATTTCTATAACGCCAGCAACAAGTTATTTAAATATTTGGTATCCAGCCAAAATACCAATGGAAGTTGGGGTTCCTCCGTTATTGAAACTTCTCTGGCTTTGTCCGCGCTCAGCTTCTATTATCACCAGCTTCCATACGAAACCTTTGCCAGAGGAATTTCCTATATCCTCTCTCGCCAGGTAAATAATGGTTCGTTCCAACCTTCCTATCAGGGTGTTTATGCCAAAGGATGGAACTATGAAGAACCCTTAACCACGGCCTTAACTGCAATCAAGGCCCTGGAGAGATATAAGCTTCTGCAAACCGGAGGATATTAACTTTATAAAACGGGGAGAAGATATGATGAATAAAATTAGGTTAGGAACGTTTAATATATGATCGAGATAAATCATCTCACCAAAATCTATCCCGGCGGAAAAGGAATCCATCATCTTAGTATACAGATCAAACAGGGTGAGGTCTTCGGTTTCTTAGGGCCGAATGGCGCGGGAAAGACGACAACAATGCGAATCTTGATGGGCTTTTTGCATCCCGATGCCGGAACAGCCAGGATAAAAGGAATGGATACCTGGAAGGATAGAGTAGCACTTAAACGAATAATCGCTTATCTGCCGGGAGAACTTCATTTTTTCGATAAACTTTCCGCCCGGGAATTCTTATTGCTTTTAATCAGGATGCACGGCGACAGCAATGATGTGGTGCAGAATTGTCAAAAGTTAATTGAGCGCTTTGATTTGGATATCAACCAGCCGGTTCGGAAAATGTCCAAGGGAATGAAACAAAAATTAGGGATCATTTCAGCCTTCATGCTGAGTGCCGAAATCCTGCTTTTAGATGAACCGACTTCAGGACTTGATCCTTTAATGCAAAAAATCTTTATTGACTTGCTTTTAGAGGAAAAAAATAAAGGAACCACTATCCTCATGTCCTCCCATCAGTTCCCTGAAATTGAAAAAACCTGCGAACGCGTAGGTATTATTCGAGAAGGACAATTGCTTGGCGTTGAAGAGATTTCCCATTTAAAACAGATAAAAAACCAGACTTTCGATATCAGAACCGAAAATGAAGAAGCCGCCGAATACTTGCGTCAAAGTGGCTTGCCCATGATAGAAGAAGATAATATGCATTTTACGATTCGGCTAAGCGGAGATTTACATCAATTGTGGGAAACCCTTTCGCAAATCCGAATTAGCGAATTTCATCAACGCACGTTGGAACTGGAAGAAACCTTCCTGCAATATTATCAATAACCCTGAGCTTATTTTTTGGTTAGGAGACAGCGATGATGCTTATTAACCTTCCATTTTTTAAAACGATGTTTAAAGAGCAGCGGAATCATTTATGGAAAATCTCTTCCGGAATTATTCTCTATGAAGAGCTTTTGATCTGGGTATACCCTGCCATCAGCAAATCTCCTGCCGTTTCGGACATTGTGAACGCTATTCCTTCGACGGTTAAAACTGTTTTCGGTGTCCCCGCCAAAGCCCGCACAGATACTTTTGAAGCCTTTATCTCCGGCCAGTTTTTTGCCCGGATTTGGACCATGGCCATCGCCTTTTATGGGATCAACACCGCTAATGCTTTGCTGGCTAAGTTAATTGATGACGGTTCTCTCGCCTTTCCCCTATCGGCACCGGTTTCCAGAAGGCAAATCCTAACTACCCAGGCAATCGTACTTTTTGCCGATAATATTTTGTTAATACTTTCTACTTTTGCTGGTATTATTTTAGGCACTCATGTTGTTGGCATAAAAATAAACCATCTTCAATATGCAAAATTATCCGTTTTATCTCTTTCCTTTTTTTCCGTTATCGGAAGCTATGCCTTCTTGTTTTCTACGTTATTGGATAAAGAAAAATCTCTGGCTTATGCTTATACGTTGACTTCTATATTTTATGGGCTTGATGTTGTGGCCGGGCTTAGCGATAAATTAGCCTGGGCCGGTAATTTATCGCTTTTCCGCTTGCTGAAACCGCAGGAAGTTTTAGAAGATACAGTTTATACAGCTGAAAAAGTCATAGGATTATCCCTGATCTCAGTTATTCTACTGGCAGTCGCCGGACGTGTATTTGAGAACAAGGACCTGCCACTATAAAACGTTACCATTTCCGAATCCGAATAAAATCGGCAAGTTCGCCCAAGGTCTGTTTAGTCTCAATTACCGATAGGTACTCAAGATATTTCATTGCCTTATCAATAAAAAGATTAACCCACTTGTCGGATGCCTGAACAGCACCGGATTCTCTAATCAGCCTTAATGCTAAATCCACATCCTCTCCACTTTTTTCTTTTTTGCTTAAGAGTTGATTAAGTTCTTGTCTTCTGTCCGAAAGCTCCAAAGCTAAGATCATGGGTAAAGTTATTACACCCTGAAGAAGATCCTCTCCGGTTTGTTTTCCCAGTTCTAAATCATTGCCGGTAATATCCAGAATATCATCACCGATTTGAAAAGCTATCCCCAGGGCATGCCCATAAGCTCCCAAAGCCCAAACCTCTTTCTCGGACGCCCCGCCAGCAATTCCTCCTAAAAGACAGCTTGCTTTAAGCAGTATGGCTGTTTTCTGCTTAATCCTGCAGTAATAGTTTTGAATACTTACCTGCGTGTCGTATAAAGTTTTTATTTGCTTGATTTCCCCTTTGCACATTTCTACGGTTGCTTGGGCCAGAATCTTTGATACTGGAGGATCGCCGATTTTGGCAAGGAGTTCAAGCACTTTAGCAAACAAATAATCACCAGTTTGGATGGCTACAATGTTTCCCCACTCCGCTTTAACCGTGGAACATCCCCGCCGAGTCTTTGATTCATCAACAACATCATCATGGACCAATGCAGCCATATGAAGAAGTTCTAAGGCCATAGCTACAAACAAAAGCTTTTCCAGATCCGGTTTATAGAATTTTGCGGATAAAAAAGCCATAGCCGGTCTCAAACGCTTACCCCCTGCTTTAAGCAAATGAACGGAAGATTCATGGAGAACAGAGAAATCGGTAGCGACAAATTCCAGCAGTTTTGTCTCCAAAGCTTGAAGTTCAGCATGAATATGCTGATAGACGCCGAGGTCTTTTATTTCCGCCATTGAGCCCATCCTTTTCGTTTTCCTCTAAGAAACTAATTTATACCTATGTATCTAAGGGCCAAAATATTATCCGGTTTTAGTATATGAGTTAATCCCTTTATAGTTCACCTTCATCATGCCGTTTCGATAATAAAAAAAGAAGCATTCCCTTGAAATTGGTGTACCCAAAACACATTAAATCTGATGATTTATCCCTATGATCAAGCAGATTTTTGCCTTTCTTTTAACAAAAAGAGCGTGCTGCGTTTCGTTTTTAAATAAACGTTTTGCGACACGCCCTTTTTACATAGCTTATATGAAGCTCAAAATCGCTTATTTAGTTATTTTTCCTATTTTTTTCTTCCTTATGATGTACCAGAGAGTGCTTGAACACCTTTATTTGAAGGGTTTATAATAACGTTGTTGTTTAAAATTTGCAGGGAAGTGTTGAAATAGTGTTAAAACAGACCATCAAAGAAAACTTTGAGAAGCAGAAGCATCTCTTGAGTACCTGGGGAATAATCGGAGTATCTTTGCTCATCGGTACTTTTGCCGGCTATTTTGCTATTTTGTTTCGGATGATGATTGGATGGTCACATGAAGGTTATTATGCTATCAGCAAAACATTATTCTCTTTTGTTGGTGATTGGTGGCCCTTATTTGTGCCCGCTGTTGCAGGTTTGGTTGTTGGCCCACTCATCTATATTTTTGCCAGAGAAGCAAAGGGGCACGGTGTTCC
>CAYZDF010000001.1:15126-37438 GCA_964477085.1 uncultured Gracilibacteraceae bacterium | reverse complement strand
TCCTGAAGTAATGGAAGCTGTTGCTTTAAAAGGTGGCAGGATGCGGATGCGGGTGATTTTTGTTAAAGCAATAGCCTCTGCTTCATCTATCGGTGCTGGAGCTTCTGTCGGTCGTGAAGGACCTATTGTACAAATGGGGTCAGGAATCGGTTCTGTTATTGCTAGGTTCTTTAAATTACATGAAGAAAGAACCAAGACCTGTGTCGCCTGCGGAGCAGCTGCTGGCATCGCGGCAACGTTTAATGCACCGATTGCCGGTGTTATCTTTTCTCAGGAGGTTATTCTCGGCAAGTTCAGTCCTGCCGTTTTTGTTCCTGTTGTTATATCCTCTGTAACAGCTTCTGTCATTTCCCGAATTTATGCTGGAGATATTCCCGCTTTTTCAGTTCAGGCTTACCCACTCCACCATCCTCTTGAGCTATTCCTCTATGCAATATTAGGTATTCTCGCTGCTGTTTCCGGTGTTATTTTTACTAAAGTTCTCTATAAAACTGAAGATATATTTGATTATTGGAAAAGCTTTCCCTCTTGGCTTAAGCCAGTGCTTGGAGGGCTTATGGTTGGTTTTATTGGTCTCTATTTTCCACAAATCCTTGGTGTAGGATATGAAACAATAGAAGGTACTTTTCAAGGCAAGTTTATATTGTCTACGTTGGTTCTCCTTGTCGTGATTAAAATTCTTGCTACTTCTATAACCCTTGGTTCTGGCCACTCCGGTGGTGTTTTTGCACCTTCTCTCTTTATTGGGTCTACATTGGGTGGTGCGTCGGGTCTGTTTTTTAATCATTACTTTCCTAATTTAGTACAATATCCTGTTGCTTATGCCATCGTAGGAATGGGTGCTGTTGTTGCTGGCACTACACAGGCACCAATTACGGCTGTCTTAATTATTTTCGAAATGACCAGAGACTATCGCATTATTCTACCCTTAATGATCAGTGTTGTGATCAGTACACTCGTCTTCTCACTCCTAAGCCGGGGGTCCATATATACTTTGAAGTTATTACGCAGAGGTGTTAATCTGGAATCAGGCAGAGATATCAACTTAATGAAATCCGTAAGGGTTAAGGATGTCATGTCTTCCCCTGTAAAAAGTGTTATTGACAGTCATAAAATGGAAGCAGTAATCAGCCAGATGCATGATACAAAGCATAATGGCTTTCCAGTTGTCAATGAACAAGGCGAACTGGTTGGTATCATAACCTTGCAAGATATCCGAGAACTCCCAGTACCAGGAATTATGGATCTGCCTGTCACTAAGGCAATGAGTAAGCGTCTGATTGTCTGTAATCCAGAAGAAACTATTCATGATGTCTTTTTAAAACTCAATAAATTTGATATCGGTCATCTACCTGTCGTTTCCAAAGATAACCCCAAGGAGCTAGTTGGAATTATTACAAGAAGCGACGTGGTAAAAGCATATGATCAGCGTGTTTTTAATCCAGTTATTTAGATTGTATCTACTTTCATTATACCCCGATCCGATAACCGCAAATTTTTTCATATCTTCATCCTTCCTTCTGAAAGCTATGTCTAAATTTTTATAAAATATATTATAGCTGATGGCCAAAAAAATTATATGCGTTTTTTTGGAGAATTGGAGACTATAAAACCTATAGATCAGTCGAAAGAAGGGAATTCCTGCCATTATCCTTTACTCCAAAGCTTATTTATGGTAAACTAAATAAACGTAAAATTGAATACACTAAGCCTGCGCTGAGTTTCACTAATGTGAAAACGGGGGAACCATCCAATCGGGGTGAATCCGGTACTTACCGGTAGGGCTATTCTCGGCCCGAATCCGTCAGCTAACTTCGTAAGCGCATGAGGAGAATCCTTTTAGAATAGATATTGTCTGATTCTATAAGGGACTATGGCTCTTAGTTGAGTTTAACCTGCTCATGCTGGCATTTCTTGGCGTGAGTTTTTATTTATTTTATCTAAGGAGGACGAGAATGAGCATAACTAAAACTGAATCAACAAATCAACGATGGCCAGAACAAAATACTAGTCAATGGCAGAATTGGCGTTGGCAAATGACAAACAGGATCTGCTCTCTGGAAGATCTGGAGAAGTACATGACGCTTGATTCCAAAGAGAAGAATGGAATCAAACAATGTCTCCAGCAATTCCGTATGGCCATAACACCTTACTACTTTTCACTGATCGAACATAATAATCCGAATTGTCCTATCCGCAAACAGGCTATCCCCTCGGCCTATGAGCTACAATCTTCATCCTGTGATTTTGATGACCCCTTACATGAAGACGAAGACTCCCCTGTTCCAGGTCTGACTCACCGTTATCCTGATCGCGTACTCCTTTTGGTAACCGATCAATGTGGAATGTACTGCCGACATTGTACCCGTCGTCGGTTCGCCGGTACTCATGATAACCATCGAAGTAAACAGGATTTACAGAAGGCCCTCCATTATATCGGATCTCATTCGGAGATCCGTGATGTCTTACTCTCGGGCGGTGATGCCTTAACTTTAAGTGATGAAATGCTGGACTATCTTCTTTCCGCGCTGAGACAGATCCCTCATGTGGAGATTATTCGCATTGGAACCCGTACTCCTGTAGTCATGCCTCAACGAATTACACCTGAACTGGTAAGTGTATTGAAAAAATATCATCCTGTATGGGTCAATACCCATTTTAATCATCCTAAAGAGCTTACTTGTGAAGCTGAAGATGCTTTGGCATTACTGGCTAACGCCGGTATACCTCTCGGTAACCAGTCTGTCCTTCTGAAGGGCATCAATGATTGCCCTGTCATAATGAAAGAACTGGTGCATAAATTAGTTCGCAACAGGGTGCGCCCCTATTATCTATATCAATGTGACTTGTCCAGAGGAATTGAGCATTTCAGAACCCCTGTCAGTACGGGTATTCACATCATCGAAATGCTGCGTGGCCATACTTCTGGGTTGGCAGTTCCCACTTTCGTTGTCGATGCTCCTGGCGGTGGCGGTAAGATTCCTCTTCAGCCCAATTACCTGCTGTCCCAGTCTCATGATCAGGTTGTTTTGCGGAATTATGAAGGAATTATCTGTGTTTACAAAGAACCCAGTAAATCTAGTACGGGTAAAAATGCTCACTCCTTGAAGAAACAGCGTTATTCCAGTAAAGCCGGGTTAGCTAAGCTATTCAAGGGAGAAAAGATTAGCTTGATTCCCGAAGATAATATTCGCCATCAGCGAAGATTGGAACTTCAACAGGCCAGTAAGGAGTGACTTTGGAGAAAGATATGTATATCGACCAAATCAATAAACGACTGATCATCAGGACCTATGACAGAACAAACATTCCCCAAGTCATCGATCAATGTCTGGCAATAAGTCTAGAACACCAACTGGAAAAAATATGGCTTTGGGCTTTTCCAGAGGACGCTGCCGTCTTCATGGAATATGGATTCGTCCTTGAAGGGATCTTAGAAACGCATACAATTGATAAACCTTCTTCCAGTCTGGCTTTTTATTTGACACCCTACCGCAAGAGAGATTACAGGAAATATGAAGAAGATGAACTTCTTATCAAAGTTATGTCCTCTTCTTCTGCAACTTCGGTTGGTGAGTTACCCGGTGATTTCAAGATCGGCTTATTAAACCATGAACACTGTGGGGAAATCTCATCTTTATTAAGTAACGTTTTTACAACATATCCTACTCCCATGGAAAACCCTGACTATGTATATAAACTGATGTCAGAAGATTGTCTTTTTGCCGGTGTTTTTTTTGACAATAGGCTTGTGAGCACTTCATCAGCTTATCTCGAGAGAGACTGGAAGCGATGTGAAATGACAGATTGTGCCACGCTGGCGGACTTTCGCGGTTATTCTCTGACAGAAAGGCTTAGCCGTCTGTTGGAAACAACTATACAGAGTAAGGAAGATTCCTATACTTTTTATTCCCTGGCTCGAGCCCGTTCATTTGGTATAAATCGCGTCTTTCATAAACTGGGTTATCATTACCGCGGCCGACTGGTTAATAACTGCAACATCTTCGGCGGGTATGAAGATATGAATCTATGGGTAAAACCTAATAAATAAACTAAAGGCAAGGTCAAGGCGTCCAGAACGCCATAACCTTGCCTTCTATTTTCAATTTGCTCCTATTAGTATCCCATGTTGCTATACCCTACCAATAATTATTCTTAATCTACTCTAATAATAACCTTATTTTCATTCTTTGACGGTGCCTTTAGAGGCATGGAGGTCTAATTTCATCTAAATAGCTACTCAATTATTCCGCTTAGGGCTTGAATTGCTGTTTCGGCCATTACCTGATATCCTTCGATATTGGGATGCACTTCATCTAATAGGTATTCCTCTTTGGCAATCATACCCTCTACGTCAGCCAGAGAAGAATAAAAATTAATCGACACTATATTTTTAGCTTCGGCATATTCCTGAAGCCAACCCCGATATTCCTGCAGGACAAATTCCTCGGGGTAGGAAAGGGTGGGAGTAGGTATACCCAGAATCGGAACGATACCGTTATTTTCACAATACTCTACCATAATTTCAATATTCTCACTATAGTCGTCTAACGAAATATCACAAAAAGCATCGTTGGTTCCACCAAGAATAATACAATGACTTGGAGCTAACGGTAAAACCTGATGTCGAAACCGTCGGCGCATATTACGGGTAAGATCACCGGAAACACCTAAATTATGAATCTTAATTCCTAATACTCTCTCCACAATGGATACCCATGAATCTTGAGGATAACACATATATCCTTCAGTAATAGAATCTCCCAAAGCTGCAATTCGCAACAATGTCACCCCTTTCATCCTTTCTGAAGCATTTATTCTCGGTAACCTGTATGATTACCTCTCGTACCAGAGACTTTTTTATTAGCATAATTCTAAAAACACTAAGCATTTTTGGAGTTGGAAAGATCCATCATTTTCCAAGATGCAAAAATGATTAATAGTATTCCGCTTAAACTATAGGACCAAGACATGCCGATAATTGGAACCAATACACCATACAAGAATGACCCAAAAGCAATACCAATATCAATGGAACTATCCTGTAAGGCCAGTGCGGTTGTACGTCTGGGTGGATCGACCATATCCACTACCCAGGAAATCAGAACCGCAATACTTCCGGCGTAACCGAATCCGGCGATCATGCTACCGGTATAAACAATAACAGGACTAGCGGGGAGAAAATAAAACAGCGCAATACCTACTCCCATAATGATCATGCAGGGAAAAACGACTGCGGCCCTTCCTTTACGGTCAGACAAAGTACCGGCTGTAAGGTTAGATACGAGACTTCCCAGTCCGAATAAAGTGAAAAAAATGCCTGGATTGATCGCCGGTAAAGCCTCTTCTATAAATATTGCCGTAAAAGTAAGCAATAAACCATAAGCTACTGAGATAACGAAGATACTCAGATAAACTGGTGCAAGCTCTTTTTCCTTTAACAGTTTTAACATATTATAACGCGGGAGTACAGCACCACCCGGGCTATGGGCTTGAATTTTTTGAGGCTCTTTGACAAAGTACAATATAACAATAGCGGTAATACCAATAACAACTCCTAGAGAATGATATAGTTTATAACCATAAGCATTGATGACTTTCAATGCTAAAGTTGGCCCTATCATCAACGTAGACATCGTCACTAATCGATAAAAGCCAATATACCTGCCTAACTTCTCGCGAGGTGCAAGAGAGGAGGCCAAAGAAGATGAACTTGAGAAGAAGGCCGCCAGACCAATGGACTGATATGTACGAACAGCCATAATATACCATACTTCAGAACTGAAAAGAAATAGCAATGGGGCGGTAGCAAAGGCTGTCGCTCCGATATATAACGTGACCTTGTTTCCTTTGAGGTCCGCTAGAGGCCCAAAATAAAATCTTAATATCACGGCTGTCAGAAAAAATAAGGTGCTTTGCAGTCCTGAGTAGAACTCAGATCCTCCAACGTCGAGAATATAGACTGGAGTAATGGTTTGAGCTACATAAAAATTGAGGAAGATAAAAAAAGTAGTGGCATAAAGTAAGTAAAGACTTCGTCTGTTCCTGTCCAATTCCATCAAGGTCCTTTCTGAAAAAGATTACAAAATATCTCCATAAGGATAATACCGTCGCTGCTTAGGGTCAATCTCTTAAAGTTAATTCTTATAAAAAAAAGCTCCTAGAAGCTCCTTCATACATTTTCAATATAGATAATGCTTTTGCTTCACGTGTGCCCATTTCCCATTAAGAATCGTTGCTCAAGCATCCTTTTTGGTTAGCTGGTATAACTTCTACTGCTCCAAATAAAAACATATCCAAAAATCCTCTTCCTAATTCTTCGAAAGTCATCCCATTATCCAAAATAAATGATGGGCTTAGTACAACCGTCATGGCTGCTGTGAACGAAGCTTTAAATATCCTGGGATCAACCCTCCAGCGCATTCGGGATTGACTATTGGAAAAAAAGGTCGTGATCAAGAGCTCAATCTTGCTTTGCCTGACTGTATCAATCTTTTGCCACAGTAAGGGATAGTGGATACGTAGATCCTGGATCACCTGTTGATTGACCAAATAGGAAACATTCTTGAGGATTCCTACAATTATCTCCTGAATGTCTAATTCGACGTGAACTAATTCAATATTCTTAGCTACGATCTTATCAAGTATACTATCAATTGTCGCTTCGATCAGATCCTCTTTACTCTCAAAATAGCGATAAATGGTCCGCTTACTTAGTCCAGCTTCCTGGGCTAATTCTTCCATGGAGAGATTATAAAATCCCCTTGTCTTTTTTATGGCTAATTCTTCACAGGCATAGATTATTCTATCTCTGGTTTTCACCTGTTCCTAATCCTCCTAAACGATTTTTTTCTTGAATTTAATGACACTAACCGTTACAAAAAAAACAGAAAATACAAGCAAACTGACTACTTGGCCAATAAGGTAGGAAACACCTATTCCCTTTAGCACAATCCCTCTGATGATATCAAGGTAATAAGTTAAAGGGATAATATTGCTGATATAATAGATGATCTTGGGCATGGCATCTCTGGGGAAGAGAAACCCGGAAAGGAGGATACTGGGAAGCATGATAAAAAAAGACATCTGAAATGCTTGCATCTGGTTTTTAGCAATATTGGAAATCATAATGCCCAATCCAAGGGAAGCGGTAATAAAAAACAGGGTTAAAAAATACAATTCAATTAAACTTCCCCTAATCGGTACATTAAATACCAAGACCCCCACTAACAATGCTACCGTGATCTGGATATATCCCAGAAAGATGTACGGTACAATCTTCCCGATCATCAGTTCGTATGCTTTGACGGGTGTGACGATCAACTGTTCCAATGTTCCTCTTTCCCTCTCCCGTACGATAGCCATCGAGGTCATGATCACCATGGTTAGTGTTACGATAATACCAAGTATGCCAGGAACCATATAATAAGCGGTAATTCCATCCGGGTTATACCATGCTCTCACTCGGATATCATAAGGCGGGCTGCTGGTATCGAAATGAACTCTTTGAGCGATGACCTCCTGTGATTTGATCAGTCCAATAGAACTTGCGGTAGCCATTGCCTGGTTAGCAACCATATTATCACTGGCATCGACCAGGACTTGGACGGGGGCTGATCCCCCTCTTTTCACTTCACGTGCAAACTCCGGAGGAAAAACGATTCCTACCTTTGCTTTTCCGCTATCGATCATCCTATTTACTTCATCAAAACTATTAACCGTATAATGAACATCAAAATAGCCTGATGATACAAAGGCATTTAGCAATGACCTGCTCTCTTCACTTACAGACTGATCGAATACGACCGTTGGAATATGTTTAACCTCTGTTTGAATAGCAAATCCAAACAAAAGCAATTGGATCATCGGCAGCATAAAGATAAGACCAATCGTAAGCCGGTCGCGACGCATCTGCAGGAATTCCTTATAGAGGATGGCCTTTATTCTATCCATAAAGCAATTACCCCCTTTTTTCGTAGCTTACTACAGTCCTTCCGTAAAAGTTTATTTGCCTTGTTTATTTTTTTCCATATCTTCCATTCGCTGTTTACGAGCCAAGGAGATGAAGACGTCTTCCAGGGAAGGCGTTATCAATTTGGCCAAACATCCCAGGTCATTTTGGAGCTTAATCAGATCATCCTTATTATCAAGCAATACGTGCAAGAGTGAACCATGGATCGTACAATCTTTGACATAAGATAATCCTTCAATCTCTTCAACTCTTTTTATCCCACTGGGAAGGTTTACCTCAACCATCTGTCCTTCTATGATATTTTTCTTTAGATTATCTGGACTGTCTACCGCCATAAGCCTGCCACCGGAGATAAAAGCCAAACGGTGGCAGCGTTCTGCTTCATCCATAAAGTGAGTGGTTACCATGATGGTTATTCCCTGGCTTACCATTTTTCTTATAATCTGGAAAAACATTCGTCTGCTGGTTGGACTAACACCACTCGTCGGTTCATCAAGAAAAATGATAGGGGGCTTAGCAATGATGGCACATCCTAGCGCTAAACGCTGTTTATATCCTCCACTTAAGTTGCTGACCAGTTCGTTCTCTCTTCCCTTAAGATCTGCCATTTCAATCATGTCATTAAGTCTCTGTGTTAACTCTTTCCTGGGTACGCTGTATAATCCTGCATAAAACTTGAGATTTTCTCTAACCGTAAGATCATCATAGAGGCTAAACTTTTGGGACATGTACCCAATCTTTTCTTTTATTCTTTCAGTATCCTTTTGCAGATTATATCCTAGGATCGTAGCTGACCCGGAAGTAGGTTCAAGTATGCCACAAAGCATCCTGATCGTTGTCGATTTTCCAGCACCATTGGGCCCTAAAAAACCAAAGATTTCTCCCCGTTTAATCTGAAGCGATACGTTATCCACAGCTGTAAAGTTCCCGAACGTTTTCGTCAAGGCTTTGGTTGTTATAACATATTCCATCATTTTTCACCCCCAGCCATCATGACAAAAACATCTTCCATCGAAGGATCGATCTTTTGCAGATTACTCAGTGTGAAGCCTTTAGACATTAGCTTCTGAGTGATCAGAGCCCTTGCTTCTGTTTCTTTTTCCAGAATAAGCCGATATTTATCTCCGTAGAGAGAAGCGTCCAAAACTCCAACCTCTGTTGTAAATAATTCTGATTCTCTCGAATCCGAAATAAACTCCCACACTTGATAGTCAAAATTGGTTCGAAGTCCAATCGGGGTATCCAAAGCTGTCACTTTTCCCTCATTTATAAAGGCAACACGGGTACAAAGTTCAGCCTCGTCCATATACGGTGTAGAAACCAGGATCGTCATTCCTTCAGCATTCAATTTGTAGAGAATCTTCCAAAACTCTTTGCGGGACTCTGGGTCCACACCGTAGGTCGGTTCATCCAGGATAAGAAGACTTGGTCTTGTTACCAGAGCACACGTTAAAGCTAGTTTTTGTTTCATGCCACCCGAGAGGTGATCAGCAAAACGGTTTTTAAATGGAATAAGGTTGGTAAGTTCCAATATCTCATCGGAACGTTTTTGAATCATATTTTTACTGAGTTTATACATCGCTCCGAAAAAGTAAAGATTTTCCATAATGGTCAGATCCCCGTAAAGACTGAACCTCTGTGGCATATAACCGAAGTTTTGCTCCATCACTTTTATCTCTCCATTTTCGGGTGTTATAAGATTACAGATCAACCGCAATAGCGTCGTCTTGCCAGCTCCATCCGGACCTACCAGACCAAAGATCTCCCCCTGACTGACTTCAAAGGTAATATCAGTGACGGCTTTAATACTTCCAAAGTTTTTCGTTAGGTGTTTAATATAAATCATTTTTGATCTTCTTCTTTACTATCTGACTTCCCATCAGATGCGTTTTCAGCAGAACTATCCGGTTTTGTTGCATCTTGATTGAGCAAGTTTTTCTGGATAGTAATATCTGCAGGCATACCTGGTTTTAAAATACCCTCTTCATTATGGACTTCGATCTTAACCTTATAAACAATATTAGATCTTTCTTTTTTGGTTTGAATTGTTTTAGGCGTAAATTCACCGTGTGATGCAATTTCAGTTATTGTACCTTCAAAAACTTTATCCATTCCACTGATCGTTATTTTTGCTTTTTCTCCTATCTTGACATATGGTAGATCATCGGTCGGAATATAAACATTAATCCATACCGTATCAAGATTAGCAACTGTTGCCAGGGAGGCTCCTGCTTGTACATATTCACCCACTTCATAGTTTCTGACCTGGATACTCCCTGCTAAAGGGGAAATGATCCTGAGATCAGCTAAAACAGCCTGTGTGGCTTTCAAAACAGCTTCAGCCATTTTTACCTGATTCTCTGCTGCCTTAATCTGTTCAGCGCGACTGCCTGCCTGAAGGAGACTTAATCTCGCCTGTGCTGCTTCTAGCTGGTTAAATGCTACTGTATCCTTATTCTGATACACCTCAAGCTCTGCTTGGGCGATGCTTCCTTCAGCGAATAAAGCATCTGCTCTTTTAAGATCCAGACTTGTCTTTTGATACTCTGCTGTTTTGATATTGACGTTGGCAAGGGCTTCTTTAATTTCCTGGGATCGGGCTCCAGACAATAAATCATCCAGCTTATTCTGGGCTATGATAACATTGAGGGCATCCCTCTCTTTTTGAGCCTCAAGGTCGCTTCGTCTGATCTGGGCGACGAGATCCTCAGCTTGGACAGAATCTCCTGCTTTTACATTAAATATTTCTATTGTTCCTGGAACTTTAGCAGTAAGTTCGACCGTCGTCGCCTCTACCGTTCCAGAGGCTTCAACGACCATTCCTTCATTGTTTAAAAAATGCTCCCAGATCATGTAGCAGGTGCTTAGAATAGCAAAAACGACAACCCCAATGATTGCTCTTTTTTTCTTCTCCATTCTCATTTCTCCTTCCAAGAGCGTGACTTAATCTTTTTAGAAGAATTCCTTACTCTACATTGATCTCCTAAAGTAAATTTGCACATAAGCAAATATACTTATGTCACTACTTTATGTCTATAGTGACATTTTAGCACAACAACTCATAATATCAATAGAAAATATAAAAAAGAGCACTTTGGAATGCTCCTTTAACCTTAAGAAAATGTGTATGGATCTTTATCTACCAGCACGAATAAAGCTCTATCATTTTTTATAATATGTTTTCATGTGTCCGTGTGATTGTACTTGACTACAATGCAAATCCGTTATTTTTTTAAATAAATTCCTGTCTTTTTATTTTGTCTTCAAGTTCCGAAAATGAGCAGAACTTATTGTTTAGTTGAGGGTAAGAATCGCTCCTGTCATAATATATTGTGTTCATACCCAAGCTTTGTGGGGTTAAATAATCGTTCACATAATCGTCACCAATAAAGAATACATTCTGAGTCTTACATACCTTGGCCTTTTTCAATGCTACCTGATAGATGCGAGGATGAGGCTTCCTCCACCCTACGCCGACGGAGGTGACAACAAACATAAATCGTTCATATACACCAAGATCGTGTAAGATTTCTTCGACGCCACCTTCTACAATAAAATTAGATACAATGCCCATATCATATCTCTCTTGCAATTTTTTTAAGGTACGAGCAACTTCCTGAGAAATGTAACATTTTTCTTTGTACGTTTTCCAAAAGTTTAATGCCAGCTTTTGGACTATCTCATCCCTTTTCTGGACATTTCCATTACCCATTTTTTTCTCTACAACTTTTGTCAGGCGATAATGAAGATCATATTCTTTGTATTTTGGAAATGTTTCTCTTAACTCTCTTCGCATCTTTTTGAAATCATAGATAAATCTATTGGGTTCTCCCCAGAAGGATTCAACTCCTGATCCCATTAAAGCCCAAAGGGCATAGTCTTTTTCCGTAGGAATTTCAGTCATGTCTATAATTGTTTCCATGCAATCAAATAAGATTATTCTTTTATCTAACATAACGCTCCCTCCTGAAATACCTGGTTGCTTATTAGTAGTTCTAACATCAACTTCATTTAAATATAATCAAATTTTAGATAGGCCAAAATGTGCTTGTACAATACTAGAATGAATAGTTACTGCTGAGCGTCTTTTGATCTGGATTAACGAAAGGACTCCTAACCCGGAATCCTTTAGTTTATTTTCTATTATTTTAATACTATTACTTAACTTACCATATTTTAAGGTTCGGTCCCAAATCAACCAACATTTGTAGAAACTGATTCTCGGCTAATGGGTTACTAACGAGGTATCCTTGAATTGCATCACAGTGATAGTTCTTTAAATATTCCAATTGGTCATCGATTTCAACGCCTTCGGCTACAATTCTTAATCCCAGTTTATGAGCGAGAATAATAATAGAACCCGTTATACTCGCATTATCATCTTTGTTTTGAATATCATCGATAAAGGATTTATCAATCTTAAGCGTAGAGATCGGAAGTTGTCTGATGTAATTCAGAGAAGAATATCCTCTCCCGAAATCATCGAGTGAGATATGTATACCCCTATCTTTAAGCATATTCAACGTTGTATTAATATTACGGTCAATAAATTCTATAAGAACGGTCTCTGTGATTTCTAGTTCTAGATTACCAGGGGGTAACTCAGTCTCATCGAGAATCTGCAGTACCTTCTGGACAAAACCTTCTTGCCTCAATTGAACCGCTGAGAGATTCACAGCCACTGAAATATCAGCATAACCAAGATTATGAAGTTTTTTCGCAAATATACACGCTGTTCGGAGTACCCATTCTCCAATCGGGACGATAAGTCCCGTTTCTTCGGCTACTGGGATAAACTTCTGAGGTTCGATCATTTTGCCATCTGGCTGGTACCATCGAATTAACGCTTCAAGACCCAGTATTTTTCCTTGTTTAAGATCAACCTGTGGTTGGTAATATAAGACAAATTCATTATGATCAATCGCTCGCCGAAGGTTATTTTGCAGTCTGGCTTTCTCAACCACATCATCATTCATCTTCTGATTAAAGATAACGAATCGCCGTCTACCTAACTCTTTAGCCTTATACATCGCTGTATCTGCATTCTTTAATAATTCCTCATAACTAGCACCATCAAAGGGATAGATGGCAATTCCCACACTCATTGAAATGTGACAGGCATGTTCATCGAGGGTTAAGATCCTATCCGATATGTTCATAATCTTTTCAGCATATCCAACGACTGCCTCCTTATTATAAACTTTTTTCAATAGAATGATAAACTCATCTCCGCCAAGTTTGGCGACAACGGCATCATCATCTTCAAAAAGTTTGGTAAGTAAACTACTGATAGCAATTAACATTTGATCTCCCACTCTGTGCCCAAATGAATCGTTAATGACCTTAAAGTTGTCGAGATCAACATAGAGTACTCCCATAAAGATTTGGTTTCTACTAGCATGGGAAATCGCATCTTCCATCATTTGTTTTAACCAGACTCTATTGGGTAAGCCTGTCAGATAATCATGAAAAGCTAGATAGTTTATTTGTTGTTCATGTTCTTTTAAGTCCGTGATATCTCGGTGAGATCCTACCATTCGATAAGGGGTCGCCGTTGAATCAAATAAAGCTTTACCATAAGCACTAATCCATCGGTACTTCTCATCTTTGCCCTTGATTCGGTATTCACAATAATAAGTATCTGACTTACCCTCCAGATGCTCTTCCAATTTGCAATTCATGATATGTTTATCATCTGGATGAATAAGATCATACCAGTGTGAATACTCTTCAATTTCCTCTCCCCGATAACCGAGCATATTCATTAATTTTTGCGAATAAATTCTTTTATTATTTGGAATATCCCAATCCCAGATCGTATCTTTAGTAGCTTCGATCACTAATTTATGCCTCTCCTGGTGGTCTTTTAATACCTCTTGATGCTCCTTGAGGCTTTCAAATTGCTTTCTTAGTTCCTCTTCCGATGCCGCTAATTCCTCGTACAATCCGCTTAACTCTTCATTCTGGTGCTTAAAAACCTCTTCAGCTTTTTTTCGCCTATGAATATTTTGCAAGAGCAGCACAATAAACACTAAGAGCAGTGCAAAGATACTTGCGACCCGATAAACAAGGTAGCGATAAGTATCTAAAAAAGAGAATGGCTTGTTAATGATAATACTGCCCTTAGGAATACTATCTTCATCGAAATTAAACCGTACAAGCTGCTGATAATCTAACGCCTTTATTGTTGTTTTCTCATCTATAGCCTGAAGATCAGAAGCAGGAATTGAGTTGAGAATTCTAAGCCCTAATTCGGCTGCATTTTCTCCTTGAACAGTAGGACTTAATAGACTTCCACCAATAATACCGCTTCCGAGTAAGACCTCATAGACGGAATAGACAGGCACCTTACTCTTTTCACATATAACCTGACTAAATCTCTCCGGATATAATACCAAACCATCTTTATCAATATTATAAGACCCTATCACTACGATGCTGTTTTTATCCAAGCCTGCTACTTGATCCTGAATCGCTTGCAAATTCACATGACTAAGGTCATGCACTTCCAGTTGGGCTGAATGGACACGGTTATAATTTTCAACACTTTCCGCAATGCTATCGCCACTTGCCCTACCACTCTCCGTATTTTCATAAATCACATAGATATTTTTTATTGATGGATTGATTTTGAGGGCAAGTGATAATGTTTCTTCAGGATCTATCTTCTCATAAACTCCGGTTACATTACTCTCACCCGCTAAAATTGTTTCTGCTGAACTCTTGAGTACCCCGCTAAAAACAAGAGGCGCATCCGAAAAAAGTTCATGCCGATGCTCAAGTGCAAACTCTAAAGCTCTATCATCAGTCGTAAATATAAGGTCAATCTTCTGACCCGCATACTTATATTTCAAATATTCATAAAGATGTTGAAGGTTTTCTTCTGTCGGATAACGTTTCCAATCCATGTATTCGACAAACAGGAATGCATCACTTTTTTGTACAAGCTTTCCAAGGATTGCCTCGGTTTGCTCATCTGTCCATTCCAGTCCTTTATGATAAGAATTGATAATCAATACATTAGGTTGATCTATTTGGGCACAAATATACATAGGCATAACGAGTAAGATGATCAAGTGAGACAATAAAATCCTTTTCGTTTTCCAGAAAAAATTTTTATGCCTAAAATATTCTTTTAGTAACATAAGCTTACCCTTTCGAATTCCGCCCTTTTTACCGGTTATCAACAAATAGTAATTTTAATCCATTATCTTACTTATTTCTCTCAATTCCTGTTTATTCCTTCATCAAATATCAATATGAATATATTTTATTTAAAGAACCTCCCTTAAAATAAGAGAGGTTCTTATTGTTATAACTTTAAAGTGATTATTAAACTTCTTTATTATTAAAACAACCGTTTTATGAGGATAGGGGATTTCAATGCCTTCCTCATCAAAACGTTCTTTCACCCGCTTATAGAGATCACAGAAAAAAATAAGGGTGCACTCTTACACCCTTATTACATAATTAGATTAAACTAAAGATTACTCAAATTTAATATTGCCGTCTTTGTCAATATTTATGGTGTTATCGAGAACGATTACATTGGTATATCCTTCTGATTTGAGGTGAGCCTGAGCTACTTTGGCACGCTTACCAACAGCACAATGAACGAGAACCAGAGCATCTTTATTAGGGATAGCTTTTGTAACTGCAGCCATTGTAGCAGCATGATCGACGGTAAACTGATCTCTTACGCCGAAGTTGAGAGCACCTTTGATATGGCCCGCTTCAAATTCGCTTTTGTCGCGAGCATCAACTACAAAATACTCTTTGCCGATTGTTCCTTGCATTTTCGTTTGCCATGCTTCAGGCTTTAATTGCTCGGTATTAGCAGTAATTTTGGTTGCGCCAATGTATCCTTTGGTATCAAAAGCTGTCCAGCCATCCAGGGCGAAAGTATTCTTGTAGCCTTTTTCTATGAATTTTGCAAGATTACCTTTGGCTCTGCCACCGGATTTGCAATGAATTAAGATTACAGCCTCTTTTGGAACGTTAGCCAGTTTTTCGTCGATGACTGCGAGATTACCTTTAGCTAAGGTCTCATTAGCATCGATGTTGATAGCACCTTCTAAACCTTTTTCAAGCTTGATTTCATCAGGGGTACGAAGGTCAACAACGTAGTAATCCTTATTGATTGTACCTGTCATTTTTGCTTGCCAAGCATCCCATTTGAGGATATTAGCATCAGCAGAAGGGGCCGGTGCTGGAGCTGGAGCTGGAGCCGGAGCCGGTGCTGAGACTGGTTGAGAACAGCCAGCAACCATGGAGAGAAGCAACATAAGGGCGAGCACAACGGTAACAATTCTGGTCTTCTTGAGCATCATTTAGTTCCTCCCTATGAATTCTTATTTTATTTATAAATTAACTCCAAGAGTTAATTTATTATCTTGCTTTGACTGTACTTTAATATTTCAATCAGCATTAAAGTTGTATATGCATACAATTCACTATTACTCGTTTCCTTAAACTTTTCATAAAAGTCAGGTAACCAATCTAGATGATCTTTTTGAAACTGAATTGCTTCTTCTTTTAATCCCTTTTCCGTCAGGTATGCCAATAATTCCAGAAGGATGGTAATATGGTCAGGAGTCATCTCATATTCTTGCGGGATTTCTAAATCTAGGACCTGAAGAATATGCTTGATATGAAGAGCTGAATCCCCCATCAGGTATCCTTTCTGATTTTTGTGGGGTACTTGATAACTTTGATCAGATGTCCATACTTTATAGACTGACTCCACGGGTGGAGCAAAGGGTTTTCTAACCCCTAAAAAGCAATCATTGTAGGAATCTGTGAGAGCTTCATAGGTTGTGACCTGTTCTTTAAAGCGTGGGTTCATCGGAATCTTTAAAGCCAGGCAATGCTCCTCAACCGCTTTATCAATCTGTCCACTTTTTAGCTCTGTATATAATTGTTCATCTGGATATTTATAGAGATCTGAAAATGTTAGTAATAATGACTGAAATGCTTGATTAAATCTCAATACCATCACTTTTTGATTGTCTGTATCCATGGGATCACCTCAACCATCTAGTTAATTTAGTTAGTTTTCACTCGATTAGTACCTTGTAAACTCTAAAATTATAATATAATGGCGAGCAGATTTATTGTAAGACAAGGCGGAGGAATGAGTAATACTGGTAGTATTGCGATTGACGACAACGCAGTACAAAAAATCTGCCGCCAGGATATATAAGATTTAGGGTTAACAGGGTACGTGTTCGGAATCAAGCTCTAGTTTGCTTTCAGCAAAGCCAAAAGCTAATATGATGAAACCAATAGCCCCAATGATCAGAGACCATTCACTCCATGTTGCTGAGTAAACATTGAAGCCAAGAAAAGGCGTACAGGGTTTGGGCACAACCTCAAGCGGATAAACTTGTCCCGAATAGACAAAGCTTAGTCTGGAAAACAGCATTCCAGCCATGGTTAGAACGGCGGACCAAAAGGTCTTCCCAAGTGACATAAACTTGGAGGAAAATAAAAGGTAAATAGGAAAGAAAATACCAATAAAGACTTCCATAATCCAGAAGGATGGTGCAATCGGCCCACTAATGACAGCTTTGGCTGCCTGGACCAAAGATTGATCACCGCTGGCTAAGGCAGTTCCTATTTTGAAAGCCTGCATAGCAGCTAAGAAAATAACAGCACCTGCCAGAATTTTACCAAGGATTGTACTAACGTTTTTACCGTGATATTCAAATTTGGTACTGTCTCTACCAATGAGATATACAATTAGTGTTAGTACGGCTGCACCCGAGACAATCGCAGAGACTACCATGTAGGAAGGATAATAGTATCCGAACCAAAATTCTCTCGTCATGGAATAACCGAATACTCTTCCCAGGTTTGTAACGGCTGCAAGCTTTACAACAAATGAGACATAGGCTATAGAGGTTGCTGCTTTATGATTATGCTTAAGCGTAAAAAAGAACTCTACAAAGAGGAGTACTAAATACACGCCGTAAAATGCACCCATCCAGAAAATGGCACTAGAGAGGTTAGGTGTAAACAATAGCCAAATCATCTTAAAAGGATTCGAGAGCTCGATAGCCAGAATGCCAAAGGCACATAGCAAGAGTAATATTGATGCTAAGAGTGCTCTTTTGGATAGTGCTTCAAATTGTTTTATCTTAAAAACATGTCCAAGGGATGCAACAAGCCCAGTACCGGTGGCAGATGCTGCAAAGAAAACATACGCAGCAATAAGGGCACCCCAGGGAACATCCGGAGAAATGCCGAATGCATGTTCCCCGCTGATCAAATACTTATTGATGGCACCTAAAGCTCCAAAACCAACAAATATAACAGCAAGATAGGCCCATAAATTCCTTTTCATCTTCATATCCTCCCTATCTTCTTTTCTTGGCGTAGAATAATCGTGGCTGTGTAGCCAGATTTGGAAGCAATTGTTCCAGTTCTACCCCTGCCATAGCCACATGGATTGGGCTGGTTGGATCATCAAGATCTCCAAATACCCGCACCTGACACATACAGGTGGATACACAAGCCGGAACTTCTCTATTAATGACATATTCGGCACAGAAACGGCATTTTTCAGGAACACCGTGTTCATTGATGACTCTTACATTGTAAGGACAGGCAACCATGCAGTATTTACAGCCGATGCATTTCTTGGGATCGATAAGGACAATTCCATCTTCTCTCTTATAGGTAGCTTGAGTTGGGCATACCTTTTGACAAGGAGCATCATCACAGTGTTGACATTGGACGGGAGTGATCACCCGCTTCAGATTTGGATATTTCCCATCAAGACATTCTTCCAGGCGGTTGAAGTTCATCTCTGGTGGAAGAGACCACTGCATCTGACAGGCAACCCGACAGGCGTTGCAACCAGTACATTTATTGGGATCGACGAACATTGCGTATTTAGCCATGTTCATTTACCCCCCTTCGTTATGGTAACGATACATTCCTGACCCATGACGTGACCTGTTTTTTCATCTACTCGGGCCGGAATAAAATCATTGTAGTTAACACCCTTGCCAAAGCCGTTTTCCAGCTTCTCTGAGAATGTACCATAGGTTGACGGTACCCATACACAATCAGGGTGTAGACCTTCTGTTACATGGATGCGCACTTCCTTGGCAGCGATATCGCTTTTTACCGTAACAACATCGCCATCAGCAATGCCCAGTTTCGCTGCACGATCTGCATTCATCCACATATAAGTCCCATTTTTCTCTTCCGTGATGGCCATCAGATAAGCATTGTTGGTGGTCATAATGTGGGAATGCCAGGGTTGTTTACCATGAATCAAACGGAATTCCTGATCACCCTTGGGTTCGACCAGAGGTGGTACCCAAGTTGGAATGCCAAGATAGCCTTCCTTCTTCCAGGCACCGATGGAGAATTCGATCTTATGGGTGAATGTATTAAACGAAATATCTTTCGTTTTTGGCAAGACTGAAGGCCTGAGTTCAATACACCCATTTGCTTTCAACTCATCAGGGCTGATCCCCAATGGGCCGAGAGAGGCCTCCAGGTCTTCTTCAACAGTGAATCCATACAGGTTCTCAATATCAAACGCAGATGTAATCCCTTTAAGGATATCGAGAAGGGGCAAAGTACCGGTTGGTGCTTCCAGAGCTTTATAACGGGCTGCTATTTGAGCTGCATGCCAGTAGATATTACCGTTGATTACTTTTGGATGCTCCATCCTCTCCAGATAATGATTTTCCGGAAGAATATAATGGGCAGTATGAACAGACGTCTCATTCCAATCAAGTGGGATGCTCACAACAAGATCGGCATTCTTGATCTTCTTCTGGTACTCCGGTTCTGGTGCCGAGCGCAGAGGGTTATAGGAATAGAAGAAGACCGCTTTCGCTCTGCCCTTCTCGATCATATCCGGTATCCGCTGTGGGATACCACGTCCAGCCTCGACTAGAGGATATTCGCCGGATACACCTGCACCATCGGCTCTTGGCCCTTTAACAGCTTTTGAACCATAGTAGGTATCTTCCGGATGACCAAACGTGGTGCTTGCGGCGGGGAAAAGACCGCCAGGCTGCCAGAAGTTGCCCAGGAGTGCATTGAGGATAACATTCATCATGGCTGTTTCATTAGAATTGCGATAATGAGCATGAAGACCATGGTACCCTGGATCTAAGAAGGCATGGGGTGCATTCTTGCTAAGCTCTCTGGCGATTTCTTTTATTTTTTCCGCAGGGATGCCTGTAATCTCAGCAGCCTTATCAGCAGTGAATTCTTGATTATGCATCCAAAACTCATCGAAACCATAGGTGTAATTATCTACGAAATTTTTATCAAATAACTTTTCTACCACTAAAGTATGAGCGATTCCTAGGAATAGAGCCAGGTCTGTTCCCGGCTTGATAGGAATCCACTCATCAGCTATGGTTGCTAATTCACAGAACCGCGGATCAACGACCACAATTTTTACGCCTTTAGCTTTAGCTTGAGAAATCCTCTGCATCGCTGCTGGAATAATACCGCCAGCATAATTCCGACCGGCGAAAAGCATATATTTGGCATTATCAAGATCGGGATTATACATTCCGCCAACCATTTTATCCCAGATATTAGTCTTAGCGGTAAAACAGGTCGCGTAATGTGTAATATAGTTATCTGAACCGATGACATCCAGGAACTTCTGAGCATAAGTTTCCTTACCGCCATGGCAAGCCCAAACTACTTTATCGCCGCCATGTTGATCAACAATCTGTCTAAGCTTTGTGCCAACTTCATCAAATGCTTGTTCCCAGGTGATGGGTTCGAACTTATTATCCCCAACCCGTTTCATGGGTTGCTGGACCCTGCCAGGATCATAGGCATTATAGGCAATGCCGTGCCCTCGGGCACATACGTTACCCCTGGACTTCATATGGGTTTCATTTCCTTCTACTTTCCACAGTCTGCCGTTCTTTGTATAGGCCCATAGCCCACAGTAACTGGAGCATCCGTTACAAAGGGAAGGAATTTTTTGAACTTCCCCAGCCTTAGCGTCTTCAGCAAAAACTTTAAAGTCCATTGTTAAGGCTACCGGTATCGTAGCTGCTGCACTTGTAGCAGCTGCAATTTTCAAGAAAGAACGTCTGGATATCTTCTGCACAATGCCTTCCTCCTTTTTTGAAACAGGTTTGTGGACTTGCCTCTCCTTGTCATCAACCGCAACCAGCTGGGCCACCACTAGGTTTAGCATAGTTGAGTGGCGTCAATAGATAGTAATCTTGAAGAAGACTATGGATTGGATCGGTTCCTGTTAACTGCTGATTTCCGTTCCAATAACTCAAACCATATTTCAGAGAAACAGCATTATAACCCAGAGTGACAAGGATTCTCGCTCCTTGACTTCCGTCCATCCCATCGTACCCGATTAAGACAATCTTTTTATCCTGAGGTAGTCGCTTTAGCATTTCGACCTTGCTTAAATTTGCTAGTGGAATATTAACTGAACCCTCAATATGACCGAGCTTATAATGCTCTGGACTTCTGACATCAACAAGATAATGATCACCTGCAGCTTGACTTTCTGGAATGATTGTCATTAAATCTTCAGCCGTGATAAACCCTTTATAATTTCGGTCAAGGTAGGTACCGGATAAGATTCTAATCAATTCTTCACTTTGGGCTTGTGACATCTTCAATTCAGGAAGGATATACTCATTTAGAGCTTTCTCTGTTGTAACTAGCGGATTATCGAGGGGTTTCTCTGGAAAAGACTCGTAACCTGCCGGTCCTTCTTCTTTGCTCCAGCTTTGAATACCGTACTTTAGGGGAACTGCGTTTAACCCGAGCATATTCCAGGTTGCTGCTGTCTGTGCAGCCCAATGTCCGTTATAATCAATCACAACAATTGTTTTATCTTTTGGCAGATTTTCTAGTTTTTTAAGACTGACTGTTTGCGCATAAGGAATATTGATAGACCCCCGAATATTACTGTTGATAAAATCTTTACTCGCTCGTATATCAATCAGAAGATATTTGGCATTCTTTTCTTGGACATATTCTTTATACAATTGTTCGGGTAACATGGAGATTATTTTGTCACCGGATAAATATTCGTCTGCCGCTTTGCGCACGACTTCAAACTGATCAGCCTGTGGCAATTGGCTTGGATTACTTATTGCAGCAGGCTGAGAACAACCAACTAATGAAGCTGTTAAGATAAGTAAAATTAGGATTTTGAGCATGTTTCTCGTTTTCATATGCATCCCCCGTTTTAAATAGGTTTATCCTACAGTTAAGAAGAAAAATTTCGTGAATATTTTAACAAATTTCAAACGAGTGTTTCGTTCTTAATACTATCATTTAAGTTCTAAACATTCTGTGATAAAAGTTCCATAACAC
>CAYZDF010000001.1:0-15026 GCA_964477085.1 uncultured Gracilibacteraceae bacterium | reverse complement strand
ATATCAAGTACATTCTTAGTACTAAACTTTTGCAATAAAAAAACGGTTTTGGATATTCCCAAAAACCGTTTTCGATCAAATGATCAGTTTAATTCTACTTAAATATACTTATTTTATTAGTTCTGTTTATGAAGTAATCGCAGCTAATTCTTTGGCATTTTCTACGGTGAGTCTTCCCCGAGAAAGATTGAGTACTCCGACTCGTTCCATGGCTTTTAACTCACGACTGATAACTTCACGAGCCGTCCCCAATTCCCTGGCAAGTGCATCATG
This sequence comes from uncultured Gracilibacteraceae bacterium, assembly GCA_964477085.1. Lineage (GTDB taxonomy): Bacteria > Bacillota > Desulfitobacteriia > Desulfitobacteriales > Syntrophobotulaceae > Dichloromethanomonas. The sequence goes on along the minus strand of CAYZDF010000001.1, from coordinate 14,753 downwards.
GGTGGTGTAAATAGGGTGTTTTCCGTGACTGCTGTTAACCAACAAGATTTGAGCCAGCCTTTTGCGAATTGGAATAAAGGCAATATTATCAACTATTTCCATCGCTTCGTAAAGCCTACTTGCCATACACCCAAAAACAAAACGCCAGAACGGTTCACATTCCACCAAGGCTACACTTAGAAATTCTTTTGAGACCCAGATGATCTTCGTATCAATTTCAGCTACTACTTTAGATACATAACCTTCAATATTACCAAGAATGCAGGCTGCAGAAAGAGGGCATGTTCTTCCTCTAGTAATCCGATATAGTGTAACCTCCCGCCCATCTTCAGATACCTTTGACACTTTAAGTTCACCCGCCAGGATTAAGGCTAATCCCTTGCAATTGCCTATTTTTTCTGCCAGAACAGTCCCTGCTGGGACTATTTCCAGCTCTGAATGGCTGGTTAGACGTTCTAATTGTTGCGGAGATAATTGGGAAGCAAAAGAAAAAACAGCTTTAATTTCTTTGCTAAGATCCTTCGTGCTTAACCTCGTCATTTTGGTCACTCCTTCCCGTAAAGAGTAACTCACCATCAGACCTAATATTGAATTGACATAAAGAAAAATCAAATTAATAAATGTTCTTTCTTATTATACTTTAAAAATAAGAAGATTTGTTGATCTATTTGAAATTATTTTAAGCTATTTTGGTCTTTTTTACTGAGTGCAGCAAGTATTCCTTCGATAATGAGAGGGGGAGAAGGTGGACAACCCGGTACATAGACATCAACAGGAAGAAACTTATTAACCCCTCCACCGACTGCATAGCCTTCTTGAAATACGCCGCCACCGCAAGCACAGCTGCCAACTGCTACTACCAGCGTGGGCTTGGGGCAAGCCTCATACGTTTTCATTAAAGCAATTTCTAAGTTTCTTGACACTACACCTGTTACCAGAAGCATATCGGCATGACGTGGCGAAGCTACAAAATCAATGCCGTACTGTTGAATGTCATAGATTGGATTTGGCAGGGCATTGATCTCGAAGTCACATGCATTGCATGCACCGGCATCAACATACCTTATGTGTAATGATCCTTTACAAAGCTGTTTGATTTTCTCTCTTGATTTCCTAACTGATTCATCTGCAATAACATCGTTGAGTACAACAGCCACATCTGTGAGCTCAACTCGATTTTCAGGACAAACGTCTAAGCATCGATAGCAAAAAATGCAGCGTAATGGATCTACTCCCTCAGTAGATAGTGCTTTGGGAAGACAATTGGTAATACAAGCTCGGCATGTTTCCTCACATTGGTGCTTGAATCTTACTAGCGGTAACTTATATTGATGTGTATCAGACATAATGCCTTTTTCTGTAATCACTTTGGATTGAACTAATGCTGATAATATTTTTAGCATCCTAATAATCCACTCCTACCTGTCAAGACAAGCATAACATAACTCAAAACTTTTATTGATTAAGGGAAAGTCCGGTATGATATTACCTGGGACACATAATGGTAACACTGGCCAGTTGCAATGTGACGCTGACCTGATCATATACCGATAAATGCTGCTATCTTTTCCACTCATAATCCAATGAACATTACCACCCCGTGCTGATTCACTCCAGCCGACACTCGTTTGATACGAGGGCAGTTTAGGAACTTCAACTGATAATTCACCTGGCGGAAGATCAGTGAGAGAATGTTGAAGAATCTTAAACGATTGAAAACATTCAGCGATTCTTTGACCCAAACGGCTGAAGACATCTCCATCTTGTTGTAAGGGCACCTCAAATGATAGTTTATCATAAGCGGCATAAGGAAGATCCCTTCTTAGGTCTCGATCCACTCCCGAAGCCCTGGCAGCTGGTCCTACTGCGCCGAGAGTCATCGCATCCTCATAGTGCAAAATACCCGTCGTTTGCATTCTATCCAGTAAGCCATTAGAATCCAGAATAACACTCACTAATGCTTTAAGCTCGGTTTCCACGTCACCCAGCCAACTACTGAAGCCTTCCTGGGGAATATCTTTCTTTACCCCGCCCGGGATGATTACTCCTCTTAAATAACGATGGCCAGCTAATTCGAGGTTCTTTCTCATTACTTTCTCTTTAAGAATGGCTCCTCTGCTTATTCCTAAAGCAAAACCTATCCCTGCACACATATTACCGATATCACCAATATGATTATAGATTCTTTCCATCTCCAGCAGAATAGTCCTTAAATATCTGGCGCGTTGAGGGATTTTCAAAGACACTAATGCTTCTACTGCTTGAGCATAAGAGACAGAGTGAGAAACCGAGCATACTCCACAGATTCTTTCTGCTAAGAGCATCACATCCATATAATGTCTGCCTTCGGCATTCTTTTCCACTCCTCGATGGGTGTAAAAGAGTTGAGCTTGCAGGTTAATGATGTCTTCGCCGAAAGTATAAAACCGAAAATGCCCGGGTTCAATAATACCTGCGTGGATAGGCCCAACCGGTATCTGATTAATACCTTCCCCTTCAACTTTACAAAAATCAAATTGACCCTTGTCCCTGGTAACGTTAGTTTTTGGGCCAAAATCTTTACGTAAAGGATAAACTTCTCTTGGCCAATCCGGGTGAACTGCTAAGCGACGCAAATCTGGGTGTCCCATGGGCACAAGGCCCAGCAGATCCTTGATCTCCCTTTCCAACCAATGAGCAGAAGAAATAATCGTCGTTGCAGCTGGGTAACTGGGATCTTCCTGATTAAGTGGCAAATGTACTTCGACCAGGTCCTGAGAAGGAAGATAGAAAACAGTGTAAAGACCATAAGTACCATCGATTGGCCGTTCATCGTTTCCAACTAACGTCAAGAGAACGGCTTTCTTGCTCTCTAGATATGCCAAGATCGCCCTGTAGCCTTCTTTATCAACCTTAATTTCTAGCTTTTGACCTTTGGTTCGGGAAACATTAATGCTTTCTCCCCACACCTGGCAACGTATCTCTTCCATCAATTGCTTAGACATGCATACCACCCCCAGTCATTACAGATTCAATAACCTGATCCAATATTTGTTGAACGCTCTCAGGTAAATAGAGGCCCTGAAATATTAAGAGTATGAGAGGAATCATAAGCAAAACATGATTAAGAGTAAAAGGCTCCTTACTCTTATAGCGGTTAGGCAAATCGCTAAAATACATTTTTCCGCCAAAATATATCAGACCAGTAAATACGATAGCTATCGTCATTAAAAAGGAAAATCCTAAACCAAACCCATAAACTTGAAAGCTTCGAGTTGCGACACTCATCTCACTAATAAATAAGCCGAAAGGAGGTGCTCCACCGATAGCGAAGAGGCTTGTAAAAAAGAGTATCCCTGTAAGTGGAAGTAGCTGTCCGATCCCCTGCATCCTATGAATTAACTTCGTTTTGTATTCTTGGACGATTGTACCCGCACACAAAAAGAGAGTACCCTTTCCTAGAGCGTGGTTGATAAGATGCAGGATCGCTCCTGTATAACCAAGAGTGCCCCCTAAACCAATTCCCAAGATAATAATGCCAATATGTTCGACACTGGAATAAGCAAGTAAACGTTTGATGTCTTTTTGTACTAAAATAAAGGGAAAAGCTCCTATCATTGAAATCAAGCCGAAAATAATGAGCAATTTCGAAGAATAACCTGTTCTGGTCACAGCTGTCGTTAATAAATGGAACCGAATGACCGCGTATACTGCACAATTAAGCAGAACTCCTGATAGTAATGCACTGACCGGAGAAGGTGCTTGGCTGTGAGCATCCGGCAGCCAGGTATGGAGGGGAAATATTCCGGCTTTTGTTCCATACCCTACCAAGATAAAGATAAAGGCTAGCTTCATGAGAGAAGGATTTAGATTATCAGCCATCGGAAATAATGAATGCCAGCTTAGCGTAAACTGTTCTTCCCCTGTGATTCCTTGAGTTGCATAATACGTCAGGATAATCCCCAACATGGCAAAAGCGATACCAATCGTACAAATGACAATGTATTTCCAGGCAGCTTCCAAAGATTCTTTCTTTCCATTGAATCCTACCAATAAGGCAGAGATGATAGTTGTAGCCTCAATTGCCACCCACATAACTCCCAAATTATCAGCCATAACGGAAATATACATCGTTGCTATGAAAAGATGAAGAAGTGTGTAGAACTTTCCGACCCTGCTTTCTTCGATCTCACCATGAGCAACTTCTTTTCTTAAATATTCTTTTGAATATAAACAGCAGATCGTACCTACCAAGGCAATGACAAAGACTAAAATAATAGATAGGCCATCGATAAATATGTAAGTGGATTGGTGGATCTCTGTCTGATTAAGATAATTCCATATACTGATAAAAGCTGTTATGGAAGTTAGAAGGCTTCCGATGATGTTAGTACGGTCATAATATTTACTTTTTAAGGGTAGCAAGCAGATAAATGCTGTCAGCAGTGGGATAACGATTGTCAGACTGCTCATGGTTTACCCCCTTAATTTCCTAAGCACTTTAATATCCAGTGACTCAAACCGATGACTGATTCTAAAAACGATCGCTCCCATTACCAAAACACCAATCAAAATATCAAAAAAAATCCCCAATTCAATTATCAGAGGCATCCCTCCGGTTATGGCCAATGCACTTAAAAATAACCCATTTTCCATGATAACTATGCCGATAACTTGTGAAATTACACACCGTCTGCTAATAACATAAAAGCAACCGAAAAGAATCGTCGCAATTGCGGATGCCAGTAGGTTCTGACCTACTTTAATGTCTTCAAGGATAACAGGTACAACATAGCCATACGTTAATCCTACAATCAGGACTCCTACACATAAAGCAAAGACCGAACCAGGATACATGCTCATTTCGTTTTCAATTTTTAATTTATTAATCAGATTAGAGAGAATAAAAGGCAGAATGACTACTTTTATAGCAAAGGTTAAAAAGCCTATTGCTATCAGATGAAGTTCACCTGAAAGATTTATTCCTTTGGTGAAAGCAATCAGACTTAATGCCGAAGCTTGTACGGCCATTAGCGTAATACTTGTTTTTATCCTTCGTATTGACAGCATCAATAACCCAACCATTAGAAAAAATAATCCAGAAAAGGCTTCCACTTTTTTCTCCCCTATCTATTATAATTTTGCATAAGAATGGCTATAAGACATAATACTGCCCCCCCTGCCATTAGTTCAGGAAGGCGGAAGAGTCTCATTTTAGCAGTTATAGTTTCAACCAAGGCGAGTAGTAAGCCTATGAATAATACCTTAATGACTAGAAGAATAGGGAGAAGCCAAGCGAAACAACTTCCACTCGGGAAAAATAGATGTACTAAGAGAACGATGAGAACTGTCTGTTTAACCCAAGCTCCTAAATGCAATAACCCTAATTGCTTACCAGAATATTCAAGCAGCATGCCCTCATGTACCATGGTTAACTCCAAATGGGTATCCGGATTATCAACAGGAATTCGTCCTGTTTCAGCGATGGTGACTAACATTAGACCTACAAAAGCGATAATCCCTTCAGGGCTCATACCTATTCCTGTTAATAAACCTAAATCTAACGTTTTGGTCACAGCAACTATTCCAAATAGCCCTAAAACTAGAACTGGCTCAACAAAACCTGCGATCATAACCTCTCGACTCGAACCCATCCCTCCAAAAGCGCTAGCCGGTTCAAGAGCAGACAATGCTATAAAAAATCGTGCTAGTCCAAATAGATAAATAAATACAATAATGTCACTGAATATAAGACCTCGTTGTCCAAATAAAGGAATCATACTGCCGGCTGCTATATAGGAACTTAAAGTGATATAAGGTGTGACACGGGTGATCAAGGAAGTCGTAAATGAAGTGACGGTCTCCCTTTGCATCATTTTAATTATATCTCTGTAAGGCTGTAGAACGGGTGGTCCATAACGATTTTGCATCCTAGCCTTGGCTTTTTTGATAACTCCATGGACAAGGGGGGAAATGATAAGAAGTACTATACCCTGAAATAAATGCCAAATGATGATCTTCATGTCTATCCCCCTTTAGAAAAAACGCCCAATAAAATGACGATGGTTATAAAGATATATCCTAAATACCAGTTCATATTTCCACTCTGAATTAACTGCCACTTACGAGAAAGTCTGATAATGCCTTGACGAATTGGAACATAGAAATGATCTTTAATATTTGATCCCAGGTATTCATTAAAAATAATGCGGTAGCCAAAATATGGCTGTTTACTATACTCTGTACGAATTCTCCTTTTCGGTCTAAGCAAGGGACTGTAAACCCTTCTTATTGGCTGAGTAAAAGAGGCACCTGTATATTCCATGGAAGCGTCTATTTCTATACCGCATCCCCAGGTTTCTGTTCTCCGTACTTCTTTTGCTCCAAGAAATTTCATTATACCGGCTATTAAAACCATGACAAAGGTAACTAGAAAAAAAATAACATAATGATTGTTTTGTATATGGGTGCTTTGAGTTCCTTCTATTAGTTGATTTGGAATGCTAACAAGAATCTCCATCAATGGTCCGGATATTATCCCCAGGATTAAACATAATAGCCCTAAAGGTAATACAGCAACTGTCATTGTTAAGGGTACTTCCTTGGCATCTGACACTTTTTCTGAACGTGGTAAAGCAAGAAAAGTTATTCCGAAAGCCTTAATAAAACAGGCTGCTGCCAAGACTCCGGTTAGTGCTAAAAACGTACAGGCAATAATACCGCCTATAACCCAGAATCCAGATATGTCCTGAAATGATATCATTAGTAAAGATCTATAAAGCTGATATTCGCTGGCAAATCCGTTAAAAGGTGGGATAGCGGATATGGAAAGAGCACCGATTAAGAAAAGAACAGCGGTATAGGGCATCTTATTCAATAATCCACCAAGCTTCTCCATATCTTTGGTATGCGTAACATAGTATATCGATCCTGTGCATAGGAATAGAAGACTTTTAAATATGGCATGATTAAGTACATGGAAAAGTGCAGCTCCTAAGGCAATCGCAGTAGGAACAGGCATTTTCCATGAGGAAAAGATTATTGATGTACCTAGTCCCATCATAATAATACCGATATTTTCCACACTGCTATAAGCCAGTAACCGTTTAAGATCCTGCTGCATTAGAGCTGATATTACCCCAACGACTGCAGTAATCACTCCAAGTGTCATAAGCGATACTCCCCACCAGGAGGGGCCTGATCCCAGAAAATTCATGATTACACGGATCATGCCATATATAGCTGTCTTAAGCATCACACCGCTCATCAATGCTGAAATATTTGTTGGCGCTGCAGGATGAGCTTGAGGTAACCATACATGGAGTGGTACCATTCCGGCTTTGGTACCAAAACCTATTAAGGCACACAAAAATATGACATTCCTTATCTCAGGGTTTAGGACTTTAGCATTGGCAATCAGGCTATCGAAACCCCATCCTCCCCCCGTACTAGAAAGAAGGAAAAATGCAGAGGTAATAAATACTGTCCCAATATGCGTCATTACCAGATAAACAAAGCCGGCTTTTCGCACTTGCTCTCTTCTGAAACTGAAGGTAACCAGAAAGTATGAGGTCAGTGTCATAACCTCCCAGAAGAGTAAAAATAGAATAATATTGTTAACTGTAACCACTAAGATCATGGACAAAATAAATAAGTTATAACAAAAACTCCACCATGCCATGTTTTCATGCGCATAAATTTTCATGTATCGTATGGAATAGATGCTTGTTAACAACGAAACAATAGTGATTGTTAATATAAAGAATGCACTTAGCTTATCAATATAAAGCTCCAGAAATATGGAAGGTAGGATATGACCTAAGTTAATCCTGATAGGTTCAGAAAATAATAAGCCTTCAATTGCCAGATATAATGAGATAACTGATCCGATAGCTCCCAATAGACAACCGAAAGTTAACGACAGTCTTCTGTTATTAGCGATTATAGATGGGACTGTAGCTCCGGCTAAAAAAACAAGTATGAGTAATAAGCTCAATATTTCCTCCATATTACTCCTCCTATCAATGGCTCCTTTACCTAGGAAAGCAAAATACATTAATATAAAAACCACCTGTAACTCGGCGAAGTGAGAAACAAGTGGTTATACAAACCATGTCAGACACCCGGGGCTCAGTTCTACACATCTTTTTACTAATTACAATATAGGTATTTAATAGATAATCCTAATTGACACGTTAAACAGTTATATTTTCTAGAAATTTTTACGAATTCCTTCTATTTTTTACTTTTTTCATTTAATTTTTCAAAAAAAATTGGGCGCTGCCATTATTCTGTCGCCCTAGTATTTAACAAATCTTGTTACTTCTTTTATTATGTTTTATTATAACCAATACTTATAATTAAGTGCTACTCTCCCCTAAGTTTCTTTATAATTATCATAAATTAAAGATGAGTCGTCAGTTTGTACTTGTCTAATACTGTTGACACCCTTATATTCTTCTCCCACAAACTGGGCAAAAGAGTTGACTAAGTTCGCTACTTTGATCGCGTATGGGGACTTAAAGTGCCCGTTATTTTTATAATAAATCATCCTTCCCCCGATACCCCAGTTATAAGCAGTATATGATTCGTATTTATCCTTATAGACATCATGGAGATAACGAAGATATCCTCCAGCCAAAAAGGCTGCATAATACTTGTCTTTAATCAGTAATTCCTCTGTTGGATAGGGTATATCCATTTTATAGTATTCTGTAATCGCCATATAGGCAGTCTTTGCCGTAGGCATCTTCATTTGGGTCGTACTGTACGATAATGAACCCCCATCCATGTGGGTCTGTGGTTTGAATCCTGATTCCTGAGCAATTAAAGCTAAAAGTTCACAAGGCTCGAGATTGAATTTTTTTTCTACACTAACGATATAATTTAAGTAGTTAGGGTCGACATTATATTTATTGGCTAATTTAATGATTTTGTTATTAATCTTTTCTGTTGAATATACATCACTTTTTACTTCAGCTTCAGGGATTTTTTGTACATTGAAAGTGCTTTTGTCTTTCTGAGGCTCGTTGATAAGTGGCATTATTGGTAATAACCCCCAACTATCTTTTGGCCCAGATACAAAATGGTTGTTTTTTTGTTTTGTTGGGGTACTGGTATTTACAAGAACAGTGAGACTAAGTAAAACAAGTTGAGTTGCGATAAGCAGTGCTGCTAAGGCTTTGGCTAAGTAACGACTACTTTCCCGTACCGGGAACATTTTAGTTTCCTCCTTGTTAAACCTGCCCTGCCCTTTTATTCACAAATCTATAATAGAAATGTAGAGCAGTCTAAATTTAATGTATTTTTATCAGATCACTATACCTATTATTTACAATTTTTGTAAAATTATACATTGAAAAATCCTAAAAAAAAGCTCCTCTCAAAAAAGAGGAGATCCTTATTTCTGTCGATTCAGGGAATTATACAGCTTTTCAAATTGATTAACTATTTCTAAACTATCTTTGCTTTACCCTCTGCAAACGCATTCATCACTTCAGTCAATTGGAGAGCATAGGGCGATTTATAATGGCCATTAGCTTCAAAGTACTCCAGTCTGCCACCAATACCCCAGCGATAAGCAGTGTAAGACTCGAATTTGTTTTCTTTATAGACATCATGTAAATACCTTAAATAACCTCCAGCTAAAAAGGTAGCATAATACTTATCCTGATCAAGTAATTCATGGGTGGGATAACTAATATCCTTATTATAATATTCAGTAATAGCCATGAATGCTGTTTTGGCCGTTGTCAATTTCATCTGAGTTGTACTATATGATAGAGATCCCCCATCCATTTTAGTTTGCGGTATAAATTTAGATTCCTGGTAAATTAGCGCAAATAGCTCATAAGGTTGTAAATTGAATATTTTTTCTACCTCTGCAATGTAGTAAAGATATTCTGGCTCAACTTGGTATTCTTTGGCCAAAGTTTCGATGTTCTGTCTATTATAAATTTGATATTCAGCTGTTCCCCAGATATCTATTTCTTTCTGGTTTTCTTTCTCCCTGTTCTCGGCAAAGGTAGCTGTTCCTAAGAATATAGCCTGTGAAAGAATCACAATTGTTACAACGGCTAAAGCCAAGAAACGGCTAATCCTACCTTCTGTAACCACTTTCTTTCCTCCTTATTGGATATGCCTATAAATGTTTTGTTTTTCCTCTTAAAGTTCTTTATGAATTAAAGAGTTGTAAAATATATAATCAATGATATGTATGTAGACCATTTTTTTATGTTGTATTCAATATTACCATTTATTTACAATATTACTTAGTGTATTTTGTCATGTATTATAACTGTTTTATTTTCAGATGTGCATAGATATTTCAGATAGTACATATATTCTACATATTTTTACAATAATCGATTTTAGCATAATAAGACAATTAATGCAAAATTATTAAGTTTATACCATGGTTAAAGTATTAAACTGGCAGCGTATTTCTACTATATTCTTCATCAGCTAATAATATAATGATCTTCTTTATTCTTATGTTGTTTATTGTATAATTATAGGGATATTATGGAATAACTAAAAAGTATTGTTATAAATTTAACAAAATATAAGGAGGTTAGATTTATGCCAAGCAAGTTTAGTCTGTTTGCCCAAAGAACCAAAGAAGTAGAAGCCAAGGCAAAAGTGGCAGAGACAATAGGAGAAAACACCGATGCTATTCCAGCTAAGGACAAAAATCCCGATGATCTAGAGATCAAGTAATTTCAAATTCATCCGGAACCGCAGAAAGGGCTATTGATGACTAACTCGTCAATAGCCCTTTGCAATATTTATAACATTAAAACAATGAGTTGTTTGTCTTTAATTTGATAATTATTAGGTACGACATAAAATTAAAAAAATACTGACAATGTTAATTAAACTTATCCTATTATTTGGCTCGAATACGCTGGTGCAACCTTGACCTCCGAAACATCAGAAGTACGTTTGCCTTCCGGTCCAACAATTAAGGAGCCGACAATAGCGAGTATGATTGACAGCCCTATAACTTTGAGAGCTTGTTTTCTATCATTGATTCTTAGGTTAATAATACTCCCTTTAAGCAATGCAACGAACCCAATAAGGAAACCAAAAAAACCTACATAAAAAATAATTGCGCCGATGATGATCATCTGATCCCTCCATTCTATTCCAATTATTCCTTCTGTCATACTGTAGCCTAAAACGGGCTCCAGTTAAATTGATTATTTTCAAACCTAAATAGTATTGTTCGTTATAGCTGTTCTTTTTCCCTTCTGTCTTGTATAGTATTTCTCTTTCATTAACTTATAAAGAGACAATGAAAAAGAGGCTCTGCCATTATCGGCAAAACCCCAATGTTATTTACTTTGTTATTCACTTTGTTTTATCTTTAATATATTCCACAGCATCTTTCGTACTCTCTTTTACCTCATCAACAAAGCGATTAATATCTTTTTTAGTCCCTTTTATACTCTTTTCCATTTTACTTTTAGCCACTTTAAAAACACCTCCTTTTTTTGTAATTATATTTTAGTATGTATGTTTTCAAGTCGTTCTATAACATAAGGAGAAGTTTTTATCTTACTTCTTTTTGGAAAAAGGATTCTACCAACTGGGAAAGTCTTATAATCATAGTGCTCAATATGTTTAAGCATTAGATGTTACATGACCTTTATGGTTATTGACAATAAATAGAATCCCGCCAATAATGAAAAGGATCATCACACTTAAAACACCATAGCGAGACTGACCTGTTAATTGACTGAATAAACCAAAGAGAGCAGGCCCCATAATTGCCGCAAACTTACCAAATATATCATATAAGCCAAAGAATTCATTCGATTGTTCTTTTGGGATCATCTTACCAAAATAGGATCGTGATAAGGCTTGAATACCTCCCTGAGAAGTTGCCACCAGAATAGCGAGCATCCAGAATTCTATTGCTGTATTCATGTTATACCCTAAGATACAAATAATAATATAGATTCCAATCCCGATCGCAATCATTCGATGACTACCAACTTTTTCTGCTATTTTGCCATAAATAATTGCGCAGGGAAAGGCTACGATCTGAGTGACTAAAAGTGCTAAGAGTAAAGTAGTATTGTCTATTCCCACACTGGCACCATAAACCGCTGCCATGTGAATAATTGTGTTGACTCCATCGATATAGAAAAAATAGGCAATTAGAAATAGAAATATTTGTTTATATTTCTTGATATGCCTGAAAGTATTCCATAGTCGTTCAAAGCTATGATAGATTAAGTTAGGTTCTATTTCGATAGAATATCTTTGTTTTACATTTATTAATAATGGGATTGTAAACACGGCCCACCAAGCTGCCGTCAGCAAAAAGGAAAATTTGACTGCGGTTCCGGTTGATACACCAATTTCCGGACCAAAATTGATCAGTATTATCGATATAATAAATGGAATTGTACTTCCTCCGATATAGCCAAATGCGAAGCCATATGTGGAAATCTTATCAAATCTGTCATCTGTCGTGATATCGATCAGAAAGGCATCATAAAAAATATTGGCTACCAGAAAACCGATTGTTGTCAGTATATACAACAATAATAGAAAACTCCACTCCTCTGTAAACGCTAAAGAAGCTGTTGAGAAAATACCGAGAATGAAAAATACGATGAACAGTCGTTTCTTCATTTCTTTATAGTCTCCCAACGTACCAAGAATCGGAGCCAGTAGAGCAACTACCAATGTCGCTATGGAAGTTGAATAACCCCAATAGGAATCAGCTACATTCGAACTTAATCCTGAATTCTCGGCCATGGATTTAAAATATATAGGAAGTATTGAAGCTGAAACGATGATGGAATAAGCAGAATTAGCCCAATCATACATCATCCAGCTTTTTTCTTGCTTCGAAAAGCCTTTTAACAAATGACTTCCTCCTAAATATTTATTCATGACTCAAAGATTATTTATACTTTCCAAATACACTTGTCCAGTTATCAGCTATTTCGATAAAATCATTGTATCCGTTTGATCTTATGAAATTAACGGCTTCTTTATATTTCCTGTATTTATATCCATTTTTATTATAAAAATCATTAACAATCGAACATGTAAAAAGTTCTGAACAATCTGCGCAGGAATTAAACCCTTTCTTGATGCAACAAACTTTTATCTTACATTTTGCTTTATTAATATCCCGTTCTCCATTATCATATCCTAATTTACAACCCTTACATTGATGTTCCTTTTTCACCGGACAAGTTCCACAATATGCACCACAGCATCCAACCTCTTTGATTGTCATTTTAACCACCTCCTTGTAAGTTTTGTTCCAGACTAGAAAATCCTTTATCTGTCATATTGGTTTTAGAAAAAGTCAGATTCGTTTTTTTAAGAGTAAATCGCTTACTACAATTAGTTTTTGAAGCCTGTGGGCTGCTACCGGGTCCGTGTCTATGATGCGCTGCCTGACGTAAACACCGGCATCAAATGTCCCGTGAATTCCCGAAGTCTGGTTATTACTTGCATATTATCTCATATTTTGGTAGTTCACTGTTATACGACGGACCCACTTTATTTAAGTTGCTTAATTATAGTGTCAGTATTTATTACATCGAATAGAAAGTCATCATCGCCAGGACTTTGGTGTTTTGTTACAGCAATATACTCTCCTGATGGACTGATGTTCATATTCACAAGCCAAATGTCACCGTAGTTTTCGATTTCAATGAGCTTCTTCGTCTTTGTACTATAGGCTAAGTATTCTTTGATATATTTCATCTGTGATTTACTGTATTTTTCAACACTGAACAGAAATACACATTCCCCGTCCTGTTCAAACGCCCCCCTAAAATGCCCGAACTGTCGTCGATCTATATCCTGATCCGGAAAATCCCGTTCTCCGTTGTATATATCAAATATCTGCGACTCTTTAGTATTTGGATTATAAACTACACCCTGGTATATCCCTCCAGTCGTATCTCCAGTCATAAAACAGAGGTTCCCATCATCCGTAACAAAAACTCCTTCTTCCTGCATTTTTTCATTGGCTATAATGGAAAATTTTACAGTTTCAACCTCATATAGCAACGTTTCCAAAAGGCCATCAACAGTTTCTCTCTCATAGGCAAAATATTTTTTATTCACAATTTTTAGAAGTCTGGCGTTTTGAAGGACTTCCTGCTCTCCGGATTTGTCTCCACAATATATGATATTTTCGCTAAGATTCTTAAGATCACGATTACCCCAGTAATAAAGCTTATCTCCTATTAGATTAATATTTTGTGCCTACGAAATATATGGTAATTCTGTGTTAAGACACGCATTTGCAGTCACAGAACTGCTATCCTCCGTAACTTGAACCTGTTCACCATTTAAAATATTTACTATATAAAGATCAGCCCAAAATGATAAAAAATTAAAAAATTCATAAAAAATGATCCAGGGTACTAAAATCTTGCTAATTGCTTTCTCAGAAATTAATATCTCTTCTAGAAAATCTTAATTTCCATATCTTTAAGAAGAAAATAATAAAACCGCCTAAACTTGGTGTTCATGCAGATTTACATATTCTATATAGCGGAGATAGTAGGATTCGCTCCGCTCGGATCTGGCTCGCTATCACGCCGGGCGGGAAAATGCTTCCATTGGGCGCATTTTCTGACGGCCATGGAGGGCCAGGAGCGACTTTTCCGCCCGTTCGAATCCCACTCTCTTATTAAATAAACTTCATCTTGCGATGAAGTTCTCTTTCTTTTATGGCGGAGAGAGTGGGATTCGAACCCACGGTACCCTTGCGGATACTCCGCATTTCGAGT